>DASXRN010000037.1:0-15983 GCA_036506595.1 Polaromonas sp. | reverse complement strand
GCGCGAATCAGGGGCCTACGGATTAACAATCCTGGGCTTTTTCTGTAGGGCTATTTGCTATTGTTTTGATAGCTTATTATGACTGTAGATATTGGGCTGTAGCTTGTTTTTGTTCTGAAAATGACTTGGCGGCTGCCCCATGGCCGCCTCGAACATCGCTGAAAACGCGCACAGCTGCGACTGTGGGCTCTTCAAGGCAAATGGCCCCGGTGCGCCTCACGTCCATTTATACGTTGACGAACGGTTTGAGTCGCCGGTCCACAAAATGGTTGGGACGCCAGCCTTTCATCATCTTTTCGATAAGAAGAGACTCGGCCAAACTAAAAAGCGTACCAGCGCCAGGTACTTTTAAATCGAGGGCACTACCGATTACAAATCGTAGCCCCTTACCCGGCAGACTCTCTATCCATCCCTGTCGACTACCTTCCTTCAAATATTCGGCAACCATCGATTTGTCGGGGTGAACGCCGCTCGACCAATTACGGAACAAAGTTGCTTTGTTTAGAACAAGTAAAAATTCATCAAATGACCGCTCACCTTTATCTATTACCTCTTTCAACGATCGTCCCTCATTCACTATCACCTCTTGAAAAAGCCTCACTTCGTTCTGGTTAATTCCTGATCGTCGCATCAGTTCTTCATACTGAAGATTAATGATGCTTGAGCCAGCTCGAGACGTTCTAAAGTCGCCTCCATAATGCGCAGCCAAAATGGTATCTGAGCGAGCTGAAAATATCTCCGAAAGCAGGTGGGCGACTGTCAGTGGTTCTAGGGCGGGAGATCGCCGAGCCCTTGCTTCGTTGGTGGGCTTGAGATCCAGGTTTGAGAATATCGTAAATCCCGCGTGGGTTGGTTGCACCTCTATCGCCAGCGAAGAAGATAATCCGACGAATCCTGGCGTGCAATTCAACGTTCGGGAGAACGCTTCAGCAATAAAAGTAGGTTCGTACAAATCTGCCGTAGCCGCATCAATTAGTCCATTGGTGTTTCCATGCAGAAAATCTTTACCTGTGAGACTTCTTATGGGGACTTTTTCCAGAAACTTTTCTGAAATTTTTCGCGCTGCGCGATTTGAATATTGTCCAGTTTTTTTAAGAATATCTTCGATGGATTCTTGCGCTGTAAAGCGCTTTGGACTGTCCTGCCGTCCGGCCAATTCCATTCCAACGAAGTTATGGTGCAGTAGTGCGCCGATCTGCTGAGATTGCGCTCCCAACATCTCGCGGCAGTACACGGCAGAAACAGTCTTTTTGTCTAGAAGCTGAATGAGTTGCTCAATTCCAATTGTGTTTACGTAGTTAAATAACGAGGAATAATCAAGTACTAGGTGTACGTGTTGATAAAACAGCAGCGCTTCGGCCAGATCGCCCATCGTCGGTAATTGACCGTCCTCTGATCGGCGAAGAATAATTTTTTCAAACACGATTTTTCCTTCTTAGCCAACAAGGGCTAGCTCTATCAATAAAGCCAAATCCGTGCACGCTACCACGTGTGTACTTGGAGTAATAACGTGTCGTTACCAGTACGTCCAATACCCCACTGCGAATCCGACCAACGGCTTATCAGTCCGGCGCTCCGCACAATAGGGGAGTTGGATGCTATATATTTTATAGCTACTTGCACCCGTAATATAAGGGCTGGAGCCCATTTATTCTGACAAAGCCCGGTGACGTAGCCCTGCTGCTAACGCGCCGCCCCAAACACCTGCACCCAGTAAATCCCTGCGTCGCTTCTGTTGTTCACCGCAAAGGCGGCGCCCATCTCGGTGTAAGCGGGCGACATGATGTTGGCGCAGTGGCCGGGGCTGTTGAGCCAGCCCTGCACGGCGGCTTCGGCTTGCATCTGGCCAGCTGCGATGTTTTCGCCGATGGCGCGCCAGGGGTAGCCGACGCGGCTGGCGCGTCCGTCCACGTGGCTGCTGTCGCGGCCGGTGTGGCTGAAGTAGCTGTGGCGTGCCATGTCGGCGGCGTGGGCGTCGGCCACGTCGCGCAGTGTGGCGTTGAGCCGCAGCGGGCGGGCCGCCGCGAAGGAGTCGTTGCCGCAGCGGCGGGGCCTGGCGCGTGCCTCGTTCACCAGGGCAAGCACCCGCGCCTGCACGCCGCCGGCCTGCGCCGTGCTGGGCGGCGAGAAGGGCGCGGCCAGCACCATCCAGGTTTGCGTGCCGCGCTGGTGAAAGCCGGCCTCGGTCAGCTCGCCCTGGGTGACTATGCCGCAGGAGTTGTCGACCGCGCCCTGCGCCAGCGCGGTGGCCCCGCTATAACCCCGCAGCGTGATCTGCGCCGCCCGCACGGCGCGGTAGCCGCTTGCCTGCAGCGCGCCTTCGAGCTGGCTGCCGCCCGCGATGAGCGCGGCGGCGCCCGACAGGCGGGTGTTTTCGCGCAGCGGGGTGGCCGGGCCGGGGCGCCCTTCGCAGCCTTGCTGCCGCGCCGCGTTCAGTGCGCGCAGCAGCGATTGGTGGTCGGGCGCGGTCGCCTGTGCGTGGGCCTGTCCGGTGGCGGCCAGCAGGGCCAGCGCCAGATACCATGCGGCGCTCCGCAATGCGCCTTGCGCTGTCATCACTGTGCCGACAAATTTCATCGGTCCAATGATAGCGACGTGCAGTTGTTTATCTCGGATGCTCCTGTTTTTATAGCTATATGCGTCCGTAGTTATTGGGCTAGAGCCAAATTTTGTTCTGAAAATGACCGGACGGCTGCCCGATGGCGGCTTGGGTCTTTTAGAATGGCGCCCCTGCCATTGCCTATCTGCCTGCCTACCCATGAACATCACGGTTAACGAAGAACTGCTCGCCTACATCGATCCGCTGACCCCCGAAGAACACAGCGCCCTGGAGCGCAGCCTGCTGGCCGAGGGCTGCCGCGATGCCCTTGTGCTGTGGGGCGATGTGCTGGTGGACGGGCATAACCGCTATGGCATTTGCAGCAAGCACGGCATCCCCTTCAATACCGTGCAAAACAGCCGGTTCCAGTCCATCGACGACGTCCACCTGTGGATGATTGACCAGCACCTGGGGCGGCGCAGCGTGTCTGATTTCCAGCGCGGCGTGCTGGCCCTGCGCAAGAAGGACATCCTGGCCGCGCGCGTGCAGCCTGCGGCCGACGAGTCGTCCGCGTCAGTGTCAGAACCCGTTCCGGGATCCCTGACGCCAGAACCCTTGCCCACCCGCGATGCCATCGCCAAGGCGGCACGCATCAGCAGCAACACCGTCAGCCAGATTGAAAAGATCCAGAAGTCGGCGGCGCCCGAACTGGTGGCCGCAGTGAAGTCGGGCACCATTTCGATCAATGCGGCCGCCACCGTGGCCACGCTGCCCGTTGAAGCGCAAGTGGCGGCCGTGGCCGGTGGCAGGAAGGAGTTGCAGCAAGCCGCCCGGCAGGTGCGTGAAACCCGCGCCGTGGCGCGCACCGAGCCCGAATCGCCCGAGGGTGTGATTGCCCGGCTCAAGCAAACCATCACGGAGCTGAGCGCGGAGAATGCGGCGCTCAAAGCGAAGCTGGCGGAGCTGACTTCCTGATTGCGCGGGCGCAGGGCATCACTGGCTGGGTCCGTAACCGCATGGATGGGTCGGTAGAGGACTTGGGACAAACGCTCCTCATGCATGCGGTCATTCGATGCCTCACTTTTCGGCGGTGAGGCACGTAAACACACAACGTCGTACGCAAGTCACATTAATTGACAAGTTTGCGATTTGTCCGAAATCAAGATATGGCTACGTGCCGATTGTCGCTATCCGCAACTGGGTTTATATTGCTGGATTCCCAAGGAGAAGGCCCATGTCCAGGCACCTCGACAACCTGAAAAGACTTTTCTGCAAGCTACAGGTCCGCTACGGAGACCATGATGAGATGGTCTTGCAGGTGAAGCATGAACTTGATTCTCGGGAGGGCGTTGAGTCCGGATATCAGCACGGGCCCATCCCGTACCATGATGGCCTACCGGGTAATGCCACTCAGCGCCGTCGGGACGTTGTTTCACGACACACGCCTCGGTCAACCAGTCCTCAGTAGCAGGTTCAGGGATGCAAAAGAATCGTGCGCGGTTGGCCACCGGTAATAGAGCATGTGGCGGGCGGTAGAGCCACCCAAAACGGCGGATGCATTTGGCGTCTAGCTTGAGCCTTGCGGAAGGAGTGGATGATGTCCGGAATATCTAAAACGATTCTTGTGACAGGCGCGACCGGTGGCATCGGTCTGGCCGTCTGCCACAGGCTGGCGAAGCCGGAAACTCCCTCGTTCTTGCGGCACGCGATCCCGGCAAACTTCAGTCACTCTGCACTGAACTGTTGAACACCTATCCCGGCACCTCCTCATGGATTTCCGTCGACATGACGGGCGATGACTCGGTCAAGAAATTTGCCGAAGGACTGAACGCAAGAAACGTGATCCTGGACGGAGCCGTCTTGATGCCGCCGCAGGACCCACCCACAAACGACCCGCTCCCAAGCAGTGACAAGTGGCGCGAGGTCCTTCAGAACAGTTTTGTGGGCCCGTTGTCGCTGCTCAAGGCGGCCATTGCGACCATGAAGCCTGACCCTGCGAATGGCAGGCGATCCAAGATCGTCATCATCTCGGGCATCTCATCGGTGCAGGTCTTGGGCCATTACGCTTCAAGCAACGTAATTCGTTGCGCCTGGCTGGCTGAAGCCAAGACCTTGGCCTTTGCGCTGGGTGAGCAGGGGATTCACGTGAATACGCTGTCCCTGGGAGGCACGCTCACGCCGGGGTATGCCGCGTCTCTTGAGAAGCGCGCGGCCAAGGCGGGGACAACATTGGCACAACGCCTTGCGGAAGAGACGTCGAATATTCCCCTGAAGAAATATGGCGTACCCGATGAGGTGGCCGCTGCGGTCGAAGGATTGCTGTCAGCGTTCTCCGATAACATGACCGGACTCAATATTCTTCACGATGGCGGATTCACGAGAGCCTATTGAGGAATTTCTGGTGGCTCGGCCCACAGCAAGAGGTCGGGTGCTGCGAGTTGCCTGGCTCAAGCAAACCATCACGGAGCTGAGCGCGGAGTATGCGGCGCTCAAGGCGAAGCTGACTGAGCTGACTTCCTGACCCTGAAGAACCCTTTCTTGCCAGACCTGCATCGGCCCTGCGTTACGCCCGGAGTTTTCACTGATAGCGCTGTTCAGATTGGCGGGGCCACTTCTGTCTTTAAAACAGCCAGGGTAAAAAACGTTTGCTTCTAAGGGTGTAGGCGGCATACCCAGGATGCTGCTTGCGCATCCCGTGTTCCTCTAGTGTTGATTTCATGAACAGCACAATTGCCAGCATTGACCATGTACCCCACCCTATGAAGGTGCTGGACGTCCAGGCCAGCGCTCCCGCGCCCAGAAGCACCGACGTGTACATGGGATGGCGAATCCACCGGTACGGACCGGTTGTAACCATAACGCCCCGAAACTTGGGAGTAGGGCGGATGTTGAAGTTCCCCGGCCTGTTGTGAACAAGCGCCCACACGATGAGCGCGACAGAGATCCCCGCCATCATCAACGCGCCTGCGGGAATGTCGCCCTGCAAGACATTCCCTGCCGCTAACGCTGCCAGCACGAAAAGCAGGCCAAATTGCAGAGCCACCAACAAATTACCCATCAAATTTCGATTCAAAGCGGATGACAGCATCATGTTCGCACTTTTCGAGCGAAAGACGCAACGAGGCATGCCGGGTAGCGCGGGCAAAGCCCAGCGCCATCTTGAACACCCGCATCTCCCTAAAATCCTTCCATGACATCCGCATCCCCACCCAGGCGTTTGCGCTGCGCGATCTGCCTGCGCCCGCAAAGCGCCTGTATTTGCCAGTGGATTACACCGACTGCGCATGGGGTTGAGGTACTGATCCTGCAGCACCCGCTGGAGGTGGCTAACGCCAAAGGCAGCGCGCGGCTGTTGCACCTGAGTCTGCCGCACAGCCGCATGCTGACGGGCGAAGTGTTTACCGAACAGGCCTTGCTGAGCGCGCCGTGCGAACCCCAAAGCGCAACGCAAACCGTGGTGCAAGGCGCCAGGCACAACATTCTTCTGTATCCGGACCGGCCCGAAGACAAGGCGCTGAACATACCGGCCCCGCCTGTCCTCGCGCCCGAGCTGCTGCGGGATCCCTCCCGGTTGCGCCTGATCGTGCTGGATGGCACCTGGCGCAAGAGCCGCAAGATGCTTTACCTCAATCCGCTGCTGCAGCACCTGCCGCGACTGTCGCTGCAGGACATGCCGGCTTCAAATTACCGGATCCGCAAAGCCCATAGACCCGATCAGCTTTCCACGCTGGAGGCGACTTGCGCCGCGCTGATGCAACTGGAGCGTAGCGTTGAACCGTTTCAACCCTTGCTGAGGGCCTTTGACGGCTTTGTGGAACAGCAATTGGGGTATCGGGGCAGGTCGCCCTGATCTTTAGATCGCTCAGGCAATGCGTAGCCTGAAGCAGGCCTGATGATGCTGAATGCTATTGTTTTGATAGCTATATTCGCCCATCGGCAAAAGGCTAGCGCCCGTTTTTGTTCTGAAAATGGCTGGGTGGCTGCCCCATGGCGGCTTTGAACATGGCGGAGAACGCGCTGTCGCTGGCGTAGCCGCTGGCGGCGGCCACCAGGCTGACCGGCTGGCCGCGTGCCAGCAGGGGTAGGGCGTGGGCCAGAATCGCCTGCTGGCGCCACTGCTGGTAACTCAAGTCCAGCTCATCGCGAAACAGCCGCGCCATGGTGCGTTCGCTGGCCCCCATGTCGGCCGCCCATTCGGCCAGCGTGGCGCGCTCAGACGGGGCGCGCAGCACCGCTTCGCACAACGCGCGCAGCCGCTTGTCGCCCGTTTGCGGGTGCGGCAGCGGAACGCCCAGCGCCTGAGTGTTGGCATGGGTGATTTCGTCGAGCACCAGGCTGCTGAGCAGTTGCTCGCGCGCTGGCGTCAACGGTCGTGCAGGCGAGGCATCCAGCGCATGAATTGACTCGCGCAGCAGTGGCGACACCACCAGCACGCGGCAGCCTTGCCAGCCTTCGGGTGTGGCGCTGGCATCGATATAGAGCGCGCGGAATTCGGCGGCTTCCAGCACCGTGACGTGATGGCGCGCGCCGGGCGCAATCCACACCGCGCGCGAAGGCGGCACGATATAGGTGATCTCGCTTCCGGCCTGGTCGCTGTGCGCGGCCGTGACTTGCATGACGCCGGTGGCGCAGTAGGCCAGCTGTGCCCAGGCATGCGAGTGCGGCTCAAAGTGCGTATCGGCCGCCATGCTGCGGGCGCGCACGCGCACCGGGCGCTCGCGGCTGGGCGTGAAGCCGTCGGTGTCGCCCACGGGCATGAGGCGAAGGCTGGCGTTGCGGGCCATGATGTGTTTTTAGGGTTTGTCTGAAATTCGCCGAATTATGGCTTTTTGTCGCATTTCAGCAGACGGGGCCAATACTACGATAGCGCTATGAATACCTCAAGCTCCATGAGTCTGCCCACGTCAGACACGGTTTCCCTGCGCCGCGACGCCAGCGTCATTGGCCTGGTCGGCACGGCGCACCTGATCAGCCATTTCAGCCAGTTGCTGCTGGCACCGCTGTTTCCCTGGCTCAAGGACGAGTTCAATGTTAGCTATGCGGAACTGGGCTTTTTAATGACGCTTTTCTTTGCCGTGTCGTGTGCGGTGCAGGCCTTCTCGGGCTTTGTGGTCGACCGTTTTGGCCCGCGTCCGATTCTGTTTGGCGGCCTTACGCTGCTGGGCCTCGCGGCCTTTGGCTATTCGGTCAGCACCAGTTACTGGATGCTGGCGGCGTTTGCCGTGCTGGCCGGTGTCGGCAATGGCGTGTTTCACCCGGTGGACTACACGCTGCTCAACCGCAAGGTCAGCGCGCCGCGCCTGGGCCATGCCTACAGCGTGCACGGCATCACCGGCAGCCTGGGCTGGGCCTTGGCACCGGCCATGCTGGTGCCGATTGCGCTGGCTTTTTCGTGGCGCGTGGCGCTGGTTTGCGCGGGTGTGCTGGCGTTTGCCGTGCTGGCGGTGCTGCTGCTGAACCGCGACAAGCTGCATTTGCCATCTGAATCCTCAACCGCTGCAGCCAAGGCGGGCGCTACGGTTGCCAACAGTGGAGGCTTTGACTTTTTGCGCATTCCGGCGGTGTGGATGTGTTTTGCCTTCTTCTTTTTCTATGCCATTGCACTGAGCGTGGTGCAGGCCTTTGCGCCCGAGGCGGCGCGCCAGCTGCACGGCATGCCGCTGGGGCTGGTGGCCACCTGCCTGACGGTGTACATGGTGTGCAGTGCCGGCGGCATGGTGCTGGGCGGCTTTTTGGCGGCTGACCCGACGCGCTGCGAACGCACTGTCGGCATGGGGTTTGGCGTGGCCGCCGCCATTGCACTGGTGCTGGGCCTGGTGGATGTGCCGGGCCTGATGGTGCCTGTGCTGTTTGGCCTGATGGGCTTTGCATCCGGCACCGGTGGGCCGTCGCGCGACTTGATCGTCAAGCGCTCCACGCCGCCCAACTCCACGGGCCGCGTTTACGGCGTGGTGTATTCGGGCCTGGACATTGGCCAGGCGGTCTCCCCGCTGATTTTTGGCACCCTGATGGACCACCAGCAGCACCAGAGCGTGTTCATCGGCCTGGCGCTGGTGCAGGCGGTGCTGATTGCCAGCGCCTTCAACGTGCGGCGGGTCCGCCGCACGGCGCTCGCGCCGGTCTGAGGCGCGCCTGCGGGTTGCGCTGCGCAACCCCCACGCGGTCCGTGATCGCACGGATTCGGGCGGGCTATTGGCTGGAAAACCCGCCTTGTAACCGATGCCAACCTGCACGCCACGAACTCGCGCGGAGTTGTGCAGAGCTTTCATTGTTACGGCGGTGGTTTCAAAAATTACAAATTGCTACTACCAAGTTGTGGGTAAAAAACGTGGGTTTATGTAACTGATACCGGGCGCCGGTCGCGCTGGCGCACGCCTTGCCAATTAAGGGCTATCCCGGAATGGTTCTCTCAGAGCGTGGGCATACGACATTCGTCCATGTCGAGCACCCATGCGAAAAAGCGACTTTCCACACCACTCCGACTCATGTTTTGCTGGAATCAGGCATCCCTTCAGGCTCCTATTTCGTGGGCAAAACTGGGGATTTCCTGATGCTACAACTGGTCGCAAAATTTTGAAAAATGTATCAACCTGGGCCGAGCGGCAGGGTGATAGGTCAAGTTTTTCATTAACAACAGCAGCAGAGGCTGAAGGGAGTGCGACATGGCAGACATCATCAGTGGCGCTGGCAATGACAACCTTAATGGAGGGGCGGGCGCCGACTACATCTATGGCGGTGGCGGCAACGACATCATCAACTCGGGAGCCGGCAACGACATCCTGGATGGCGGCTCCGGGAGCGATCGCCTCAACGGCGGATCGGGCGCCGATACGCTGATCTACAACCTCAGCGACAACCTTATCGGCGGAGCGACCGCCGACATTTACACGGGGGGCTCGGGCATCGACACCCTTCGTATCGAGCTGACAGCTTCACAGTGGGCGAGCTACAACGTGCAGGCGCAGTTGGCGAGTTATGTCCAGTTCCTGAGCGCCGTGAAAATGAATCCGCAGGGAGAAGTGTCCAACGGTAGCGCCAGCGACTTTAACTTTACCTTTGGGTCTGCCACGCTGAAGGTTCAGATGACGGAGAAGCTGGACGTGTATGTCAATGGCACGAGCATTGGCGATCTCAACCAGCCATTCATCATGGGGGGGCTAACCGCTGGTAACGTGGTCGAGGACGCCGACGAAACCCCATCAGGCACCGATGCGATGACCGCCTCCGGCGCCATTGACTTCATCGATCTCAATTGGGCAGATACGCATTACGCCACGGTCGCCCCGCTGGCTGGCGCCATCGGCACGATGACGGCGAGCGTGACGAATGCCTCGACAGGTGATGGCCAGGGCCAGGTGACATGGCAGTACGCGCTTGACGATGCGGCATCACAATATCTCGCTGCTGGCCAGACCAAGGTCGAGACGTTCATTGTCACGATCACGGATAGCTGCGGAAAGTCGGCCACCCAAAGCGTGACCGTGACAGTGACCGGCACCAACGACGCGCCGACGATCAGCGCGGCCGATGCCAGCGCGGCGGTGACCGAGGATGCGGCGAGCCCGACCCTGAGCGACAGCGGCACGATCACCTTCGACGACCTGGACCTGAGCGACGCGCACAGCACCAGCGTGGCGGCGGCTGTGGGCAACACGCTGGGCGGGGTGCTGACGGCGGTGGTCGATCCGCTGGACCCGGCCACAGGCGTGGGCAGCGGCACGGTCAACTGGAGCTACAGCGTGGCCAACAGCGCCACGCAGTACCTGGCGCAGGGCCAGAGCGCGACGGAAAACTTCACCGTCAGCATCGCTGACGGCCACGGCGGCACGGTCGATCAGCTGATCACCGTGACGGTGACCGGCACCAACGACGGGGTGACAATCAGCAGCGGCACGCAGGCCGGCACGGTCACTGAAGATGCGGACCTGAGCGCCAGCGGCGCGGTGGTGTTCAACGACGTCGACCTTAGCGATACGCACACGGCGGCGTTCGTGGCGGCGGCCGGCCAGACGGCGCTGGGCGTGTTTGCGCTGGGCAGCGTCAGTGAAAGCGCGGCCACCGAGCCCGGCTCGGTGGGCTGGAGCTACGACCTGACCAACGCAGCGGCGCAGTACCTGGGCGCCGATGAAAGCGTGACCGAGGTCTACACCGTCACGGTGACCGACGAGGCCGGGGCGAGCAACACGCAGGACGTGACGATCACGATCCAGGGCACGAACGACGGGCCTGACATTCACCTGGTCACCACTGACACCGCATCCGCGTCGCTGACCGAGACCAACGCCGGCTTGAGCACGAGTGGTACTTTGACCGTGACTGATGCGGATCTGTCTGACTCAGTGGGATTGTCCGTGACCTCGCTCGTCGCGAGCGGAACGACCGCGGACCTGGGCTTGACCAATGCACAGTTGCTGGCCATGCTGAGCATTGCTCCGGTGAGCTCGTCGGCCAACCCTGGTTCAACGAACAATGCCACGTGGAGCTTCAATTCCGGGACGCATGCGTTTGACTATCTCGCGGCCGGCCAGTCGCTCGTCCTGACGTACACGGTGCATGGCGATGACGGTCACACGGGCACCGATGATCAGACCATGACCATCACGATCAATGGAACAGCCGATGGTCCGGTGGCTGCACCGCCGGTTTACAACGGCGCCGACCCCAACGACTTTGACGCGGCCGGCCCGGGCGCTGCAACCTCGCTTGTGGTCCCGGGTTCCCCCGCGATTAACGGCGACAACATTATTGTGGGTACCAATGGAGTTGATACCGTTGACGCCAAGTCAGGTGCTGACTTTGTTTATGGCTATGGGGGCGATGACAACCTGGCCGGCGGCTCCGGAACCGATTCGATCTACGGCGGCGCGGGTAACGATACGATTGATGGGGACCAGGATACCGATACGATCTACGGCGGCTCTGGGGATGACTTCATCAAAGGAGGCTCCGAGATCGATACGATCTACGGCGGCTCCGGAAATGACACCATCCAGGGCGACGCGGCGAACGACGTGATCATCGGGGGCTTCGGCGCAGACCTGCTTACGGGAAACGCCGGCAACGACACCTTCAGATTCCTGGATATCCGCGACACCGGTGACACGATCGTCGGCTTCGCCAGTGGCGACAAGATCGATCTGTCCAGCATCGACGCTGACCCTTCCACGGCAAACGACACGTTTGGATTCGCCGGCAACACGTCGACGCTCGCCGCCCACTCCGTGAATTGGTTTTTCAACGACAACGGCACGGCTGCCGACACTGCCGATGACTTCACCGTCATCCAAGTCGATACCGACGGAAATATAGGCACGGCGGAAATGGAGATCCATCTCATCGGCACGATTTCTCTCGTTACAGGTGATTTCCTTCTTTGACTGTCATGGATGTGCAGATTCAGTGAATTGCTACCCGGGCGCGGGCCTTGCTCGCCGAGCGGCATCCAGCGCCACGACGTGGATTCGATGAACAAGTTATTCAAGCTCATCCTCCGCCCGCTCCTCCACGTCGCGGGCCTTTCCTTGTTCGTTAACCTGCTGCTGATTCCTGCAATCTTTAATGTTGCAGGTGTTCGACCGCGTGCTCGCCAGCCAGAGCGGCGAGCCGCAACTGGTGCTGATGCTCGGGGTGGGCATTGCGCTGATGCTGCTACTCGCGCTCGACTTTCTACGCAGTCGGCTGGCTGTAGGGCGTTGTGGGCAATCTGATGACCAAGGCGTTGCCGCCCACGGTGGCACGCATCACGGTGAAGAGCGCCGCCAGCGCGGCGCGCGTTATCAGAAGCGCCCCATGACCGCGATGCGGTATCCTTGTCGCCCATGTACGCGCCATTTTTCGGCCTGACGCAGGCACCGTTTTCGATCGCTCCGGATCCACGCATGCTGTTCATGAGCGACCGGCATCGCGAAGCGCTGGCGCACCTGCTGTACGGGCTGGGCGGTGGCGGCGGCTTTGTGCTGCTGACCGGCGAGATCGGCACCGGCAAGACCACGGTGTGCCGCTGCTTTCTGGAGCAGATCCCTGCCAACTGCAACGTGGCCTACATCTTCAACCCCAAGCTCACGGTGGTTGAGCTGCTGCAGTCGATCTGCGACGAGTTCCATATTTCGGTGCCGCAAAAAGGCCTGATGCCGCCCACGGTCAAGGACTACCTCGACCCGCTCAACGCCTTCCTGCTGCAGGCCCATGCCGCCGGGCAGAACAATGTGCTGATCATCGACGAGGCGCAAAACCTGGCTGCCGAGGTGCTGGAGCAACTGCGCCTGCTCACCAACCTGGAAACCAGCGAGCGCAAGCTGCTGCAGATCGTCCTGATCGGCCAGCCCGAGCTGCGCACCATGCTGCAGCGGCCCGAACTGGAGCAACTGGCGCAGCGCGTGATCGCACGCTTTCACCTCGATGCACTGACCCAGGCCGAGACGGCGCAGTACATCCAGCACCGTCTCGAAGTGTCGGGCCTGAAACATGCGCTGCCGTTCGATCGCAAGGGCCTCAAGCGCATCCACCAACTCGCACACGGCGTGCCCCGCCGCATCAACCTGCTGTGCGATCGTGCCTTGCTGGGCGCCTTTGCGGGCGGCCAGGCCGCGGTCAGCCGCGCCATCGTCGACAAGGCGGCAGATGAGGTGTTCGATGCGCCGGCACGCGCCATTTCTTCAGCGTCGCGCTGGCGGCGTGGCCTGGCCCTGGTCGGCTTGAGTGCTGTCGCCGGCGCCGGGCTGGTCGCCATGGCCCGTCTCGTGACGCCGCCGTCGCCGCCGCGCACGCCCGAGATCGCAGCCGTTGCCGTGCCAAAGCTTGCCGCAGCAGTTGCGGCCTCCAAGCCGGTGGCGTCCGCAGCAGCCGGCACAACCATCGCCGCAAGCGTCACTCAGCCCGTGCCGCCACCGCCACTACCGCCCACTTTGCTGCGCGACGAAGAGCAGGCCTGGCGCGAACTGGCGCAGGCCTGGAAACTGAGCCCCGGTGAGGGCGATCCCTGTCAGGCGCTGTCGCGCGAACAGGTGCGGTGCTTTAGCAGCAACACCAGCCTGGCGTTGATCCGCCAGTTGGGCCGCCCCGGCATCGTCACGCTAGACCGCCAGAGTGGCTCGCCCTCCTATGCCTTGCTGACCGCCCTGAGCGGCGACAGCGCGACCTTGCGCGCCGGGGGCACCGAGCAGACCGTCACACGGGCCGCGCTGGCCGCGCGCTGGCAAGGCGACTTTGCCACGCTCTGGCGTGCTCCGGCGGGCTACAGCGGTCGCCTCGCTGATGGCCAGGGTGGCCCTGTCGTCGAATGGGTCGCGACCCGGCTGGCCGCGGCGAACGGCACGGCGCCGCTGACGGGCCGGCCCGTGCTGGATGCCTCGCTCAGAACTCGGGTGCGGGCTTTTCAACTGGCCCAGGGGCTGCCCGCCGACGGCCAGCTGGGGCCCTTGACCTTCATGCAACTCAATCGCACGGCCGGCGTGGACGAGCCGCGCCTTCGCACCGAGCCCTGACCCTATATGTCCTACATCCTTGACGCACTCCGAAAGGCCGACGCCCAGCGTGAGCGTGACCCGGCACGAGGCATTCATGCCCAGACCGTGCAAGCATCGCCGCTCGAGCGGCCCGAGGGCCATCAGCCCCGGCTTTGGCTGTGGGGCGCAGCGGCTATCGGTGCCGGCTTGCTGGCCGTGGCGGCATGGCAGCTGGCCGGGCCTGCCGCGCCACCGGTCGCTGTACCGGTCGCTGTACCGGTCGTGCCACCGGTCCCGTATTCGCCAGCTGCAAGGGCCGGGACGCCCCCAGCGCCTGCCGTGACCCTGCCTCTGCCTGCGCCGCCCATGGCAGCGCCGGCTGCGCCTGCGGCCGCGGTGCTACCCGCGGCACCGCCACCGTCAGTGCCACCAGTGCGGGCCCCAGCCGCGCCTGTGGCCCCAGCCGCAGCTCCTTTGCGTGAGGCGCGACAGCCGGCTTCGGCGCTGGTGGCCGCCTCGCCGACGCCCGCAACGCCAGCCACGGATCGCGTGCTGTCGGCCAACGAATTGCCGGCCGATGTACAGCGTGAGTTGCCCAAGCTGGCCATCAGCGGCGGTGTCTATTCCGCCAACCCCGCGCAGCGCATGCTGATCGTCAATGGCCAGGTGCTGGGCGAAGGCACAGAGCCGGCCCCGGGCGTGGTGCTGGAGCAGATCCGTGCCAAGACCGCAGTGCTGAGGTACCGCGGCTATCGCTATGCGGTCTCTTACTGAAAGTGCGCGATCACGCAGCCATCAGCCACAACGTCGCCGCGCCGATTAGCAAGGACAGTGTCGGGATGACGGCCAGCAAGCAGCGGCGCGCGCGTGATGGCGGGTACCCGCTGGCCAGCAGTAGGCCCAGGCTGGCCAGCGCCGTCGGCTCCGGCGCGGTACCGAACACCTCGGCCTGGCTCCACGGGCGCCCGGCGAGCAGCCCGGCCAGCGGGTAAAGCACCACGCCGGTGATGGCCAGTAGCCAGCCGAGGTTTTGCATCGCACCGCCAGCGGGCGGCGCGTGTGTATCGCTGCGCAACACCCCCAGGCCGACCAGCAGCCCGGCGTGGACGGCGAAGGCCAATGCGAAATATTGCGCGGCCCAGTTGATCGTTGCGTAGCGCTGCCAATGAAAAGCCCAGCCGACCCAGAGCCAAGCCGCGGCGAGCAGGGCCGCGAGCACGCGGCCGGCACCGGCGCGTTGGGATGCGGCCAGCCAGATCGCCCAGAGGCCGACGGCGAGCGCGGCCAGTTGCGCCGGCCAGACATCGTGGTTGTAGAGCTCGACCAGGCGCCAATAGGTCCTGGGTGAAAACATCAGGAAGTCGGAGAGCCGGTAGGTCCACCATTCGGACATGGCTCACAGCCCCAGGGCGTGGGCGGCCATGCGCCTGCGAAACGCTTCGTCGGGCATCCGGCCGAACGCCGCACCCGTGTTTTCGCGCACGTGGGCGACATTGCTGGTGGCCGGAATCGCGCAGGTCACCGCGGGGTGAGAGACGACGAACTTCAGCGCGAACTGGGCCCAATTGACGCAGTCGATCTCACTGGCCCAGGCCGGCAGCGGATGGCGCTGCAACTGGCGCAGCAGGGCGCCTTGGCGGAACGGCCGGTTGACCAGCACGGCGATGCCGCGCTCGCGCGCCAGCGGCAGCAACCGCTGCTCGGCCTCGCGATCGAGCAGGTTGTAGCTGAGCTGGACGAAGTCGATGCGCTGGCTGCGCATGATTTGCTCCATCTCTAGGTGGCGGCGGCCTTCCGAGGTGGTGATCCCCACATAGCGCAGCTGGCCCGCGGCTTTCATGGCCTGCAGCAGCGGCAGTTGCTCCTGCCAGGCCAGCAGGTTGTGGACCTGAAGCAGATCAAAACGGGGCACCCGCCAGAGCTGGCGCGACGCCTCGATCTGCGCCGCCCCGGCCGAGGCAGTCCACACCTTGTCGGCGGAAAAAACGCGCCGCTGCGCC
>DASXRN010000036.1:0-2672 GCA_036506595.1 Polaromonas sp. | reverse complement strand
TTGACTTCCAGCACCAGCGGAAACGATGAAATCTGGATGACGGGTACCAGATCGGTCAGGGGATTGAACGGCATGCTGCGAAACAGGGTGGTGTTCACCGCCATCGGCCCGCTGGCCGCCAGCAACAGCGTGTGGCCGTCGGCCGGGGCCTGTTTGGCCACATCGGCGCTGCCCACGTTGCCTCCCGCTCCGCCCTTGTTGTCGACGATTACCGTCACGCCCAAGCGGGTCTGCAGTGCGGTCTGCAGCAGGCGAGCCATCAGGTCGGTCGGGCCACCGGGCGGGTAGGGCACCACAAAGCGGATAGGTTTGCTGGGGTAACTGTCCTGAGCCTGGCCGGCCAGTGCCAGCAGTGAAAGGGCCGCAGCAGCGCCCAGCTTCGCGGTCAGTTTCAGAAATGCAGTGCGTTTCATGTTGTCTCCTATTATTGAAAAAACTGTTCAGGTCGCGCCCAAGCGCTTTCTGATCTCGAGGGCGCTGGCCAGTGGACGACCCAGGCTGGCGGCCGCTTCAGCAGCCTGTTTGACCAGTGCGGCGTTGTCGGGTGCGGTCTGGCCGTCTTTGAGCTGGAGGTTGTTCTCAAAACCTACGCGTACATGGCCGCCCAGTGCCGCGGCTGCGGTCACGCAGGCGTGTTCAGTTGCGCCAAAGGCGCATACGGCCCAGGGTTCGGGCCCGGTGTGGGCATGCACAAAAGGCACCAGGTCGCGCGGGCTGGAGGTTTGTCCGGCGGTGTAGCGGCCCAGCACGAACAGCAAAAACCAGGGGGCGTCGGGCACGACGCCGCGCTCACGCAGGCTGTGCCAGCGCTGCAGGTCGGCCACGTCATACAGGATCACTTGCGTCATGACCCGCTCGCGTGCCAGCCAGCCAAAAAACGCCGCAAGGCCCGCTTCGCCAATGGCCGGCTGGTCGATCTCGCGCAGCCCCACCGACACGGCTTCGGGGCGCAATGCCTGCACCATGGCGATTTGCTCGGGCGCCTGGTAAACGCGGGCAGCTTCACTGGTGATTTGCAGCACCATGGCATCGCCCACGGCTGACTTGACAATGCGCAGCGCATCCCGGTAGCCCTCCACATCCAGGCTGTGGCGGCCTTGTGCATCGCGGATATGCAGATGAAGCATGGCTGCGCCGGCGTCCAGGCAGGATTTGGCGGTGGCCGCCAGGCTGTAAGCGGTCAGGGGAACGGCCGCGTGGTCGCTGGCTTGTTTGTACGCGCCGTTGGGCGCGACGGTGATGATGAGGGGTTGGGATGTCATGGGCAGGGCTGTTTCAAAGGGTGCGATCAAGCGGCGGTAATTCATCGGCCAGCAGAGCCAGCCCCTGCTGCAGCAACCGGTCGTAGCGCAGGCGTTCGGCCTGGCGGCGCTCTTCGGGCCAGTCGTAAAAGCCGGCGCCGGTTTTCATGCCCAGGCGTCCGGCGTTGACGTGGCCCTGCAGCACACGGGCGGGTTCAGCCGTGCTGGAGAGGCTGGGGTACATGGTTGCGGCGGCGGCGCAGTGCACGTCCAGCCCCGCGTGGTCGCGCTGCAGCACCGGGCCGGCGGCCAGGTAACGAAAGCCGAAGCCGAAACGCACGGCGGCGTCTACATCTTCCGGCGTGGCAATGCCCTCATCAATCATGGCGAAGGCTTCGCGGGCCAGCGCGTGCTGCAGGCGGTTGGCCAGAAAACCCGGCTTGTCCTTGCGCACCAGCACGGGCACGCTGCCGCAGCCGCGCATGTAGCTGCACAGTTGCCGCGCCTGCGTCCCATCGGTTTGCGGGCCCAGCACCACCTCGACCAGCGGCACCAGGTGGGCCGGCATGAAAAAGTGCAGGCCCAGCATGCGTTCCTGCGTTTGCAGGCCTTGGGCGATGGCACTGATGGGGAAGCTGGAGCTGTTGCTGGTCAGCAGCGCATGTGCGGGGGCGAACTGGACCAGCTGCGCAAACAGCGCCTGTTTGGCCGCCAGCTTTTCGGGGATGCATTCGATCACCAGCATCACATCACTCCAGGCGACGTCCTGCAGGGTGGCCACCGCCTGAACCTTGCCAGCGCGGGCGGCCAAGCCCAGTGGTTCCAGACCGGCCCGTACGTGCGCCACCAGCCGGTCCCGCTTGTCGGTATGCGGATCAACGACCGTTACGCGGCAACCGCCGCGGGCGAGAACGATGGCCACATCGGCACCCATGGTGCCTGCGCCGATAACAACGGTGTGGGTGTGACGGGGATGGTCGGGCAGCAGTGTCAAAACGATGTCTCCTTCAAATGCCAGCAGTCTAGAAAAACAGCATTGCTTCGTCCAAGCGATTTTTTCTATAGACTAATCAGCTATGCTTATCAATTGGTCTGCCCGCGAGCTGGATGTTTTTCTGGCATTGGCCGAAACCCTCAGCTTTCGCCGCACGGCGGACCAGGTGCATCTGTCGCAACCGGCGGTTTCGGGCCTTATCTCGCGGCTGGAAGAATCCTTGGGGGTGCGGCTGTTTGACCGCACCACGCGCAGCGTGCAGCTCACCGGCGCCGGGCAGGTGTTTGTGGAGCAGGTCCGGCTGCTACGTCACCAGTCCGACGAAGCGGTGCGAGCCGTGCGCAATGTGGCTGAGCTGCAGGTCGGGCAGGTGGTTCTGGCGGCTTTGCCGTCGCTGGCCGCCACGGTGGTGCCTATTGCGTTTGCGCGGTTTGCGG
>DASXRN010000035.1:0-5213 GCA_036506595.1 Polaromonas sp. | reverse complement strand
GTGTTGGACAACACGCCCACCTTGCTCACTTCAACCTCGACCCGGTCGCCCGGTTTCATCCACACCGGCGGGCTGCGTTTGGCGCCTACACCGCCGGGCGTGCCGGTCACGATCACGTCACCGGGCTGCAGCGAGGTAAAGGTCGAGATGTATTCGATCAGCACCGGGATGCTGAAAATCATGGATGCGGTGGTGGTGCGTTGCATGACCTGGCCATTCAGGCGCGTTTCCAGCGTGAGTTCTTCGCCGTCGACAATCTCGCCGTGCGTCACCATCCACGGGCCGAACGCGCCAGTACCGCTGAAGTTTTTTCCCGCGGTGAACTGCATGGTGTGCTTCTGCCAGTCGCGGATGGAGCCGTCGTTGTAAGCGCTGTAACCGGCTATGTGCGCCCAGGCATCGGCCTGGCGGATGCGCCGTCCGGCCTTGCCAATCACGATGGCAATCTCACCCTCGTAGTCCAGCTGGGTGGACTCGGCCGGCAGCAAGATCGGCTGCCGGTGCGCGGTTTGCGATTCGGCCACGCGCATGAACAGCAGCGGGTGCTGGGTCTTGTCGCGTTCGGTCTCGAGGCGGTGCTCTTCGTAGTTGTGGCCGACGCAAAAGATCTTTCCAGGCTCGGCGATCACAGGCAGGAACTGGATGTCGCTGAGCTGCAGGCCGGGGGCCTGCCCTGCGGCAGAAGCTGCAATCTCGTCGAGTTTCCCGGCTTGCAGTGCGCTGAGCAGGGTCGGGTACTGGCTGCTGTGCAGTGCAACAACGCCGGCGTCGGTGACCATGCCCCAACCGGGTTGGCCTTGATGAAGGTAGCTGATAATTTTCACGGTGTGCTTTCGTTTGAGTTGACAGGTGGATTTGCAGGCTCAGTCCAGCGAGATGTTGAGCCGCTTGATGGTGTCGCCGTAGCGTTGCGAGTCGGTACGCAACTGCTGCAGAAACTGGGCTGAATTCAGGTAGTAAGGCTCGTAGTACATGGCGCTGTACTTGTCCTTCAAGTCCTGCTCCGACAGCACGGCCGCCACGTCTTTCTGGATTTTTTCAACGACAGCCTTGGGTGTCCCCTTGGGCGCCAGCAGGGCGGTCCAGGCACTCAGTTCAAATCCGGCCGGCCCGCCCGACTCGGCCACCGTGGGCACCTCCGGAAAACCGCTGACTCGCTTGGGCGCTGCCACCGCGAGGTACCTTGTCTTGCCGGCCCGCTGCATGGCACCGGTACTGGCGGCGCTGCCAAAGGCCCAGTCAACGTCGCGGTTGCCTACGGCCACGTAGAGCTGCGACATTTCCTTGTAGGGCACATGCGTCATTTTGGTAGCCGTGGTGGTCTCCAGCATGGCTGCGCCAATGTGGCCGGGGCTGCCGACAAACCACGAACCGTAGTTGACCGCGCCGGGCTCGGCCTTGGCGGCCGCAATCAGGTCGCTCATGGTTTTGTAGCGGCTGTTGACCGGCACCGTCACAAAGAAGTAGTTGCGAAAAATCGGCGTCACCGGTTCAAAGTCACGAAGCAGCTCGTAAGGCAGCTTTTTGAAAAGAAAGGGCTGCGCGGCCATTTGCGCGTTGTCCATCTGCAGCAACTCGTGGCCATCGGCACTGGCGCGCTTCACGGCTTCAATCGCGATAAAACCGCTGGCGCCGGGGCGGTTGTCAACAATCACGGGCTTGCCCCACAGCTTGGAGAGCTTGTCAGCCACCAGGCGCAGCGCAACTTCGGGTCCGCTGCCGGCCGGGAAAGGCGTGACGACCCGGACGGGTTTGGTGGGAAAGTCCTGCGCGTGGGCGGCTGGCAGCGCGGCCACGGTCAGCAGGGCCCACATGGCGGATGTAAGAGTCAAGGCCGCTTTGAGGAGGAAGGTAGGGGCAGCTCGGGTCATGGTTTGTCTCCGGAAGTTAATAAAGCGATGCGGTCTAGGCCGCGTTTGAGAACTGGTGTGAACGCTGGTCAGAACGCGCAGGGGTGCGCGGGCTTGAAAACTGCTGGAGCAGCTGCTGCACCTCAGCGCTGCTGCGCGGGTCCTGGCGGTTGAGGTAGGCCAGCACATAACGGTCTGGCCGCAGCAGCACAGCCTGTGCGCCGGCACTGCGGATGATTTTTTCGAGCGTGCCGTCACCATCGCGCAGCACGGTGTCGGGTGCTTGCTGCGCGCCCGAGGCCCTGAGAAAATCGTCGGCCTGCGAGACCACCTGTAGATGTTTGCAAGCAAGTCCGGCTGACGAAAAGCTTTCGAGCGTGGCGCCTGTGTCGGCATCGGCCAGCGAAAGCAGCGCAAAGCCGGGGCCCAGCACATCGTCCAGGGCAACACGCACACCGCCCGGCAACTCCACCAGCGGTTGGGGCAACAATTGCCCCGCAGGCACCAGCGCCGAGGCTTCTTTGCCGGTAATGAAAAAGCCTTGGGCAAAGCGTGGTTTGGGCTTGAACTTGAGCTGCATCACATAGTCGCGCACCGGCCGGTACACGCTGCACAGCTTGAGCGCGCCTTGCGTCAGCATGGCCACCAGGGCCGATTTGGGCTGCATGAAAGTACCAATGCGAACAGCCATCTGGATCAGCGACCATGCATGCGGCTTGCGCTCCAGCTCATAACTTTCCAGCAGAGACGCCGACAGCCGGCCCTGCACCACGGCGGCCAGTTTCCAGGCCAGGTTGGCGGCATCACGCACACCGCTGTTCATGCCCTGCCCCGCAAACGGCGGTGTCAGGTGTGCCGCGTCGCCGGCCAGAAAAACCCGGCCTGACTTCCAGCGCGCGGCGACCCGCGCATGAAAGGCGTAGACCACCTTGCGCGTGATGGCCAGAGTCGCGTCGGCCGGTTCGCGGGCATGGATCCAGCTGCGCACACGGGCTTCGTCCAGCATCTGCTCGGGGTCTTCGCCTTCATGCAGCATGAACTCGTAGCGCAGCGTGCCATCCGGTCCGGGCAGGCGTATCGCCGGGCGTGCCGGGTCGCAGTAGGTTCGCGTGTGCCGGAACGCGCAAGTACGGTCCAGCAAATCGACAATCAGCCACTTCTCGTCATAGGTGCTGCCGGTCAGCTTGATGCCCAGCTGCTCCCGCACGCTGCTGCGGCCACCATCGCAGGCCACCAGCCAGCTGCAGCTGATGTGTTTGGCTTCACCGGTATGCCGGAGCTCTAGGTGCACGGCCTCGCCGTCATCCTGAAAGCGCACCAGTTCGTGCCCGAACCAGATCGCCGCCTCGTCAAAACGCTGGAGGCCATCGCGCAACTGGCCCACCAGCACCTGCTGCCTGAACGCATTGCGTTTGGGAAAGCCGTGCTCCATCACATTGGGCTCGATACGCGCAAACTCCTTGTCGCGCCACGAGTAATAGTGCACGCCGTAACCCTGCACCACATGCGGCAGCACCTCACCGATCAGGCCCGTGGCCTGCACCGTGCGCAGGCTTTCGTCGTCGATGGTCACGGCGCGCGGTTCGCCCACGGTGTTGGTATTGCGCTCAATCACCAGGGTTTTGATGCCCTGGATGCCCAGCAGATTGGCCAGCATGAGCCCGGTGGGCCCGGCGCCCACGATGACGACCGGAAAATGCGTGTCGCCCGAAAGCGCCGCTACGGATGAAAGAGGTAAAGGGGCGTTCATGAGGCCTCCGTTTTTTTGCTTGCACGGGCTTTCAGGCGCTGGTCTTGCAGCCGGCCCTCGATACGGCCCGCGGTACTTTGCAAACGGGCCAGCGTGGTCTTGCGAACGGTCGCATTCAGTGAGGCTGCGGGCAACACAATGCTCAGGCTCCCGAGCAAATGCTCGCCATCGCGCAGCGCCACGGCAAAACCCACCGCTTCGGGGTCGACCTCGCCTTGGGTGATGCAGTGGCCGACCTCGCGAATGCCGGCCAGAACCTTGCCGAGTTGCGCGAAGTCGTCGGGCAGCCCGGCCGCCACCAGGGTTTTGCGCTCGGCGGTCCAAAGCTGTTTGAGCTGGGGCTGCGGCAGGTAGGCCAGAATGATTTTGGAAGTCGCGCCGCGGTACAGCGGCATGGCACGACCGCGTTCATAACTCACCGACAGCGCCGGGTTGCGGCCCTTTAACGCGGTGGCCTGGTGAATGCACATCACCTTGTTGCCATGAAATCGGCACAGCAGCACGGTACCGCCGGTGTCTTCAGCCAGCGGGCCCAGCAGCTCTTCGGCGGCCTCCAGCAAGGGGTCGGCCAGGCGTATCTGCCGGTCCAGTTCCACCACCATGGGCCCGAGCACATAACCGCGGTCGGCCACGCGCTCCAGCATGCCGGCGCGGGCGAGCTGGCCCAGGTCACGGTAGACGCTGGCGCGCGACACGCCGAGTTCTTCGACCAGCCATTCGGGCGTGATGACCGGGCGGTCCAGGTCAAACAGACCCAGGATGCGCAGCATGCGGTTGGTGCTTGCCATGGTGTGTGACTCCCGCTGCGCTAGCTGCGCAAAATGGCTTTGCCCCACAGATTGAGCGTGCGCTCCTCGTGCGGCCAAAGCCCGGCAGGCCGGCCGGGTGCGCAATGCTCGATCTCCGACGAAATCTCGGCCAGGTTCCCGTCCGGGTCGCGCACCATGAAAAACACATCGTTGCCCGGTCCGTGGCGGCCAATGCCCCAGACGATGGGCACCTGCAGCGCCGCCATGTGGTCGCCCCACGGCTTCATGCTGGCCCAGTCCGGCGCTTCAAACGACTGGTGGTCAAAACAGGCGGCTGGCGCAAAAAACAGCGCCAGTGCATGGTGCAGCTTGTCGCTGCGTAAAAAGCAGGCGCGCAATGCGCCTTCGGCATCCTTCACGGCATCCGACAAGACAAAACCCAACGACCCGGTGTAGAAGTCCAGCATGGCCGGCAGCTTGGGCGTGCGCAGCGCAAAGTGCTGCAGCGTGGCGGGCGGCAACCGCGTGTCAGCGCTTGGAGCCTCCACATCGGCGGGCGGCGTGAAGACCAGCAAATTGCCGTCCGGGTCCTGCAGAGCGATGGCAGAGGCATGACCGGCATACGCGGCGGGCAGAACCTGATGCGCCAGCCCCTTCACACGCACCGTGAAAGCTTCCCAGGCCCCGGCACTGCTCAGGGCAAACTGCGCGTACCTGAGCTGGTTGGCCGGACCGACTGACAGTTGCACCTGGCGCCCGGGGCCGCGGCACAGGTAACCGTCGGCGGCGGGCTCCATGGCCATGTCGTAAGCGCTGCTGTAAAAGCGGGCGGCCAGCAGCGGGTCAGGCGAATAAAGGTGAATG
>DASXRN010000034.1:0-8105 GCA_036506595.1 Polaromonas sp. | reverse complement strand
CTCAACTGAGAAAAAATGAAGGAGCCAAAACATGAGCGCCGTGATGCCTGATGCGCGCCTGGCCAAGTTCGCGCGGCGCAAACGGGTCAACCAGATTGCACTCATGCTGTCCCTGGCGGCCATGTCGTTCGGGCTGTTCTGGCTGTTCTGGATTCTCTGGGAAACCATACGCCTGGGGGTCGGCGGTCTTGCGCTGGCGACCTTCACCGAAATGACGCCCGCACCGAATGAGCCTGGCGGCATTGCGAACGCGCTTTACGGCTCTCTTCTGATGGTGCTGTGCGCCACGTTTGTGGGCACGCCCATCGGCATCATGGCCGGCATCTACCTGGCCGAATACAACCCCAAGGGCTGGCTAGCCTCGGTGACGCGCTTCGTCAACGATATTTTGCTGTCGGCACCGTCGATTGTGATTGGCCTGTTTGTTTACGCGGTGGTGGTGTCCCGCTTCAAGTCCTTTTCGGGCTGGGCCGGTGTGATTGCGCTGGCCTTGATCGTGATTCCGGTGGTGATAAGAACCACTGAAAACATGCTGCAACTGGTGCCACCGGGTTTGCGCGAGGCCGCCTATGCGCTGGGTGCGCCCAAATGGAAGGTGATTACCAGCATCACGCTCAAGGCCGCCCGCTCTGGCGTGGTGACCGGAATTTTGCTGGCCGTAGCGCGTATCGCTGGCGAAACCGCACCCTTGCTGTTCACGGCACTGAACAACCAGTTCTGGACCTCGGATCTGAGCCAGCCCATGGCCAGCTTGCCGGTCACGATCTTCAAGTTTGCCATGAGCCCTTATGAAAATTGGCAGCAGCTGGCCTGGGCTGGCGTGTTCTTGATCACCGTGGCGGTACTTGGTTTGAACATCCTGGCGCGCGTGTTGACGCGCCACAAAAGCTGATCGCTGATCAGATCAGCCTACCCAACAAGACAAGGTTAAAGATGAATACCCTCGCTGCAACACGTGGAAAGCCGAACGGACAGTCGAAAATTTCGGTGAAAAACCTCGACTTTTACTACGGAAAATTTCATGCCCTCAAAGGCATCAACCTGGAAATCCCCGAGAAAAAGGTGACCGCCTTCATTGGCCCCTCGGGCTGCGGAAAATCAACCCTGCTGCGTATTTTCAACCGCATGTACGAGCTCTACCCTGAGCAACGCGCAGAAGGCGAGATCATGTTTGACGGCGAGAACCTGCTCACGTCCAAGAAAGACGTGGCCTTGATTCGCGCCAAGGTCGGCATGGTTTTTCAGAAGCCCACGCCGTTCCCGATGTCGATTTATGACAACATTGCTTTCGGTGTGAAGCTGTTCGAAAACCTCAATGCCTCGGACATGGACGAGCGGGTGGAGTGGGCATTGCGCAAGGCGGCGCTCTGGACGGAAGTCAAGGACAAGCTGAACCAGAGCGGTTCCAGCCTGTCGGGCGGTCAGCAGCAGCGGCTGTGCATTGCCCGCGGCATTGCCATCAAGCCCGAGGTGCTGCTGCTCGACGAGCCCTGCTCGGCGCTGGACCCGATTTCCACGGCCAAGGTTGAAGAGCTGATTGCCGAGTTGAAAAACGACTACACGGTGGTCATCGTGACGCACAACATGCAGCAGGCAGCTCGCTGCAGTGATTACACGGCCTATATGTACTTGGGCGACCTGGTTGAGTTTGGTGCCACGGAAGACCTGTTTTTCAAGCCCAAGCGCAAAGAGACTGAAGACTACATTACCGGCCGTTTCGGCTAACAGACGAGCCAATAGACGAGCTAACAGACGAATTTGCGGGACAGACCTTTAGCGCTGTCCCCAACTGACCAGAAAGAACGCGATGCCTGATAAACATTTGTCCACCCAGTTCGACAGCGAACTCAATGACGTATCTTCGCGCGTCATGGAACTCGGCGGCCTGGTTGAATCCCAGATTCGCCTGGCCATCTACGCGCTGTCGCAGTTCAGCGCCGAGAGCGCCAACCAGGTGATAGAGACCGAGGCGCGCGTCAATGCCATGGAAATCGACATTGACCGCGAGCTGTCGTCCATCATTGCGCGCCGTCAGCCCACGGCACGTGATCTGCGCCTGCTGATCGCGATTTCAAAAACCACGGCCAATCTCGAGCGTGCAGGCGATGAAGCCGAAAAAATCGCGCGCATGGTCAAGTCCATCATCGAAAGCGGCTCGGCCCGCGCGCTGCCGTCTTCCGATCTGCGTGTGGCGGCGGAGTTGGCCTCCGGCCTGCTGCGCAAGGCGCTGGATGCCTTCGCCCGCCTGGACACGGCGGTGGCCGTCTCCATCCTCAAGGAAGACGACCAGATTGACCAGGAATTCGACGGTTTTGTGCGCAAGCTCATTACCTACATGATGGAAGACCCGCGCACCATCTCGCCAAGTCTTGACCTGCTGTTTGTGGCCAAGGCGATTGAGCGCGTGGGCGACCATGCCAAGAATATTGCGGAGTTCATCATCTACATTGTCAAAGGTGCGGATGTCAGGCACTCGCCCATGGAGCAGATTGAGTCTGCGGTCAAATGAAGCCCCCACGCTTGTCGCTTCGCGTACTGCGCTGCCCCCCGAGGGGGCTGTACTTGCTTGGGGCGGCCCTGCGCGGCGCACTTCGGCCCCCACACTCCGCACTTCGTGTCGTCGCTGCCCCCCGAGGGGGCGCTGTTTCCCTTGGGGTGGCCCGGCGGGAAACCCAATGAACCTCACGCGCCAATGAAACACCAACCACGCGTATTGATTGTTGAAGATGAGCCGGCAATTGCCGAGCTGATTGCCGTTAACCTGAGGCATGGCGGTTTTGAGCCCGTGGTCGCGGAGGACAGCGTGGCGGCTCAGCGCGAACTGGACGCCGTGCTGCCCGATGTCATTTTGCTGGACTGGATGCTGCCGGGGCAGAGCGGCCTGGCGCTGGCCCGCCACTGGCGCAAGCAGGCTCGTACCAAGAGTATTCCGATTTTGATGCTGACGGCCCGGGGCGATGAGCCCGACAAGGTGGCCGGACTGGATGCCGGTGCAGACGACTACATCACCAAGCCGTTTTCCACCCAGGAGTTGCTGGCCCGCATTCGCGCGGTGCTGCGCAGGCGCGCGCCCGAATCGGTGAATGACAGCGTCACTGTCGGTGCTTTGGTGCTGGACGCGGCAACGCACCGCATTACGTTCCAGAACCAGGAGCTCAAACTCGGTCCCACGGAGTTCAAGCTGCTGCACTACCTGATGAAACACGCCGAGCGCGTTCACAGCCGCAGTTCCTTGCTGGACAAGGTGTGGGGCGATCATGTGTTCATTGAAGAGCGTACGGTCGACGTGCATGTCAAGCGCTTGCGGGAAGCGCTTGGCAGTGCCGGCACCATGGTGGAAACCGTTCGTGGTGCGGGTTACCGGCTGACCGCCGTTGCCGCCACCCCAGCCGCTACCCATAGCCCAACTGCTGCGGTACAGTCCGCAGCATGATCAATCGGTGGGTCATTTTTACCGCCTGCATGGTTGTCGGCGGCGGATTGGGCTGGGTCACGGCCGCCAAAGACGGGTTTGGGCCGGGCGTGGTGCTGGGGGCTTTTGCCTGGCTGATGCTGGACAGCTTTTATGTGGCCCGCCTGCTTCGGTGGTTGCGCGCTGAACAAAACAACGAAACACCGGCGGCGCTGGTTGGCGCGGCGCCAGCCCTGCGCGGCCTCTGGGGTGAAGTGGCCGACAGAACCCGCCGGCTGCTGAAAAATCGCGATCAACAAAACCAGGAAAGCCAAACCCGGCTTGACGAATTTCTGGCGGCCATGCAGGCTTCTCCGAGCGGGGTGGTGCTGCTGGATGCGCAGGGGCGCATCGAATGGTGCAACCAGATGGCGACGCAGCATTTCGGTTTTGATGCCCAGCGCGATGTGCTGCAGCATATTGCCAATCTGGTTCGCGAGCCAACTTTCAGGGCCTACATGGCCTCAGGCAATTTTTCGCATGATGTGGTGATTCCGGGCAATGCCAGTACCCCGGCGAGGCCGGTCAAGCTGTCGGTGCATCTGCATTCGTACGGCAAGGGTCGCAAATTGCTGCTGTCTCGCGACATCACTGCCGTCGAACTGGCGGAAGCCATGCGCCGTGATTTCGTGGCCAATGTCTCGCATGAAATCCGCACCCCGCTGACGGTGCTGTCCGGCTTTATCGAAACCCTGCAAACCCTGCCGCTCAAAGAGCCTGAACGCGTCCGCTACCTGACGCTAATGGCGCAGCAGTCCCAGCGCATGCAAACGCTGGTGAGTGACCTGCTGACACTGTCGCGTCTGGAGGGTAGCCCCTTCCCCGGCGCGAATGAGTGGATGACCACCGGCGCGCTGTTGGCTCAATGTGAACAGGAGGCCAGGGCCTTGTCCGTGGTGATTGCGCCACAAGGGCATCAACTGGAATTTGAAGCCGGCCCGGCGTGTGAAATCGCCGGCGTGCAAACCGAGCTTTACAGTGCCATGTCCAATCTGGTGACGAATGCAGTGCGCTACACCCCCGTGGGCGGGCAGGTTCGCGTCAGCTGGTCGCTGCTGGCAGATGGGCGCGGTGAATTCAAGGTCAAAGACAAGGGGCCGGGCATCGCACCAGAGCACCTGCCGCGCCTGACCGAGCGCTTTTACCGGATAGACCGCAGCCGATCACGCGAAACCGGCGGAACGGGTTTGGGCCTGGCCATCGTCAAGCACGTGGCCCAGCGCCACGGCGCTGAGTTGCACATAGAGAGCCAGCCGGGGCAGGGCTCGTGCTTTTCACTCATCTTCCCTGCAGCCCGCGTTCGGCGATCTCACGCTGCTTGAGTTTCCCTGGGGTTTGATGGCTGGCTTTGCCGGACCGCGTGCCACAGCAGGCCTAGCAGGCAGGTGGCCACCAGTCCGATGGCGAGGGTGCTGGCGGCCCAAAAACTGTTGGCGGACTGCGTGGCGGCCCGTCCTGCAAAGCCCTCATAGCTCAGTTGATAGCCCCCATACAGGCCCAGGCCCCAGAGCAAAACGCCATACAGCGCCAGCGGCGTGATGGTGATACGGTAGCAGCGCAGCAAAAAGGCGCACAGTGCCTGGGTGGCATCGGCCACGTGATAAAACGCCACCCACATCAGCAGTGATGAGGCCAGCGCCACAATCTCGGGGTTGCCTGAATACCAGCCCGCCAGCAGTTTTCCTGCTACTGAAACGATAGCTGCCAGCGCAAGTGCAGCAAGGGCCGTCAGCTTTAATCCCATGAGAACCACGCGCCTGGCGTAGTCTGGCCGGCCCGCGCCCATCCAGAATGACACACGGGCGCTACAGGCAATGGCCATCGACAGCGGCATCATGTAGAGAACAGCTGCGACGCTGGCCGCGATCTGGTGGCTGGCGGTGGCTACCGTCCCCAGCCTGGCGATGAACAGCGCCATGAGGGTAAAGGAAGTCACTTCCACCAGATAGGCCAGCCCACCCGGTATGCCGAGTCGGGCAAAGCTGCCAATCTGCGACCAGTCTGGCCGCTCCATGGGCCGCCAGATGCGAAAGGGCTTGTACAGGGCTTGCGTGCGTAGCATCACCACCGACAGCACCAGCAGCAGGTAGTTGACCAGCAGCGTGGCCAAGGCGCAGCCCACGGCGCCCATGGGTGCGATGCCGGCCCCTCCACCCACAAGCCAGACTGACAGCGGGATTTTGACCAACAGGGCCCCGACCTGAAGCCAGGTGACCAGCAGCGGTTTGCCCAAGGATTGGTTGAATGTGCTGTAGATGCGGAACAGCAGTGCCGGAGCAAAGGCCCAGGCGAGTACGCTCAGGTAGCGCAATACCTCGTCCCGCATGAGTTCGGGCACCTGAGCCCAGCGCAGCAAGGGGCCGGGAAACAGCAGGGCGGCCATGCCTACTGCGGTAATGAATGCGCACAGGTAAAGGCTTTGCCGCAACGAACGCCCCACGGCCTCATGCTGGCGCGCCCCCAGCATCTCGGCCCAGATCGGCAGCAGGGCCTGCACAATGCCAATCAAGCCGACATAAACACTGATGTAAAGGGCCGAGCCTACCGACAAAGCCGCCAGCGCAGCGTCGCTGTAGCGGCCCGCAATCACGGTGTCGGCCACGCCAAAAGCCATGACGGCCAGCTGGCCCACCAGCACGGTAGCCGCGTGCTGGCTGATGATTTTGAATTCGCTCAAGGACGGGGAGCCGCTTGGGAGGGTTTTTCCCGGCGCTCAAGGCTCACCCGTTTGAACACCAGGACATTTTCTCTTCTGTCTGTGGGCCGGCGCACCGTGGCCTGAAACGCCCAATCGGGCAGGTTCACGGCATTGCCAAGGTTTGCTTGGGCATCGACATTCACGACCAGGTAGGGACAGGCCGCCTGTGAACTCGCCTGGCGGAGCTCCAGCTGGCCGTGGTACTGCAGGGCCGCCGCCTGGGCGCTGTCCACACCGTAGATTTCGACGCAGGCGGTTTTGTCGACCAGGCTGGCAATCTGCCTGGACATGGGGGCATAGCTGCGCGCATAGTCGAGCAACGGCATCCAGAGCGTCATCAGCAGCAGCCAGCACAGGGTGGCCCCACCGGCGGGCAGCACCAGCGATTTCCAGATCGCCGCGCGCTGTGCCCCGGTGCGCCATTTAACCAGCCAGGTCCACGCCAGGGTGGCTGCTGCGGCCGCCAAAAAAGCCAACCAGGAAAAGCTTGGTTCAAAGCCGGGCGCGAGCTTGGCCACGTTGGCCGCAGGTTGCCGCGGCACACCGGTTTGCATGGCAATCCAGACGACCCAAATGATGATGCCGCAGCCGGTGAAAAAGAGCAGGGTGAACCAGTCAATCAGCGAGGCCACGCTGCGCTTGAGCGTGGGCAGTGCAAACGCCGCCAGTGCCGCCAGCGGCGGCAGGCTTAGCAGCAGGCTGCGGTCCGATGCGGTGGTGGTCAGCGTGGCGGCTACCGCCATGCCGGCAAACCAGAGCGGCAGGGCCACATGGCGGCTCGCCAGTTGCCAGCGCCAGCGCCAGAGCGTCCACAGCGCCAGTGGCCAGGTCGGCCAGGTGAACCACACCAGCAAGCGCCCCAGCCTGCGCCAGTCTTTCCAGGCCGCCTGGTCGCCGTCACCCGGCAGGTGAATGCGCCAGCGCCACAAGTCCAGCCCATAGGCCAGCAGCGCGACCAGCAGTGTGATGCCGGCAATCAACAACACCCAGTGCCAGGACTGCTGCTGACTGGTCGCCCCGGTTTGGCCATTCGCAGTGTTATTGCTTTTGTTGCTTCCCCAGCGCCTATGGGCCCATTCCACCAGGGCGCCACCCGTGCCCAGCAGCACGGCCAGCGTGGGCGCGCCACTCAGGGCGAGCCCCGCGAGGCCCACCAGCAAAGCCAGCGCGGGGCCCAGATTTTTGGTCGCTGGGCGAGACGGACTGGCCGCCATCGCGTAGAAAGCCAGCGTAGTGAAGCCCAGTTGCGCCAGCGCAGGGGTGGTTTCATGGGACAACTGCGCCAGGCCCAGGCTGGCAATCAGCGCAAGCAAACCGGCATCGGCCATGGCCCTGGCGTAGTCCACCGGGCCGGCTTCGCCGCCAAACGCAAAAGCCACGGGCTGGGCCTGCGGGCTACGGGCCAGGTAATAGGTGGCGTACCAGCTGGCAATCAGTGTCAGGGTCAGCAGCAGGCCAAACGGAATGCGCGCGGCAAAGGCCGGGTCCAGAAAAGGCAGGAACTTGATGGCCACGGCCCCCAGCCAATAGGGCGCCAGTGCATCAAAGCCGGTGACCCGACCCAGCAGCTGAGGTTGCAGCCAGTTGGCGGCGGCCGTGGTCAGCTCGCGCATCACGCCAAATGCTTCAATGTCTTCGTATTTCCAGGGCCCGCGCCCGACAAAGCCCGGCAGCACATAGGCCACGCAAAACAGCAGCAGCGCCAGCCGCGGCAAGCGATGCACGGCAGACTGGGCAATGATGGCGGGGGAGGGTTTGTTCAAAACGGCTTGATGCTCAAAAAAGTGGCTGACTGGACGGCGCGATGGTGATTGCGGTATTCACCTCACCCCGTCTTGGCCGAAAAAAAAGCAGCCTGAAATTCAGGCTGCTTTTTGCGGACAGGCGAAAGGGTTCTTTCGCGACTTGTCTGCCAGTTTATTCGGCAGCGGCTGCAGTTGCCTCTTTGGCAGGCGT
>DASXRN010000033.1:0-5402 GCA_036506595.1 Polaromonas sp. | reverse complement strand
GTTTGACGAGCCGACCTCGGCGCTGGACCCGGAGATGGTCGGCGAGGTGCTGGCCGTCATGCAGGCGCTGGCCGAGGAAGGCATGACCATGGTCGTGGTGACCCACGAGATGGGCTTTGCGCGCCAGGTGGCGGACCGGGTCATCTTCATTGATGAGGGCCTGGTGGTGGAAGAAGGTAGCCCGGAGGCCATCTTTACCAAGGCAGGCAATGAGCGGACCCGCGCCTTCCTGGGCAAGGTGCTGTAAACCAGAAGCCAAAAACCAGGTAGAGTCCGGGCCCCCTGCCTTCCATGCCCTGCATGGCGCGGTGCGGGGGCTCCGGAATTTGCACGGGCCACGCACGAAAATGCAGGCAAGCGACACGGCAGCGGGGCTACACTGATGCCCCGCCAGACCGCATTTTCCATGCAACCTTCCGTCAGCCTCGACCGCATTGACCTCAAAATCCTGAGCATCCTGCAGGAGGATGGGCGCGTTTCCAACCTCAAGCTGGCCGAGAGCGTGGCCCTGTCGCCCACCGCCGTGCTGGCGCGCGTGCAGCGGCTCAGCCGGGATGGCTACATCCTGGGTTACGCGGCCCAGCTCAATCCGATGAAACTGGGCGCCGGCATGATGGTGTTCGTGGAGGTGTTGCTGGACCGTACCACCCCCAATGTGTTTGAAGCCTTCAAGGCGGCGGTGCAGGTGCACCAGGAAATCATGGAATGCCACATGGTGGCGGGCGGCTTTGACTACCTGCTCAAGACCCGCATGGCCGACATGGCGGCCTACCGCTCGTTTGCCGGCACCGTGCTGTGGCAGTTGCCCGGCGTGCGCGAAACCCGCACCTATGCGGTGATGGAAGAGGTGAAAAACACCACGCGGCTGGCGCTGGGCGTGTGAAGGTGACTGCGAAGGGATTGCCAACCGGTGCGTGCTGGCAATAATGCGGGATCGCCCTCCAAACTTGTCTTTTCAACAAGGACGCCCATGAAATTCAAGCCCACTTTTCTGGCCACGATCACACTGGCCATGGCCACCGGCGCTGCCGCGCAAACCATGAAACCGGGTTTGTGGGAGATCAACAACAAGACGGGCTCGGGCGAGATGGAAAAAGCCATGGCCGGCATGCCGACCGAACAGCGCAAGCAAATGCAGGACATGCTGGACAAGCAAGGAATGACCTTGAACTCGGGCGGCGGTGTCGACATGAGCGTGAAGGTTTGCATGACCCAGGAAATGGCCGAGCGCAACGAAAGGCCGTCGCAACAGCAGGGCAACTGCGAGACCAGCCACTCGCCGCGCAGCGGCAACGCAATCAAGTTTTCCTACACCTGCGCCCAGCCGCCGTCCAGCGGCGAAGGCCAGATCACCTACGTGAGCGACACCGCTTACACGATGAAGATCGCGACCACCGCCACGGTCAGGGGCAAGGCCGAGCAGATGAACATGGACGCTTCGGGCAAATGGCTGTCGACGGACTGCGGCAACGTCAAGCCCATCGCCTCTCCGAAAAAATAGACCAAAGAGCTCTCTTCACCAGCAGGGGCCGCGGAACCGGCTTTGCCGGGCCGCGGGCGCAGCGGCCCCCTCGGGGGGCAGGGAGCTACACGAAGTGAGCGACCGTGGGGGCCTATCTACCGCCAAAAATCGCCGTACCGACGCGCACCAGGGTGGCCCCCGAATGGATGGCGGCCTCCAGGTCGGCCGTCATGCCCATGGACAGCGTGTCCATCGGTGCAGGCAACACGCCGGCCGCGTTTATCTGGTCAAAAATGGCTTTCGTCCTGGCGTGGACGGCGCAAGCAGCTACAAAATCAATAGCAGGCTCGGGGATCGCCATGAGCCCGCGCAGGGTCAGGCGCGGCAGCTGCGCGACTTCTTGCGCGAGCGCCTGAACCTCGTCGGGCGCCAGGCCTGATTTGTTGGCGCTGCCATCCACGTTGACCTGCAAGCAGATTTGCAGCGGCGGCAAATGCGGCGGCCGCTGCTCGCTGAGCCGCTGCGCAATCTTCAGCCGGTCCACCGATTGCACCCAGTCAAAGTGCTCGGCCACCAGCCGGGTTTTATTGCTTTGCACCGGGCCTATGCAGTGCCACTCCAGCGTGGCCCCGGATGCCTGCAGGGCCAGGATTTTCTCCACGCCCTCGGCAATGTAGTTTTCGCCAAACGCGCGCTGCCCGTCTGACATGGCGTCCAAGACCGCCTCGGCGCCAAAGGTTTTGGAAACCGCCAGCAGGCGCACGCTGGCCGGGTCGCGCCCGGCGGCAAAGCAGGCCGTGGTAATACGGTCACGGACAAGCTGAAGGTTGCGCACAATCATGGTCATAATCCGAACTGTAAACTCACAATCAACCTCGCTCTGTAACCTTAGAACTTCAAGGATTCCCGGGATGGACATCACGCAGCTGCTGGCCTTTAGCGTCAAAAACAAGGCGTCCGACTTGCACCTGTCGGCAGGCCTGCCGCCCATGATCCGCGTTCACGGCGACGTCAGGCGCATCAACGTCGACCCGCTGGACCACAAGCAGGTGCATGCCATGGTGTACGACATCATGAACGACACCCAGCGCAAGAACTATGAAGAGTTTCTGGAGGTTGATTTTTCCTTTGAAATTGACGGCCTGGCGCGCTTTCGCGTCAATGCCTTCAACCACAACCGTGGCGCGGGCGCGGTGCTGCGGACCATTCCGTCCAAGATTTTGACGCTGGAGCAGCTCAACGCACCGAAGATTTTTGGCGACCTGGCATTGAAGCCACGCGGCATGGTGCTGGTCACCGGCCCGACCGGCTCGGGCAAGTCCACTACGCTGGCAGCCATGGTCAACTACCTCAACGAAACCGAGTACGGCCACATCCTCACGGTGGAAGACCCGATCGAGTTTGTGCACGAGTCCAAAAAGTGCCTGATCAACCAGCGTGAAGTCGGCCCGCACACATTGAGCTTTTCGGCGGCCCTGAAGTCGGCCCTGCGCGAAGACCCGGACGCGATTCTGGTGGGCGAGATGCGCGACCTGGAAACCATTCGCCTGGCCATGACGGCGGCCGAAACCGGCCACTTGGTGTTCGGCACGCTGCACACGTCCAGCGCGGCCAAAACCGTGGACCGGATCATTGACGTGTTCCCGGCCGAAGAAAAGGAAATGATCCGCTCCATGCTGTCGGAATCGCTTCAGGCCGTGATTTCACAAACGCTGTGCAAAACCAAGGACGGCCAGGGCCGGGTGGCCGCGCACGAAATCATGCTGGGCACCAGCGCCATCCGCAACCTGATCCGCGAGGCCAAGGTAGCGCAGATGTACTCGTCGATCCAGACCGGCAACAGCGTGGGCATGCAGACGCTGGACCAGAACCTGACCGAGCTGGTCAAGCGCAATGTGATTTCCGCCGCAGAAGCGCGCGGCAAGGCCAAGATTCCGGAAAACTTCCCCGGCTAGATCTTATGACCCCCACGCTTGTCACTTCGTGTATTGCGCGAGGCCTTGCAGGCCGCGGCTTGCGAGACGCTTCGCCTCTGTCGCCTGTCCAAACCTGCTCAAGCAGGTTTGGAGCCGCAGGCTCCAGCCCCGAGGGGGCTAATTTTTCTTGGGGCGGCCCGGCGAAAAATTGCATGGCCCACAATTGCGCCTCTTCGGCGGCCACTGAATCCACTTAACAGGAGGTGCTCTCATGGAGCGCGATCAAGCCAGTAAGTTCATCAACGACCTGCTCAAGCTGATGGTCAGCCGCAACGGCAGCGACCTGTTCATCACGAGCGACTTTCCACCGGCCATGAAGGTGGACGGCAAGGTCACCAAGGTGTCACCCCAGCCGCTCAATGCCAACCATACGCTGGCACTGGCGCGCGCCATCATGAACGACAAGCAGGCCGCCGAGTTTGAACGTACCAAGGAATGCAATTTCGCCATCTCGCCGCCCAATGTGGGGCGTTTTCGTGTCAATGCCTTCGTGCAGCAAGGCAAGGTCGGCATGGTGATGCGGGTGATTCCGGCGCAGTTGCCCACCATCGACGGGCTGGGCGTGCCGCAGGTCCTCAAGGACGTGGTGATGTCCAAGCGCGGCCTGACCATTCTGGTGGGCGCCACCGGCTCGGGCAAGTCCACCACGCTGGCCGCCATGGTGGACTGGCGCAACGAGCAATCGTTTGGCCACATCATCACGATTGAAGACCCGGTGGAATTTGTCCATCCGCACAAAAACTGTGTGGTGACGCAGCGCGAAGTGGGCCTGGACACCGACAGCTGGGAAGCCGCGCTGAAAAACACCCTGCGCCAGGCGCCCGACGTGATTTTGATGGGCGAGATCCGTGACCGCGAAACCATGGAACACGCCATCGCCTTCGCCGAAACCGGCCACCTGTGCCTGGCCACCCTGCACGCCAACAGCGCCAACCAGGCGCTGGACCGGGTCATCAACTTCTTTCCCGAAGAGCGCCGCCCGCAGTTGCTGATGGATTTGTCACTCAACCTCAAAGCCCTGGTGTCGCAGCGGCTGGTGCCCAAGCAAGACAGCAAGGGCCGCATCGCGGTCGTCGAGGTCATGCTCAATTCACCGCTGATTTCTGATTTGATCTTCAAGGGCGAGGTCTCGGAGATCAAGGAAATCATGAAGAAGAGCCGCAACACCGGCATGCAAACCTTTGACCAGGCGCTGTATGACGCTTTTGAAGGCCATCACATCACCTACGAAGACGCCTTGCGCAACGCCGATTCGGTGAACGACTTGCGCCTGCAGATCAAGCTCAACTCGCAGCGCGCCAAGTCGATCGACCTCGCCGCCGGTACCGAACACTTCGCCATTGTGTGACGGCTACTGCGCGGGCGCATTGCGTCGTTGCAGCCCAAAGGGAATCCTCACGTACCTGACGTTCCGGTTTCCTTCGGGCACCCGCGCCTAGCACTGCATCCCGCTCGCTACGCCGCGCTACGTATATTCTGAAAAGACGGTCATGAACAGCACCAACGCCAAAGCCTACGAACCTTCTTCCCCGCGCAAGGTCGCCTTTCTGGGCCTGGGTGTCATGGGTTATCCCATGGCCGGCCATCTGGCGCTCGCTGGCCATCAGCTCACGGTCTATAACCGCAGCCCCGCCAAAGCCGCCGCCTGGTGCGCCGAGTTTGCCGCCGCGGCCCAGCCTGCGCGGGCCGAGCTGCCGCGCCTGGCCGCAGCCGGAGCCGACCTTGTGTTTTGCTGCGTCGGCAATGACGATGACCTGCGCTCGGTCACGCTGGGCGCCGACGGCGCCTTTGCCGGCATGAAGCCCGGTGCGATCTTTGTCGACCACACCACGGCCTCGGCCACCGTCGCCCGTGAACTCTACGCAGCCGCCAAAACCCTCGGGCTGCAATTCATGGATGCGCCGGTATCGGGCGGCCAGGCGGGCGCGCAGAACGGTGCGCTCACGGTCATGTGTGGTGGCGAT
>DASXRN010000032.1:0-8985 GCA_036506595.1 Polaromonas sp. | reverse complement strand
GTTTGACGAGCCGACCTCGGCGCTGGACCCGGAGATGGTCGGCGAGGTGCTGGCCGTCATGCAGGCGCTGGCCGAGGAAGGCATGACCATGGTCGTGGTGACCCACGAGATGGGCTTTGCGCGCCAGGTGGCGGACCGGGTGATCTTCATTGATGAGGGCTTGATCGTTGAGGAAGGATCACCGTCCGACATCTTTGACCGCCCCCAGGAAGAACGCACGCGCCGCTTCCTGAGCAAGGTACTGTAAGAAGGCAACTCGGCAATCCAGGCTGCAGCGCAGCCGCATGGAAAAAATGGCTGCCCGCCCAATCGGAACGGGCGCCATTAGCTATATTTTTCATAGCAACCCGCCGGCTTGCGCACGCTCAGCCCAACGCGACAGGCCGGCGTCCGCTTGCCAGCGTTTCACTGAGCGCCGGGCAACGCTGCGGCCCGGCCCCGGGGCCCTCAACGGGTGTACCATTTCCCATGAATAAATACCCATAGCTTGTAAGAAGCCGGTTCCTCAACCGACCAATGGCCAACACGCAGGAAATTGCCGTGGAAAGTCTGGCCCCCAGTCCTTGTTGGCAAACGAGAAGGATTATTGATGAACTCCCGAAAGCAGGTTATTCACCCCGGATGGTTACGGGCCATGCACTGGCTCAACGCCATCGCGGTGGTCGTTATGATGATGAGCGGCTGGAAAATTTACAACGCCACCGCCTTTCTCGGCTTCGCGATTTCCGACGACATCACGCTCGGTGGCTGGCTGGCTGGCGCCCTCCAGTGGCACTTTGCGGCCATGTGGGTGCTGGGCATCAATGGCATTCTTTACCTGCTTTTCAACCTGGTCACCGGCCGCCTGCTGCGCAAGTTCTTTCCCCTTTCACCCAAAGCGCTGATCGACGATTTGAGGGCCGCGCTGAGGGGCAAGCTCAGCCATGCAGACCCGCAGCACTACAACATGCTGCAGCGCCTGGCCTACCTGTTTGTGATGCTCGACAGCGTGCTGCTGGTTGTCTCCGGGCTGGTGCTCTGGAAGTCGGTGCAATTCCCGCTGCTGCGCGAACTGATGGGCGGCTATGAAGGCGCCCGGCTGGTCCACTTTTTTGCCATGGCGGCGCTGGCCGCCTTTATCGCGGTTCACCTGGTGATGGTGGCGCTGGTGCCGCGCACCCTGCTTTACATGATTCGCGGTCGCTAAGGAGCATGACATGGTCATTAAACCCCCTCCCCGCCTGGCGCTTGATGGCAAAGCGGTATTGAAAGAAGCAGCCGACCGCCTCAGCCATGCCGGCCCTATCAGCCACCCCGCCCGGCGCGACTTCCTGCGCCGCTCGCTCACGCTGGGAGGCCTCTCCATGCTCACGGGTTGCGCGCTGGTGGACGAGGAAAGCGTCGATGCGGCGCTGATGCGGATTTCCCGCATGAACGATGACGTGCAGGGCTGGCTGTTTGACCCCAATCGCCTGGCGCCCACCTATCCTGACTCGATGATCACGCGGCCCTTTCCGTTTAACGCCTACTACAGCGAGAGCGAAGTGCGCGAAGTCGAGGAAAGCAGCTACCGCCTTGAGGTCACTGGCCTGGTCGCCGACAAGCGCAAGTGGTCGCTCCCCGAACTGCGTGCCCTGCCGCAAATTGACCAGGTCACCCGCCACATCTGCGTGGAAGGCTGGAGCGCGATTGGCAAATGGGGCGGCGTTTCGTTTTCCAGCTTTCTTCGCCGGGTGGGCGCCGACCTGAGCGCCAAATACGTGGGCTTCATGTGTGCCGACGACTACTTCACCAGCATCGACATGCCGACGGCCCTGCATCCGCAAACCCTGCTGGCGCTGACCTGGGATGGGCAAACACTGCCGCCCAAATACGGCTTTCCGATGAAATTGCGCATGCCCACCAAGCTGGGCTACAAAAATCCCAAACACATTCAAGCGATTTTCGTCACCAACACCTATCCTGGCGGCTATTGGGAAGACCAGGGCTACAACTGGTTCGGAGGTAGCTGAACCCGCCCGGCAACCCTGCGCCAGGTCTTCCAGGAAGAGCCGCCGCTACCGCTTGCGCAGCGGCTCCAGCAGCGACGACAGGCCGTTGTGGTCAATCTCGTGCATCAGCGCCAAAAGCCGCCCAATCTCCCCCTTGGGAAAGCCCTCGCGGGCAAACCAATTGAGGTAGTTGCCGGGCAAGTCGGCAATCAGCCGCCCCTTGTATTTGCCAAAAGGCATTTCGCGAATCAGCAAGAGCTGCAGGTCCTCAGGGTTCACGCTAGCCCCCAGCCCGCTTGACGGCATAGCCCTGCTTTTTCAGCGCGTCCATCACCAGATCGCAATGGTCACCCTGCACTTCAATCACGCCGTCCTTCACCGTGCCGCCCGAGCCGCACGCGGCCCTGAGCTGCTTGCCCAACTGCGCCAGGGCCAAGGCATCCAGCGGCAGGCCCTTAACAAGCGTCACACTCTTTCCGCCGCGGCCTTTGGTCTCCCTGGAAACCCGCACCACGCCGTCCGTTTTGGGGAGGGCCTGTTTCTGCCTGCAAGTACAGCCGGCCACTGGCTTGCGGCACACCGGGCACATTCGGCCGGCATCGGTGGAATAAACCAGCCCACCCGCTGCTCGATTGCTTTTCATCATGGGCCTTATGTCTCAATCCGGCACAAAGTTGGCTTTGAACTTGATCTCGTCTTCAGAAAGTTCAAGCGTGACCAGTTGCCCCATCTTCATGTCAGCCAGCCGGCAAGCCGCGAAGAGGCTGTATTTGCCTTTGAAGTGGTAGCTTTCCAGATCAATCAGCATGTAGGGATAAGGTACAAAAACCTCATGCAGGAATATCGTCCGGTGCCGGTTGCGCGGCGACGGGAAAAGCTTGTAGTGGTCGGTGGTAATGCTTTGTGCGGATGCCATGGTGTGCTGTGTGTTGAAACGCTGGGGGAACCTGAACGAGGCTGTAAGCTCGCCGCATCGGCTTTGAGCCCTATTTTGACGCATGGACCTTATATCCCTCATGGACCCCTTATGACCGAGCTGCTTTCAACACCCGACAAAGAACAGATCGCGCTGCTGGAGCCTTTCGAGCGGCTGCAATTGGGCCAGATTCAATTGGTTTCGACCCCAGAGCAAGCCAGTGCGGCGCTGCAAGAGCTGAGCGGTGTCACAGCCCTGGGCTTTGATACCGAGTCGAAACCCACTTTTGCCAAAAACGAGCTGTCGGACGGGCCGCACATCGTGCAGCTGGCCACACGCCACAAAGCCTATATTTTTCAGCTCCATGACGCGGATTGCCGCCGCGTGGTGGCCGAACTGCTTGAATCACCGAGCATCATCAAGGCCGGCTTTGGCCTCGGCGACGACCGCAAGCGACTCATCAGCAAATTCGGCGTGGACCCGCAGGGCGTGCTCGACCTCAACACGGTGTTCAGGAAAAACGGCTACCGCAAAGACATGGGCGTGCGCGGCGCGGTGGCTGTTGTTTTCAACAAACGCTTCATCAAATCCCGAAAAGCCACCACATCCAACTGGGCCAACGCCCGGCTGTCAGACGCACAGCTGATTTACGCCGCCAACGATGCCTATGCGGCTTTCAGGGTGTTTGAAGAACTCGGCCTGGGCTAAAGGAAGCTCGCCAGTCATTCCCGTCAAAAATAAAAAAGGAGTCCGGCCGAGGCCGGACTCCTTAGTCATGAGCGCCAGCGGCTTATTTGGCGGGCAGGTATTTGGCCGGATCAACCGGCTTGCCCTGACGGCGGATTTCAAAATGCAGCTTCACGCGGTCGGCGTCGCTGTTGCCCATCTCGGCAATCTTCTGGCCTTTTTTAACCGACTGGTCTTCCTTGACCAGCAGCGTCTGGTTGTGCGCATAGGCCGTCAAGAAGGTGTTGTTGTGCTTCAGGATGATCAGGTTGCCGTAGCCGCGCAGGCCCGCGCCGGCATACACCACGCGGCCATCCGCGGAAGCCATCACCGCATCACCGGGTTTGCCTGAAATATCGAGGCCTTTGTTTTTTGCCTCGTCAAACCCTGCCAGCAGGGTGCCCTGTGCGGGCCAAATCCACGCGACGTCTTCATCGCCGTTAGCCACAGGTGTAGAAGATGCAGCAGCCATCGCAGGGCTGGCGCTGGCCGGTGCTGGCGTTGGTGGAGTTGACACAGGTGGCGTTGGCGCTGGCCGGGCTGCGCTGGCAGCCTGGGCCGGCACTGCGGCCGTAGAGCTGGTTGCCGAACCGGATGTCACGGGCCGCGTTACCACCTGCGGGTTTTCAGCGGCGGGCGGCACCACGCGCAGCACCTGCCCCACCTCAATGATGTTGGGGTTTTCAAGATTGTTCCAGCGCACGACATCGCGCCAGTTCTGGCCGTTTTCCAGGCCGATGCGGATCATGGTGTCACCCGCCTTGACAGTGTAATAACCGGGTTTTCCAGCATTTTCAAAACCTGGCAGCTGTTTGACGATGCCGGGATCGACCGCGCCGGGAACCTGGCGCGACAGTCCCGTGCCGCGATCTTCTACCGGAGCATTGGTCACGGAACGCGAGGCGCAGCCTGCGGCCAGCAGCACTGCGGCAGCCAATGCGCAAGGCAGTGCCAGCCTGCCGAGCACAGCCGGCATGAAGGAGGAGCTGTAAGCTGCGTCTGAGGCGACTGGAGACGCGCCCCGGTTCGACCGTACGGTTGGGTTCATGAGTTCTTTCGTCTTCTTGACTTTAAATCTTGACTTTAATCTTGGCTTGATTTTGACTCAAGCTTTAGCTCGTGCCTGATTTTAAAGGTACAAAGTGGACGGCTTCCAGCAGCGTTTGCCGCAGGCCCTGGGGGGTTTTGTCAACCACCACCAACGCCTGTGCACCCTGGGCGGTTTGCAGGGGGGCAACCAGGCGCCCGCCCATGGCCAGTTGCTCTATCCAGGCGGACGGAATAGCCTCGCCCCCCGCCGCCGCAATAATGGCCGCATAAGGCGCGCCCTTGGCATAACCGATCATGCCATCACCGAACAGCAGGTGCACATTGCGCAGGCGCAAGAATCGCAGGTTCTCCCGGGCTTTGTCATGCAGGCCGCGTAGCCGCTCTATGCTGTAGACCTCGGTCGCCAGATGGCTGAGCACGGCGGCCTGGTAACCGCAACCAGTCCCAATCTCCAGCACGCGCCCCAGCTTGCCCGTTGCGCCATGGCGCAGCAGCTCCAGCATGCGCGCCACCACATTCGGCTTGGAGATGGTCTGGCCCTGGCCTATCGGCAGGCTGGTGTCCTCATAAGCCTGGTTGACCAGCGCCGTATCGACAAAACGGTGGCGCTCCACGCTCCCCATGGCCGCCAGAACCTGTGCGTCCGACACACCTTGTACAGCGAGCTTGTGTACCATGCGCGCACGCACCGCCTGCGAGTCCAGGCCAACCCCGCTGGTCGCGCCTGGCGCAACGGCTGGAGCTGGTTTTTTAATGCCATTTTGGCCACCAGCCCTTTCGGAATGGGCGGAAGCAGCTATTAATTTGGTAGCTGAAGGCATACCCGCCTCAGGTTTCAGGCGCACCGGAAACGCCGGGCGAGCCAGCGCTGAAGGCGCTTTGGCGGTGGGGTTGAACGGTGGTTTGAGGCTGGGTTTCATGCGCTTGCCTCTACTTTTCCTGTGTTGCCGGTGTCAGCTTGGCCGCCGTTTGCGCCCAGTAAGGCAGGCGCTCGTGGTCGGTCAAATCCACCTGAAGCGGTGTGATCGAGACAAAACACTGACTCGTAGCGTGAAAGTCGGTGCCCTCGCCCGCTTCCTTGACGGGCCCGGCCCCACCAATCCAGTACATGGTATCGCCGCGCGGGCTGGTCTGCGTGATGACACGCTCCGCGGCATGGCGGCGACCCAGCCGCGCCACTTTGACGCCCTGGATCTGATCATCCGGCAGATTCGGAATATTCACATTGAGCAGCCACGGCGGCTGTGCCGGCTGGGCGCCTTCAGCCACCACTTCGAGCGAAGGCATCAGTTGCTGCACCAGGCCCCGCGCGCGCTGGGCCGCGACATCAATATAGGCCCAGCCTTTTTCGGTCTGCGAAAACGCAATCGCAGGAATACCAAACAAATAGCCCTCCATGGCCGCCCCTACGGTACCCGAATAAATGGTGTCGTCGCCCATGTTGGCCCCGTTGTTGATGCCGGAAACCACCAGGTCTGGCCGGTAGCCCAGCAGGCCCGTCAGCGCAATGTGAACGCAGTCGGCGGGCGTGCCGTTGATGTAACGAAAGCCGTTGGCCGCCGTTTGCACATACATCGGCGAATGCAAGGTCAGCGCGTTCGATTTGGCACTGTTGTTGTGCTCAGGCGCCACCACCTCCACGTCGGCAATGGTTTTGAGGGCTTCATAAAGGGCAATGATGCCTGCGGCCTGGTAACCATCGTCGTTGCAAATGAGGATTTTCATGAAATGATTTTACGGTCACGGCAGTGACAGCCCGCACCGGTTTTGCAGATGCCACGCGAGCGACTATGCCTATGATGCACAAGTTAAGACATTTCGTCTTTCTGATCACTTCCATCTTCGGAGACACCCCATGCAAGCCTGGCTTTGTGAAAACCCCACCGGTGTAGAGGCCCTGACCTGGAAAGAGCTGCCCACGCCGCAGCCCAAAGCGGGCGAGGTGCTGATTGAAATCAAGGCGGCCAGCCTGAACTTTCCCGACCTCTTGATCGTGCAGAACAAATACCAGATCAAGCCGCCCCTGCCCTTTGTACCGGGCTCCGAGTACGCGGGCGTGGTGCAGGCCGTAGGCGAAGGCGTAAAGCATCTGCGGCCCGGCCAAAACGTCGCCTGTCTGTCGGGCACGGGCGGGTTTGGCACGCACACCCTTGCGCCAGCCGCCTTGTGCATGCCGCTGCCCGACGGCTTCCCGCATGTGGACGCAGCCGCCTTCATCATGATTTACGCCACGTCCTCGCATGCGCTGATGGACCGGGCGCAACTCAAGGCGGGTGAAACCGTTCTGGTGCTGGGCGCAGCAGGTGGCGTGGGTACGGCGGCCATCCAGATCGCCAAAGCAGCCGGTGCCCGCGTGATTGCCGCCGCGTCGACCGATGAGAAATGTGCGCTCTGCACCTCGATTGGCGCGGACGCCACCATCAACTACAGCCGTAAAAATCTGCGCGACGAAGTCAAGCTTCTCACCGACGGCAAAGGCCCGGACGTGATTTACGACCCGGTGGGCGGTGATTTTGCCGAGCCAGCTTTCCGCTCCATCGCCTGGCGCGGCCGTTATCTGGTGGTGGGCTTTGCATCCGGGCCCATTCCTTCATTGCCCTTGAACCTCGCACTGCTCAAAGGCGCCTCCATCGTCGGCGTGTTCTGGGGTGACTTTGCCAAACGCGAGCCCAAGGCCAATGCCGCCATGATGACCGAGCTGGCGGGCTGGTATGCCCAAGGCAAGATCAAGCCCGTGATTGACCGCACCCTGCCCATGGCCGAGCTCAAGGCAGCATACGCCCACATGGGCTCCCGGGGAGTCAAGGGAAAACTGGTGATGGTGAACTGACAGGTTTTGAGGCAGATTTTCCGTAAAAAAACCTCGAATACGGGCTTTTTTGACAATGCAGTCTCCGTCTTGATGGCAAAGGCATCTATACACTGTGAAAGTGCATTAAATATTCTTTACCAAAGGATAGCCAATGAGCAGACCAACGATGCTGGTGGTGGACGACAACCCCGAGCACCTCGAATTGATCTTGACCACCCTTGAACAAAATGGCGTGCCTCACGATATCGTGACCGCTCGCAACGGGCTGGAGGCGCTCGACTATCTGTTTTGCCAGGGTATTCATATAAACCGCAACCCTGACGATCAGCCCGAACTGGTCTTGCTGGACCTTGCAATGCCAAGAATGAACGGTCTGGCGGTGATGCAGCACATGCGAGACGACCCCCGAACATTTTTTGTCCCGATTGTCATGTTGACTTCAGCGTGCGAGAAGTCAGAAGCGGTGCTGGCATTCAAGGGCGGACTTAACAGCTACATGAGCAAGCCGCTCGACTTCCGTGGCTTTGAAGAAAAGCTGCAACAGGTCAGGGAATACTGGCGCACCTCCAACCTGGCGCCGCTCAGTCCTTGAAGCAGGCAAGCCAAACAGCCAATAAAAAAGCCCCTGCAAGAGGGGCTTTTTTTATTGACCTACCTGAGGCGCAGCCTGCAATGACCACCTTTTTTCAGGTCAATTCCCACGAGGCCAAAAAAATTCCCACTGCTATCGTTTGAATAGCAATGGGAACATGTATTTATTGGGGTGGCTGATGGGGAGCCACTGGCCACAATCACACCCCAGTATCCATGCGGGTTTCAAGAGGTTGTTACACGACTCTGTGTATCAAGCAGTGTATCAAGTTCCCTCCCAAATGCCAGCATTTAGCGGCAAATATTCGGCCTTCATCATGCGAATCGGCAAGCAATCACGGCCTCAGGACTCCTAGCCTCTAGCGGCGAAATGCTCCGCAATCCATGGCTTCAGTCCCCGCCTGCTTGCGCCGACAGCTGCGCCAGTCCCAGGGTGGCATCTGAACTGCATCGCGCCATAAACCCGCTCGGGCTGCCCGCGCGCTGGACTCTGCTGCAGCATAGGCGACGCGGTCTTCAATGGACTGCTCTCGCTCGTATTTTTTGTAATGCCAGGCGTACCCCGCCCTGACCTGCTCCAAATTCGCATCAATGCCACCTACGACGACCTTGCCTACAGTACGTCCGTACCGGTCGGACTTACCTGCTTCGACGACCACCTGTTTAGCAAAAACAAGATTTGAAAGGTTCTGCTTTGAACGCTGGCCAAACGGCTGCGCCTTCTCCGGCGCATCAATACCCGTCAGCCGGATTTTGTGCTGGACCTTGGCAGCATCCAGGACGGTCACCGTGTCGCCATCCGCGACGCCAACAACCTTGCCGGCAATAGTCTCGGCATCAGCAAAACCCAGGCTGAGACAAAGCGCGAGGGTTACGAACATACACGTCTTGGTGAGGGGCATCCAGCAAGCATAACGTCA
>DASXRN010000031.1:0-20961 GCA_036506595.1 Polaromonas sp. | reverse complement strand
GCAGCCCATGAAACGCCGAAATTTCGTCAGCCTGTTTGCAAGCGCCACCGGTGCGGCGCTGCTGTCTGCCCATGCACCTGGCTGGGCCCAGGCCAGCGCCCAGCGCGCTGTCTCGGAGGCTGATCGCATCCTGATTCTGGTGGAGCTCAAGGGCGGCAACGACGGCCTCAACACGGTGGTGCCCTATGCCGACAACAGCTACTACCAGTTGCGCCCGGTCATCGGCATCAAGCCTGAGGAAGTCATCAAGCTCGACGCGCAAACCGGCTTGCACCCGGAGCTCAAGCCGCTGCTGCCGCTCTGGGAAAAGGCGAACTGGGCATCGTGCAGGGCGTGGGCTACCCGCAGCCCAATCTGTCGCATTTCCGATCCATAGAAATCTGGGAAACCGCCTCAAAATCCAGCGAATACCTGGACGATGGCTGGGTCGCGCGCGGCATGAAAGCCGGTCTTGCGGCCAGGGGCAGCTTCACCACCGAAGGGGTGCTGATTGGCGGCAATGCGTTTGGCCCGCTGGCCGGTGCCCGCGCCGTCAGCCTGAACAACCCCGAGGCTTTCGTCGGCCAGTCCCGCTTTGCTCAAGGCATGGAGGGCGTGCAGGCATCACAGGGCAAGGGCAACCCGGCGCTTCAATATCTGCTGCGGGTTGAAAACGACGTGAACCAGGCCGCGCAGGGCTTGCGCGGGGAAAAATACAGCTTCAACACGCAATTTCCGCCGGGCGCTTTTGGCAATGGCGTGAAGGCTGCGGCGCAGGTGGTGGCATCGCAAGCGGGGAAGGGCGGTGTGCCGGTGATCACGCTCACGCTGGGCAGTTTTGACACCCACCAGAACCAGCTGGGTACGCACGCCAACCTGATGAAGCAACTGGCCGAGGGTATGGCGGCCCTCAAAAGCGCGCTGACCGAGCTGGGCGCATGGGAGCGCACGCTGGTGATGACCTTCTCCGAGTTTGGCCGTCGTGCGCGCCAGAACAATTCGAACGGCACCGACCACGGCACGGTGGCGCCGCATTTTGTGGCGGGCGGTGCGGTGCGTGGCGGGCTTTATGGCCAAGCGCCTGACCTGACTCGCCTCGATAGCACGCAAAATGCCAGCTACAACACCGACTTTCGCCAACTCTATGCCACCGTGGCCAAAGACTGGTGGGGTGTGAACCCGGACACCGTCACACGCGGCCACTTTGAGCCACTCAAATTTCTTAAAACCTGATTTTCATCACTTTTTTCTCGCTTTTTTATAACCCGAAAGGTCAACGAATTGATGCGCACTACAAAATTAATAGCTGCTTGCGCTTTATTGGCGGGGGCTACGGCCGCTTTTTCCCAAGGAATTCCGCGTGAGCCACTGCAGAACGTGGCCCAGCTGTCGGCCAGCGGCTCGGTCGAGGTGCAGCAGGATTTGCTGTCGATTTCAATGAGCACCACGGTAGGTGGCAGCGACGCCGCCGCGGTGCAGACCCAGCTCAAGCAGGCTCTCGATACGGCGCTGGCCCAGGCCAAACAGGCCGCCGTGCCCGGCCAGATGGACGTGCGCACCGGTAATTTCAGCCTGTATCCGCGCTATGGCAAGGACGGCAAGATCAATGGCTGGCAAGGTACTACCGAACTGGTGCTGGAAGGCAAGGACTTTTCGCGCATCACCAGCACCGCCGGCAAAATCCAGACCCTGACACTGGCCAATGTCAGCTTTGCGCTCAGCCGCGAGCAGCGTGCCAAGGTGGAGGGCGAAGCCCAGACCCAGGCGATTGAGCGCTTCAAGGCCAAAGCCGGCGAGATTGCCAAAAACTTCGGCTTTGGCAGTTACACGCTGCGCGAAGTCTCCATCAATGCCAACGACCAGGGTTACACCCCGCGCCCCCGCGTGATGGCCATGCAGGCCAAGGGCGAAATGGCGGATTCAGCCATTCCCGTGGAGGCCGGCAAAAGCACAGTGCTGGTGAATGTGAACGGCGCGGTGCAGATGAAATAAGCAATAACTGATCGCCAACAAGAAAACAGGGCATGGCGCGCGAGCGCCACGCCCTGTTTTTGTTTCAGACCTTTCAGGCGGCCGACAGCCGATTTCTGCGCGCAATCACGATGGCGCGCACACGGTCATAGGTCCAGTTGAAGGCAAAGGTATAGGGCAGGAAAAACAGCACGATGCCGATATCCAGCACCAAGGCCTGCCACAGGCCAATACCCAGCCACCAGGCGGCCAGCGGCACCACGGCCAGGATCAGGCCGATCTCAAACAGCACGGCATGAATCGCGCGGGCCCACAGGGTGCGCCTGAAGCCCATGCGGCGTTGGGCCCGGTCAAACAGGGTGTTGAACACCATGTTCCAACTCATCGCGACCAGGGAAATCATCAGCGTCAGCAGGCCCATGTGCGCCAGCGAATAGTCGAGCAGCCAGGCGCCCAGGGGGGCGCAAATGGCGATGGCCAGCACTTCGAAGCCGAGGGCATGAAAAAAACGTTCCCTGACTGATTTTTGGAGACTCATGATGCGGCTTTCGACTAACTTTCGACTAACAATGAATGGCAGATGGCTGTATTTTCATCGCTATTTTGGATAGTTTAAAATCAATAACCATCTAAAAAATAGATGGACTGTGGACCCGAACAGCGAGCCAAACCATGCGTCACTCCCCGGAAGCCCTGACCGCCTTTGCCGAAGCCGCGACCCTGGGCTCGTTTTCTGCGGCCGCCCGCAAACTGGGCAAAAGCCAGTCCACCGTGAGCAGCGCCATTGCCAATCTGGAAATCGACCTGGGGCTCACGCTGTTTGACCGGAGCAGCCGCAAACCCACGCTGACCGAACACGGCAAGGTGATGCTGGGCAAGGTGCAGGAGATTCTGGCCGCCAGCGACCGGCTGGACCGCTCGGCCAGCCAGCTGGGCGGCGGGCTGGAGGCCAGGCTCAGCGTGGTCTGGTCAGACACCTACCAGTCAGACCATTTTGAAGACATGCTGAGCGCGTTTGAGCAGCGCTTTCCCGATCTGGAGTTTGAATGCCTGATTGCCGAGCATGGCGATTTGGTGTCGCTGGTGCAATCCGGGCGTGCGCAGATTGGCGTGGTGGGGGCCCAAAGCCTTTACCCGCCCGATGTCGGCTCGGCCACGATTGCGGAGCAGTCGGAGATCACGCTGTTTGTGGCCACCACCCATCCGCTGGCCCGCATGAAAGACATCACGCCTGAGGTGCTGGCCAATTTCCGCGAGCTGCGGCTAGGCACTTACCTGGAACTGGCCGGCGGGGCCCAGCCGTCCGCACGTCGGGCCTGGTCGGCGCCCAGCTACCTGATGCTGCTGGAAATGGCGGTGCTGGGTTTTGGCTGGGCCGCCATTCCGCGCTGGATGGTCACACGCTTTGCCGTGGGGCGCTTGCACGAGCTCGATGCGCGCGGCTGGCCGCAGCGTGTGCCGGTGGATGCGGTGTGGTCACGCCAGCGGCCTTTGGGTCGCGCCGGCACCTGGTTGCTGCAGGCGATGCTGGCAGCGCCTGCGAAGCCGGTTGATGCAAAGAAAACAGCTCCGGCCCCATAAGGGATGGGCGCGGTATGCTCTTGTTTTGATAGCGTTGAGATGCTCCGGCTTGCCCGGTTTGCCGGGTTTGCCGGGTTTTGGGGACTTAGAACCGGTAGCGCAAACCTACCGTGGTGGCATTGACAGGGTCGCGACCACTGCCTGGGAATTTGAGCTCATACCGATTCCACTGCAGCACCGCTGACCAGTTGGGGTTGAACGAATACTCGGCCGCCAAGCCATAGGACACGCCGAATCCGCTTTCGTTGCCGGAGGCAATGCCCGATGCGGGCGCTGAAGTGACTTTGGTACGGCCATAAACCGTGCCAAGCCTGCCCTGCAGGCTGAACGAGGGACTCAGCGGCAATCTGCCGACCAGACTCATATTGATGCCCTCGGCCTCTGTGCTGCCACCTGCGCGGCTGACTCTGCCGAAGTCGCTGTAACCCAGTTCCAGGCCGAAGTTGCGGTTGAAGTAGCCGCCGCCGTAGATGTTGTAGGTGGTGTCGCGTTTTTCCAATCCAAAGCCACCCGCGCCGCTGCCCAGTGAGTAGTTCGACCGTCCCGCATCCAGGCCCATGTAGGTGGAGCCGGGCGCGAACAAGGAATAGTTGCTGCTTTGGGCATATGCGCCTGTGGATGCGCCTGCGGCAGCGGCCAACGCGGCCACCAACGCGGCTCTGGCCAGAGCGCAACCTGAAAAGCTTCGAGTCAACGATTGCATGATGCTTCCTTTCGTGGACGAATCTCCGCACTCAAATTTAGGTTATCAGGTCGGGGCCGGGGTGACAAGATGTTTCGGGCTACCTCTCGTTATGTGATGAAAGGGCCTGATGCCGTGCGGCCAAAAAGCTGCGGCTAAAGTCGGGTCATGCAGTTCATCACCCACCAGCCCTGAAGCAGTGCTCTGGTCCTCGACTCACGCATAGCGGAACGACTTATCCGCCCGATTTTTGTACGCACGAGCTGGAGGCGCGCGACTGGCCACGGCGCGTGCCGGTGGACGTCGCGTGTGGTCACGCCAGCGGCCTTTGGGCCGCGCCGGCACCTTGGTGGCTGCAGGAGAAGCCGGCAACGCCTGCAACGTCGGTTTTATAGGTAAAACAAGGCGCCGGCCCAGTAACTGTGGGTGCAAACAGCTATTGATTTTGCAGTGCTGAAGGCGCCAGGCCTATGACGCAGGTGCGCTTTGAAATGATTTTCAGCCCGAGACTTTGACGGCTTGGCCACCCCGATGCCTGTTTAACTCAAACCGCGCCCAGTAGCCACTGCCGGAAGCTACTCAGCGGCTTGAGGTGGCTGCGCGCTTCCGGGTAGCACAGGTAGTAGCCCAAATCGTCCCTATAGCCGTCGTCCAGCGGCGCCGAGACCAGTCCTGCTGCGATGTCATCCTTGACCAGGCAATGGGGCACCAGCGCCAGGCCCATGCCCGCCATCACGGCCCGGATCAGGCTGTGAAACTGGTCAAGCTGCGGCCCCATCAGCGCGTTGACGCCGCGTACCTGATGCGCCTCACACCAGTGCCGCCATGCGTGTGGAACGCTCACGTGTTGAAGCAGCGTGAAGCGCGAGATATCTTGTGCCTCTCGTACCTGGGGTGGTTGTGGCTGATTCGGCGTCGCCGGCGGTGCGATCAGGACGACTTTGCGACCCGTGAGGTAATCGGCTATTGCGCCCGGCCAGCGCCCGTTGCCAAACAGTATCGAGCAGTCCAGGTCCGCGCGCCGGAAGTCGTAGCCCTGCAGATAAGGCACAAAGTGCAAGGCGATATGAGGATGTCCCCGCTGAAATTCAGGCAGCCGGGGAATCAGCCATTTGGCGCCAAAAGTAGGGAGGGTTGACAGGTGCAGTGCGCCGCCACCATCTCCACTCGTGATGAGTTCCAGCGTGGCGGCTTCAAGCTGGGCCAGCAGGGGCCGGATGGCGGCTTCGTAACGCACGCCGGCCGGGGTCAGGGTGAGCCGTTTGCGAATCCGTTCAAACAGCAACACGCCGGTGATTTGTTCCAGCTCGCTAATTTGCTTGCTCACGGCGCTTTGCGTGAGATGCAGCGCTTCACAAGCGCGGGACACGCTGCCAAAGCGTGCAGTCGTCGTAAACGCCCTGAGCAGATGCGTCGGCGGCTGGAGACGTTTCATGGCTGGAGTTTATCGCGAGCTCAGTCCACGAAGGAATAAGCTAAGTCGAATACTTCATTTGATAGCACCGCCGTCTGCTTCCACAATCGCTCGATAAACTAATAACGGAGCTCATATGCAACGACGACGCCTTGTGGCGATGACGGCCAGTTCATTACTTCCAGGACTGGGTTGGACCCAGCAGGCGAAGCCCTTGCGGCTGGTGGTTCCCTTTCCTCCAGGCGGGGCGACCGACATCACGGCCCGGGTATTGGCCGAACCGTTGTCACGCGTTCTTGGGCAGCCTGTGATTGTGGACAACCGGGCCGGTGCGGGGGGCTCCATCGGTATGGCGGAAGTGAGTCGGTCCGCGCCCGATGGCTTGACACTGGGCGTGGCAACCTTGTCGACGCATGGTGTCAACCCTGCTGTGTACAAGAAATTGCCCTACGACCCTATCAAGGATTTTGTGGCGGTGACCGAGTTGGTCAAGGCACCCGGTGCGGTGGTGGTCAACGCCTCCTTGCCCGTCAGGGACTATGCCGAACTGATCAAGTACCTCAAAGCCTCCCCCGGAAAAGTCAGCTACGCGTCGCCAGGCAATGGAACGATTGGCCATATGTGGGGTGAGCTTTTTAAAAGCACGACCAACACCTTCATGGTTCACATTCCCTACCGGGGAGCCGGGCCGGCGCTGAACGATGTGGTCGCGGGGCAGGTGATGGTGTATTTCGACCAGGTGGCTTCTTCCTTGCCCTTTATTCAGTCCGGCAAGCTGAGGGCGATTGCGGTCTCATGGAGCAAGCGCCTCGATATGCTGCCCAATACGCCCACGTATGCCGAGCTTTCATTGTTTTCCAACAATGATCCGTCCTGGTTTGGCCTGGTGGCACCCGCTGGTACGGCACCGGCCGTTGTCAAACGGATTCATGAAGCCGTCGTCAAGGTCCTTCAGGAGCCGGCCGTTCGGGCCAAGCTTGCGGGGCAGGGCCTGTTTGCCTCCGGGTCTTCGCCCGAGGAGTTTGCGGCCCAGATCACAAAAGAGATTGACAAGATGCAGCGTATCGCCAAGTTTGCGAAAATCAGTCTGGACTGAAGCACCCCGCCGATATGCTGAGCATCCGCCCCGGCACCCGCAAGGGTGCCGGGGCGGTCACAATGAAAACCATGACTTCACTCGTTCGTTATTTGCCCGGCACGAGCGCGCTGGTGCTCGATTCGCCGCATAGCGGCACCCACTACCCCGCCGATTTTCTATTTGCCTGCGACTTCTCCGTGCTGCGCTGCGCCGAAGACACGCATGTAGAAAAGCTCTATGACTTTGCAAATGCCCTGGGTGTACATTGGATAGAAGCACACTTTCCGCGCAGCTACCTCGATGCCAACCGCAACACCACCGAAATCGATGTCACGCTGTTTGACGCGCCCTGGCCTGGACCGGTAGAGACCGACCCGAAAATCCTCTCCAAGGTTCGTCTGGGCAAGGGCTTGATCTGGCGCACCACCGACGACGGCGAAGCCATTTACGCGCGCAAGCTCAGCGTGGCAGAAGTCGAGACGCGCATCGCCCAATGCTGGCAGCCCTACCATGCCGCGGTGGCCCAGGCCATTGATGCCGCGCACCGCCAGCACGGCTACAGCATCCATATCAATTGCCATTCCATGCCCGCCGTGGCTTCAAGCCATGCCACGGATTTTCCCGGTGAAAAACATGCTGACTTTGTGGTGGGTGATCGCGATGGCAGCACCGCCAGCCCGGCCTTGTCCCGGCTGGTATGCGCGCACCTGAGCGCGCTGGGCTACAGCGTGGCCTACAACCACCCCTACAAGGGCGTGGAACTGGTGCGCCGCTATAGCAAGCCGGCAGAGCATAGGCACAGCATCCAGCTTGAAATCAACCGCAAGCTCTATATGAGCGAAGACACGCTGGCGATAAAGCCGGGTTTTGAGCCGCTCAAAGCCCATCTTCGTTCGCTGATCGATGTGCTGCTTAAGACCGATCCGCGCATGCTCTGATTTTGTCCAGCCCGGCAGGCGCGTGAGGCGGCTGAGCGTGCTTTCAGAAAGCCCACATCATGATTACTTTCTTTAACGACAGCCACCAGGCACATGCTCCCCAGTTCGAGTTTTTCCGGGGCGAACGTGTGCCATGCTTTGAAACTCCGGCGCGCGCTGAGTACGTCAAAACCCGCCTCACGGAGCGCGGCCATACATTGCGCATGCCGCAAACCGACAGCCGAGCCGTGCTGGCCAAGGTGCATGCGCCGCGCTACCTCGCGTTTTTAGAGCACGCCTGGCGCGACTGGCTGGCACTGGAGGCCGGCAACGACGAGCGCCAGCCTTTTCCCTCGGTCTGGCCGGTGCGGACCTTGCGCAGCGATATTGAGCCCGTCAACTTCATTGCCCGGTTGGGCCTGTATTCCATGGACAACGGCTCGCCGCTGGCTGCGGGCACCTGGGCGGCGGCCAAGGCCGGTGCCGATGCCGCCGCCAGCGCCGCCGCCTTGCTGGCTGGTGGTCAAAGTGGCGAGCGTGGCGTGTTCTGCTGCAGCCGCCCGCCCGGCCATCATGCCGGCCCCGACTTCATGGGCGGCTACTGCTTCTTGAACAACGCCGCGGTGGCGGCCCAGACCCTGCGCGATGGCGGCGCCGCCCGCGTGGCCGTGCTCGATGTGGACTACCACCACGGCAACGGCACGCAAAGCATTTTTTACGAGCGCGCCGACGTGCTGTTCGTCAGCCTGCACGGCGACCCGCTAACCGAATACCCGTTTTACCTGGGCCACTCCGACGAAACCGGGGCGGGTGAGGGCGCGGGCTTTAATCTGAACCTGCCCCTGCCCGCCGGTTGCACCACCGCGCGCTGGTTTGAGGCGCTGGAGCAGGCCTGCATGCGCATTGCCGCCTACCGCAGCGATGCGCTGGTGGTCTCGCTGGGGCTGGACACCTTCGCAGAAGACCCTATCTCCAAATTTGCGCTGCAGACCAGCGACTTTAGCCGTTTGGGCGAGCGGCTGGGCGCACTCGGTTTGCCGACGGTGTTTGTGCTGGAGGGCGGTTACGCCGCCGCAGCGCTGGGCAGCAATGCGGTCAATGTCATTGAAGGCTTTGAGGGGGCATGAATGGAACAAGTTGACTGCGTGGTAATTGGTGCGGGCGTGGTGGGTCTGGCCGTGGCGCGTGCCCTGGCCCTGCAGGGCCGGGAGGTCATGGTGCTGGAAGCGGCCGATGCCATTGGCACCGGCACCAGCTCGCGCAACAGCGAAGTGATTCATGCCGGCATTTACTACCCGCAAGGCTCGCTCAAGGCCAGTCTGTGTGTGGCAGGCAAAGAATTGATCTACGCCTACTGCGCGGAGCGCGGCATTGACCACAGCCGCTGCGGCAAACTGATTGTGGCCACCAGCGAGGCGCAAGTGGCGCAGCTGCAGGGCATCACCGCCAAAGCCGCTGCCAATGGGGTGCATGACCTGGTGCTGCTGAGCCGTGAACGGGCCAGGGCGCTGGAGCCGCAACTCGAATGCGTGGCCGCGCTGCATTCGCCCAGTACCGGTATTGTGGACAGCCACGCCCTGATGCTGGCGCTGCAGGGCGACCTCGAGAATGCGGGCGGGCTTGTGGTGCTAAATACGCCCCTTGCCCACGCAGAATGTGCGCAAGAAGCTATTAATTTGATAGCGAAAGACGGCACGGAACTGCAAGCCAAAACCGTGGTCAACGCGGCCGGCCTGCAGGCCCAAACCCTGGCCCGGCGTTTTGCCGGGTTGCCGGCGCACTGTGTGCCGCCCAGCCATTACGCCAAGGGAAGTTACTTCACGCTGTCGGGCCGTTCACCGTTTGCCCGGCTCATCTACCCCGTGCCCGAGGCGGCTGGCCTGGGCGTTCATCTCACGATTGACCTGGGCGGCCAGGCCAAGTTTGGCCCCGATGTGCAGTGGGTCAGCTCGCCCGATGACCTGGTGGTGGACCCGGCACGCGGTGATGCGTTTTATGCGGAGGTGCGCAAGTACTGGCCCGCATTGCAGGATGGCGCCCTGATCCCGGGCTATGCCGGTTTGCGTCCGAAAATCCAGGCGCCTGACGAACCGGCCAAAGACTTCCTGATTCAAGGCCCGGCCGAACATGGCGTGCCCGGGCTGGTCAACCTGTTCGGCATCGAGTCGCCAGGCCTGACAAGTTCGCTGGCGATTGGCGACTACGTCAGCCGGTTGCTGTAACGTCCGGGATTACTGCGCGGCCCAGCCGCCATCCATGTTCCAGGCGACGCCGCGCACATTGTTGCCCGCAGGGGAGCAGAAAAACACCGCCAGCGCACCCAGCTCGTCGGGCGTCGTGAATTGCAACGAAGGCTCTTTTTCACCGAGCAATTGCGCGGTGGCTGCTTCGTTGGAGATACCGCCCGCGGCTACCTTGGCATCGAGCTGTTTTTGCACCATCGGCGTCAGCACCCAGCCGGGGCAGATGGCGTTGCAGGTCACGCCGGTGGTGGCGTTTTCAAGGGCGGTGACTTTGGTCAGGCCCACAATGCCGTGCTTGGAGGCCACATAGGCTGATTTTTCGGCGGAACCCACCAGCCCGTGCACCGACGCAACGTTGATGATGCGGCCCCAGCCCTTGCCGTTGTCGGCGGCCTGCATGGCGGGCAGGGCCAGACGGGTGGCGTGAAAGGCACTGCTCAGGTTGATGGCGATCACGGCGTCCCATTTTTCCACCGGGAAGTTCTCGATTTTGGCCACATGCTGGATGCCTGCGTTGTTGACCAGAATATCGACCCGGCCGAACTGCGCGGCCGCAAACCGCATCATGTCGTCAATGTCGGCGGGCTTGCTCATGTCGGCACCGTGGTAGGCCACTTTCACGCCCAGCGCCTCAACCTCGGCCTTGGGGCCATCCACATCGCCAAACCCATTGAGGACGATGTTGGCGCCCTGTGCGGCCAGGGCTTTGGCGATGCCCAGACCAATACCGCTGGTGGAGCCGGTGACGAGAGCTGTTTTACCTTTGAGCATGAGGATTCTCCGGATGAATTACGATGGTTGATATGCGATGCGCACAGTGCGTCTGAAAACTTTCCCCAAACAATTATCAAGCCTTTGAAGTGGATCGCTTCTACATGATTGAACCTACGTTGAACTACCTAAGCTGCCCCGATGCCACAGGGAGCCACCGCATGGCGTATTGGCAATGGGGCAAGCCGGACAGCGGCCATGTGGTGGTGTGCGTGCATGGCCTGTCGCGGCAGGGGCGCGATTTTGATGTGCTGGCGCAGGCGCTGTGCAATCAGGCTGCGCAAGGGCATAACAGGCATAACGAATCCAATGGCATTCGTGTGGTCTGCCCCGATGTGGTGGGCCGCGGCGAAAGTGACTGGCTCAAAGACCCCATGGGCTACCAGCTTCCGACCTATGCGGCCGACATGCTGGCCTTGCTGGCCCAGCTGCATGCGCAGTCGCCCATCACGTCGCTGGACTGGGTTGGCACCAGCATGGGTGGCTTGATTGGCATGGCGCTGTGCGGCCAGCCCGGCTTGCCCTTGCCGGTTCTTGTGCGCCGGCTGGTGCTCAACGATGTGGGGCCAACCCTGCAGTGGCCGGCCATTGTGCGCATTGGCAATTACTTGGGGCAGGCAGGGCATTTCAGCAGCTTGCAAGCCGCAGCCGATGCGATGTGGGCGATTTCCTCAAGCTTTGGCCCGCACACACGAGAGCAATGGCTGGCGCTGTCGCGCCCCATGGTCAAACCGGTGTCGGAGGCTGCCGACAGCGCCTTGCGGCTGCACTACGACCCGGCTATCGCCGTGCCTTTCAAACAGGCCACAGAAGCCTCTACCCGGCAGGGCGAGGCCGTGCTTTGGCAGCTATACGACAACATCTCGGCCCAGACGCTGCTCACGCGCGGTATGTCGTCCGATTTGCTGACCTCCGAGACCGCCCGCGCCATGACCGAACGCGGACCGCGTGCCCGCCTGGTCGAGTTTGAAGGTGTCGGGCACGCGCCTACGCTGATCGCGAAAGACCAGGTCGCGGCCGTGGCGGACTTTCTGCTTGATTGATACGGCACAACCACGGAATTCACATGGGATTCATGCCGGCAACTATTTGATTGATTTTCATGAAAAGCAATGTGCTTGGGCCTGGAGGCCCGACAGCCTCCCAAGGCACTTTATCTGGCGCTTCATCAGGCGTCCCTCAGGGCGCGAACGCCTCCATCGTGACGGCCACGGCCGACAGCCTGCCGGAGCAGCCGCATGCGCTGGCACGGGCGCGCGCTTTTGCCGAGCCGCTGATTGCCTGCGAAACGCTGGATACCGGCGAAAACATCCTGGCGCATGCCGATGCAGTGGCCGCCATTCTCAAGGGGATTGGCGGCTCGGAGGCCATGCAGGCCGCCACCTACCTGGTGCATTCCTGTCAGCACCTCAACAAACCGCTGGAAGTCATCACCAAAGCCTTTGGCGCCAACTATGCGGCACTGGCGATTGAAACCACCAAGCTGGTCAATGTGCAGCGTCAGGCGCGCAGCGCTAATGCCAAGGCGCAACTGCTGGACGACCCGGCGGCACAGACCGAGAACGTGCGCAAGATGCTGCTGGCGTTTTCGCGCGATTTACGGGTGGTCATGCTGCGGCTGGCTTCGCGCCTGCAAACCCTGCGCCATTACGCGGCAACCCGGCAGGCGGCTCCGCTGGCGCTGGCCCACGAGTCGCTGCATGTGTTTGCGCCGCTGGCCAACCGTCTGGGCATCTGGCAGATCAAATGGGAAATGGAAGACCTGGCCTTCCGTTTCCTGGAGCCCGACACCTACAAGCAAATCGCCCAGCTGCTGCATGAAAAGCGCATAGAGCGTGAGGGCTTCATGGAGGCCTTGCGTGCGCAGCTGGAGCGCGAACTGAACCAGAACAACATTGCCGCGCTGGTGCAGGGCAGGCCCAAGCACATCTACAGCATTGTCAAGAAAATGCGCGGCAAGTCGCTGGACTTCGAGCAGGTGTTTGACATTCGTGCCCTGCGCGTGATTGCCGCCGATGTGAAGGGCTGCTATGCGGCCCTGGGTTTTGTGCATTCGCGCTTTACCCCGGTGGAGGGCGAGTTTGACGACTACATCGCCAAGCCCAAAACCAACGGCTACCAGTCCTTGCATACCGTGGTGCGTGACGAGGCGGGCCGCGCGGTTGAAATCCAGATACGCACGCAGGCCATGCATAACCATGCCGAGCATGGCGTGGCGGCACACTGGGCCTACAAGGAGGCGGGCACCAAGGGCTACAGTGGCGTCTCGGCCAATAGCGAATACGACGCCAAGATTGCCGTGTTGCGGCAATTGCTGGCCTGGGAGCGCGACCTGTCAGGCCCGGCCGCCGCCCGCGCGCGCGAGGCCAACAAAGGCCTTTTCGAAGACCGTATTTACGTGCTGACCCCCGACGCGGCCATTGTGGAGCTGCCCCAGGGCGCCACAACGGTGGACTTTGCCTACAGTGTGCATACCAGCCTGGGGCATCGTTGCCGCGGCGCGCGTGTTGACGGCGTCATGGTGCCGCTGAACACACCGTTGCAAAACGGTCAGACGGTGGAGGTGATCACCGTCAAGGAAGGCGGACCTTCGCGTGACTGGCTCAACCCGGAACTCGGCTTTCTCTCCAGCCACCGTGCCAAATCAAAGGTGCGTGCCTGGTTCAACGCACTGGCCATGGCGCAGACGGTGGCGAAGGGTCGGGAGGCGGTTGAAAAACTGCTGCAGCGTGAAGGCAAAACGGCCATGAAGCTGGACGACTTGGCGCTTCAGCTGGGTTTCAAGGCGGCGGACGACTTGTTTGAGGTGGTGGGCAAAGACGAGTTGTCGCTGCGCACCATTGAAAACATGCTCCGGCCTCCAGAGCCTGTGCTGTCGCAGGACGAGTACCTGCTGGCCAAGAAAATGCGCCAGCCTGACCGGTCAAGCCAGAGCAGCAAGGGCAATGTGCTGGTGGTCGGCATCGATTCGCTGCTGACCCAGCTGGCCAAGTGCTGCAAACCCGCGCCACCCGATGAGATTCTTGGCTTTGTGACCAAGGGCAAAGGCGTGAGCATTCATCGCAGCGACTGCAGCAATTTCCGCAACATGGCCAGCGGCAGCCCTGACCGCGTGATTGCGGTGGAGTGGAACTCACCGAAAACGCCCGACGGTTCGATTTACCCGGTCGATGTGGCGGTGGAAGCCGCCGACCGGCAAGGCTTGCTGCGCGATATTTCAGAGGTGTTTGCCAAAGAAAAAATGAACGTGATCGGTGTGCAGACGCAGTCGGTCAAGGACAACCGGGGCGGCACGGCGTGGATGACCTTCACGGTGGAAGTGGCGCAATCGAGTCGGCTCAAACAGGTATTGGGCATAGTGGCCGAGGTGCCGGGGGTGCGATCAGCCCGCAGGCGCTGACGTGCCCGCTGAAATGCCAGCGTGCTTATTTTTGATAATTTTTGGTAGCAGGGCAAGACCGATGTTTTGCCCTGCTACAATAGATGCTTCAAACAGATTTTTAGGCGCGTAGCTCAGCTGGTTAGAGCACCACCTTGACATGGTGGGGGTCGTTGGTTCGAGTCCAATCGCGCCTACCAATTCCCAAAAACGGTTCCTGCTTCAGAGTGCTACTATTTGTAGTGCATTCTGACCACGCAGGGTAAACCAAGAGGATTGTGTACATCCAAATTTCCTAGAATGTATCGAGTCCCGGCGCTTACCCGGTGTTTTAGCGCAGGCGGTCATTCACAGGGAAAATCAGTGCAAAAAAGCAAATCTACCAATCCACCATCCGGCGCACCGCGTTCACAAGACAGTGCTGCTGCGGAGGCTGCTTTGGGTGCCACAAGCGAAAAAACCGCTGCCGGCAAGGCGGCATCACTTCGCGTGATCAAAAAGTATCCGAACCGGCGGCTTTACGACACCGAAACCTCGACGTACATCACACTCGCCGAAGTCCGGCAATTGGTGATGGACAGTGCGCTGTTTGTCGTGCGTGATGCCAAAAGCAATGAAGACCTGACACGCAGCATTCTGCTGCAAATCATTCTTGAAGAAGAATCGGGCGGAGCGCCCATGTTCACCGAAGCCGTGCTGGCCAATATCATCCGTTTTTATGGCAATGCGATGCAGGGTTTCATGGGTGCTTACCTGGAGAAAAACGTCCAGAGCTTCATGGACCTGCAAGTCAAAATGGCCGAGCAGTCCAAGGGCTTGAGTCCGGAAATGTGGGCGCAGTTCATGAACGCCCAGTCCCCCATGATGCAGGGCATGATGGGCAACTATGTCGAGCAGTCCAAAAGTGTTTTTACGCAAATGCAGGAGCAAATGCAAAAGCAAAGTGAGCAAATGCTCTCGGCTTTTGGACTGAAGCGCTGACATCGACGGGGTGTCAGAAGGCCCTTCAGAAGGGGCATTCAGCGGTCTTTTGCTTCTTGCTCCGCCTGCTCTGAGACAATAGAGGCTATGAGCGAAGTCCTTTCCACTACCCCCTCTCCCGTTTCCAAGTCTGCGCCGCGCGTCGGTTTTGTCAGCCTGGGTTGCCCCAAAGCCCTCACCGATTCCGAGCTGATCCTCACGCAACTCAGCGCCGAAGGCTACCAGACCTCCAAAACCTTCGAAGGTGCGGACCTGGTCATTGTGAACACCTGCGGCTTTATTGACGATGCCGTCAAGGAGAGCCTGGACACCATAGGCGAGGCGCTGGCTGAAAATGGCAAAGTCATCGTTACCGGTTGTCTGGGGGCCAAGGCGGGTGAGGGCGGCGGCAACCTGGTGCGCCAGATGCACCCCAGCGTGCTGGCGGTGACTGGCCCGCACGCCACGCAAGAGGTGATGGACGCGGTGCACCTGAACCTGCCCAAGCCGCATGACCCGTTCATTGATCTGGTTCCCAACGCTTTCGGTGTGGCCGGCATCAAGCTCACGCCCAGGCACTACGCTTACCTGAAGATCAGTGAAGGCTGCAACCACCGTTGCACCTTCTGCATCATTCCTTCGATGCGTGGCGACCTGGTGTCGCGGCCCATCGGCGACGTGCTGAACGAAGCGCGGGCATTGTTCGAAGGTGGCGTGAAAGAGCTGCTGGTGATCAGCCAGGACACCTCGGCCTATGGTGTGGATGTGAAATACCGCACCGGCTTCTGGGACGGCAAGCCGGTCAAGACCCGCATGCTGGAACTAGTGCAAACGCTCGGTGAAATCGCCGAGCCTTACGGCGCGTGGGTACGTTTGCACTATGTGTACCCCTATCCGAGCGTGGATGAAGTCCTGCCCTTGATGGCGACCGGCAAAGTGCTGCCTTATCTGGACGTACCTTTGCAGCACAGCCACCCGGATGTGCTCAAGCGCATGAAACGCCCAGCCAGTGGCGAAAAAAACCTGGAGCGCATTGCGCGCTGGCGCGAGATTTGCCCCGAAATCGTGATTCGCAGTACCTTTATTGCAGGCTTTCCGGGTGAAACAGAGGCCGAATTCGAGCATCTGCTGGATTTCATGCGCGAGGCCAAAATTGACCGCGCCGGTTGCTTTGCCTATAGCGCCGTGGAGGGCGCCACCGCCAACGACATACCCGGCATGTTGCCGCTCGAAGTGCGTGAAGAGCGGCGCGCCCGCTTTATGGCGGTGGCTGAAGCCGTTTCAAGCCAGAAGCTGCAGCAACGCGTGGGTGCCACCATGCAGGTGCTGGTGGATTCGGCCCCGGCGCTGGGTCGAAAAGGTGGAACGGGCCGCTCTTATGCCGATGCGCCCGAGATTGATGGCGTGGTCAAGCTGCTGCCGCCCGAGAAAATCAGCAAAACGCTGAAGGTGGGCGAATTCACCAGGGCCCGTATTGTCGGAACCCAGGGCCACGACCTGGTGGCAGTGCCGGTCTGATTCATTTTTCAGATCAGGCGCGGATATGGTTGGCACGCAGACTGCAGGGTCTGCGAGTCGCTCAGCCTGATTCTTTGATTCTGGAAAGAAGTTGCGCTCATTGAATGGTGCTGGAATGCAAAAAAGCCACTGCAAGCAGTGGCTTTTTATAATGCTGTTTTGAACAGCTTGAGTAATTTTGGTGCCCGGGAGAGAACTCGAATCTCCACATCTTGCGATACACGGACCTGAACCGTGCGCGTCTACCAATTCCGCCACCCGGGCACAGCAAGCAGTGTACCATCACATTAATGTCTTAATGGGTCACACCCCTGAAATATTTCAAATTTCATGCGGAAATTCGAAGCTTCAAAACCGCCAAGTCGCAGGCGCGCCGCAATCTTCCGAAAATTTTTCCTTGCCAAGCCAACTCCACTGCCTGGAGGCATCGGCTTTTCACAGTTCGCGGCTAGTATCTGACCTAGACATTGATTCAGAGACATGGCCAATTCCTTTATCAACAATTCCCTTCTTCGAGCTGCCAAAGCAACAGACTGTTGCCGATGACATCTCATCAGAATCACAAAAAATACGAAAAGAGACTTCCTATCAAAACAACGCACCACCATACCGGCGCATCGTCCGGACTCCTCGCTGAATTCGAGGGCACTGTTTCCGGCCATCGTGATGGCCATGGTTTTGTTCTGCGCGACGATGGCGAGGCGGATATTTACCTGCCGCCCAACGAGATGCGCGCGGTGCTGCACAAAGACCGTGTCAAGGCACGCATCGTGCGGCATGACCGCAAAAACCGGCCCGAAGGCCGCGTCACCGAAATCATCGAGCGCTCGGCCAACCCCATCATCGGCCGGCTGCTGCAGGAAAGTGGCGTCTGGCTGGTGGCGCCCGAAGACAAGCGCTACGGCCAGGATGTGCTGATTCCCAAAGGCGCGACCGGTAGCGCCAAGATCGGGCAGATTGTGGTGGTCGAACTGACCGAGCCACCGGCGCTGTTTGGCCAGCCGGTGGGCCGGGTCAGGGAAGTGCTGGGCGAGATTGATGACCCCGGCATGGAAATTGAAATTGCCGTGCGCAAATACGGCGTGCCGCATGAATTCAGTGACGAGGCGCTGGCCCTGGCCCGTACCTTGCCGGATGCGGTGCGTCCCGTCGACAAAAAGCACCGCGTTGACCTGACCGATATCCCGCTGGTCACCATTGATGGTGAAGACGCCCGCGACTTTGACGATGCCGTCTACTGCGAGCCGGCCAAGGTCGGGCGCGGCAAGGGCTGGCGTCTGCTGGTGGCCATTGCGGATGTCAGCCATTACGTGGAAACCGGTAGCGCCATCGACATTGATGCGTACGACCGGGCCACCAGCGTGTATTTCCCGCGCCGCGTGATTCCCATGCTGCCGGAAAAGTTGTCCAACGGCCTGTGCTCGCTCAACCCCAATGTCGAGCGCCTGTGCATGGTCTGCGACATGCTGGTCAACGCCAAGGGCGAGGTGCACGCCTACCAGTTTTACCCAGCCGTGATGTTCAGCCAGGCGCGCTTTACCTACACCGAAGTGGCGGCCATTTTGGCCAATACGCGCGGCCCCGAAGCCACGCAGCGCAAGGCGCTGGTGCCGCATTTGCTGGATTTGCACGATGTGTACCAGGCCCTGCTCAAGGAGCGCGGCGTGCGCGGCGCCGTGGATTTCGAAACCACCGAAACCCAGATTGTTTGTGATGAGGTCGGGCGCATCGAAAAAATCGTGCCGCGTACCCGTAACGCGGCACACCGCTTGATCGAGGAAGCCATGCTGGCTGCCAATGTGTGCTCGGCCGACTTCATCGCGCAGAGCAAGCACGTTGGCCTGTTCCGCGCGCACGAGGGCCCGACGCCCGAGAAAAAAGAGATGCTGCGCAACTACCTCAAGGCGATGGGCATAGGCATGGCGATCAGCGACGACCCGACACCGGGTGAGTTCCAGCAGATTGCCCTGGCCACCAAGGACCGGCCGGATGCACAGCAAATCCATTCGATGCTGCTGCGCTCCATGCAGCAGGCGATCTACACGCCCATGAACAGCGGCCACTTTGGCCTGGCCTATGAGGCCTACACGCATTTCACGAGCCCGATCCGCCGTTACCCGGACCTGCTGGTGCACCGCGTCATCAAGGCGATCCTGGGCAAGAGCAAATATCAGTTGCCGACCCTGCCCACGCCGGGCGAAGCCGTGGCCAAGCTTGCCAAGCGGCTGGCCGCCAGCGTCAAGGAGCCTACCCACAAAACCAAGAAAACCACGGCCGACCAGCTGGCCTGGCAGGCGGCCGGCCTGCATTGCAGTGCCAACGAGCGCCGGGCCGACGAGGCCAGCCGCGATGTGGAAGCTTGGCTCAAGTGCAAGTACATGCGCGAACATCTGGGCGAGGAGTTTGGTGGCGTGGTGACGGCGGCGACCGGCTTCGGCATTTTTGTGACGCTGGACGCCATGTATGTGGAAGGTCTGGTGCACATCACCGAGCTGGGCGGCGAGTACTTCCGCTTTGACGAGGCCCGCCAGGAGTTGCGCGGCGAGCGCACCGGCATCCGTTATGCCATTGGCACCCGGGTGCGGGTGCAGGTCAGCCGGGTTGACCTGGATGGCCGCAAGATCGACTTCCGTCTGGTGAACGAAGGTGAAAACCTGTTGGGCCGCGCCATGAAGGACAAGACCAATGGCCATGCCACCGAGTTGCCCGCGCCGGAGCGCGCCGCGCCGCGCAGTGCGGGTGCCAAGCGTGCCGCCAAGGAGGGCGGCAAGGGCTCCGCCAAGCGTTCCGAGCCGCAGGGCGGTGGACGTAGTGCGCCTGGTACCAGCGCCAGCGCGACCAGCAGGGCGTCCAAGTCACCGATTCAGGCGCTCAAGGCGGCGGTCAAAAAAGCAGCGGGCAGTGCCAGCCGCAAGCAGGGCAAAAAGCCTCGCCGTTAAGCTTTTCCTGCAAGCTGCATTCAACTGTTTTGCTCAACCTGAGACCCTATGCTGATCCGGATTCTGGCCTTTTTGCTTGAGACTATTTTTTTCCTGTTGATCGCTGCGGCGCTGCTCCGCGCCTGGATGAACTGGGTTCGGGTCAACATGAGCGGCGCGCAACCGGGCAGTTTTGTGATGGCGCTGACCAACTGGCTGGTGAAACCCCTGCGTCGTGCCTTGCCAAAGTCTGTGACGAAGTCACGGCTGGACTGGGCCAGCGTGCTGGCCGCCGTCCTGCTGGCGCTGGCCTATGCCTTGTTGTGGAACCTGTTGTTCGGCGTGCTGCTCAGCGCCACCCATTGGACGCCCGACCTGGTGCCAACGGCCTTGTTCACGCTGCTGTCGTTTGCGCTGAAGATGCTGCTTCGGGTGGCGCTGCAAACCCTGTTTATCCTGGTGCTGGGCTATGCGATTTTGTCCTGGGTCCAGCCTGGCTCGTCGGCTTATGGCCTGCTGGGCCGCCTGACCGAGCCGCTGCTGACGCCCTTGCGGCGTGTGATTCCGGTGGTCGGCGGCGTGGACCTGTCAGCGCTGGCACTGCTGGTGCTGCTGCAAATCGGCTTGATGGTGTTGGTGTAGCCACTGATTGCGCTGATTGAATAGCCTATAAATAGCTGGTTAATAACTGGCCAGCGCAGAAGCCGTGAGAGCCCGGCCCGGCTGTTCGGCCGCCCAGGCATCGGCCAGCTGGCCATGTGCAAACACCGCGCTGCAGGCCGCCTCAAAAGCCGCGATGCCACCCGCCAGATAAGCCCCGATCATGCCCGCCAGCACGTCGCCCGTGCCGGCCGTGGCCAGCAGGGCATTGCCGCTGGCGTTGACGCAGGTCTGCTGGTCCGGTGCTGCAATGACGCTGCCCGAACCTTTGAGCACCACCACGCACTGAAAGCGTTCGGCCAGCTGCCGGGCTGCCGTCAAGCGGCTGGCTTGCACCTCGGCCGCCGTGCTGCCCAGCAAGCGCGCGGCTTCCAGCGGGTGGGGCGTCAGCACCGTGCTGTAGCCGCGGCGATGGCGGGCTGTTAACTGGGTCTGCAGCTGCGGGTCGTTGGCGATGGCGTTGAGCGCGTCGGCGTCCAGCACCACCCGCGTTGCCGCCGACAACACTTTGGCGATGACGGTCTTGATGGCTTCGCCGCCGCCGCAGCCACAGACCACAACCTGGTGCTTCAAATCCAGCGCATCGGGGCTGCGGAACATCAGCTCGGGCTGCTGCACATCCAGGCTGATCGCGGCTGTGCCGAGCAAGGCCACGAACACCCGGCCAGCACCCGCATGCAGCGCGGCACGGGCGGCCAGCAGGGCGGCACCCATCATGTGGCTGCCAGGGCTGGCCTCGCCGCCCACAATGGCGACATCGCCAAACAGGCCCTTGTGGCTGGCATGAACGGTTTTCATGCGCAGCGGCTGGGTCGCGCGGTCGGCGCCCAGCAGCCAGGCGCAGGGCGTTGGCATCGCAGGCGCCGCCGCGGCCTGAACGCCCAGGTCAT
>DASXRN010000030.1:0-6184 GCA_036506595.1 Polaromonas sp. | reverse complement strand
ACGCGCCCATGCTGGCCGCCATGCCGACGCACAGCGTGGAAACATCGGGTTTGATGAACTGCATGGTGTCATAAATCGCCATGCCAGCCGTGACGGAACCGCCCGGGGAGTTGATGTAAAAGGAAATGTCCTTGTCAGGGTTTTCGCTTTCGAGGAACAGCAGCTGTGCCACCACGAGGTTGGCTGTCTGGTCATTGACCGGGCCCACCAGGAAAATAACGCGTTCTTTCAGCAGGCGCGAATAGATGTCGTAGGAGCGCTCACCGCGGCCCGACTGCTCAATCACCATCGGCACCATGCCCAAACCCTGCGTTTCAAGCGCACCGGCCTGGTTACCGACATGTGCACCACCGTAAATACTGTTTCTGACCATCATGTTTTCTCCAGAGATGTTTGTACTGTAAACAAGAAAGCTCTCCCTAAAAGAAATGGGGCTTGTGCCATGGACTTCAAGCCAGGCACAAACCCCAATTCATGGCAAAAGCCGGTAAATGATCAGTTCTGGGCCATCAGGTCGTCGAACGAAATGGCCTTGTCCATCACTTTGGCTTTGGACAGGACGAAATCGGTCACGTTGTTTTCAATGACAACCGCTTCGACTTCGGCCATGCGACGGTTGTCGCTCAGGTACCAGCGCACCACATCCTGTGGTTTTTCGTAGCTGGCAGCCAGCTCTTCAATATGCGCCTTGAGCTGCTCGGGTTTGGCTTGCAAATCGTTGCCGCGCACCAGCTCAGCCACCACCAGACCCAGACGCACACGTTTTTCGGCCTGCGGGCGGAAGACATCATCAGGAATCGGTGCCTTGTCGGCATCCTTGATACCACGCTGCTTCAGGTCAGCGCGGGCACCTTCAATCATGCGATCCACTTCGGCCTGCACGCTGGACTTGGGCAGATCCAGCTCGGCATTGGCGACCAGCGCGTCCATCACGGCGTTTTTGTTACGCGCCAGCAGACGGAATTTCACTTCGCGCTCAAGGTTTTTCTTGATGTCTGCGCGCAGGCCTTCAACGGTTTCATCGGCAATGCCGAGTGACTTGGCCAGTGCTTCGTTGACTTCTGGCAGGTTGGCGGCTTCCAGTTTTTTAACGGTCACCAGGAAATCGGCCTGTTTACCGGCCACGTCCTTGCCGTGGTAGTCAGCGGGGAAATTCAGCGGAAAAGTTTTGCTTTCGCCGCTTTTCATGCCGCGCACGGCATCTTCAAACTCTTTGAGCATCTGGCCTTCGCCGACCAGGAACTGGAAGGCTTCGGCCTTGCCGCCGGCAAAGGTCTCGCCGTCGATCTTGCCTTCGAAGTCAATGGTGGCGCGGTCACCATCCTGTGCAGGCGCATCGGCTGCGCGCTGCGCAAAGGTGCGGCGCTGCTTGCGCAGAATGTCAATGGTCTTGTCGATGGCGGCATCGCTGACTTCAGCGCTGACCTTTTCAACTTCAGCATTGGCCAGGTCGCCAATCTTGACTTCAGGATAGACCTCGAACACGGCGTCAAACACCAGCTCACCTTCAGGTGAACCTTCTTTTTCGCTGATCCGGGGCTGACCCGCAACGCGAAGCTTGGCTTCGTTGGCGGCGGTGGCAAAGGCCTCGCCCACCTTGTCGTTCATGACTTCGTAATGGACCGAGTAACCATAGCGCTGGGCCACCACGTTCATGGGGACTTTACCGGGGCGGAAACCATCCATTTTCACCGTGCGGGCGAGCTTTTTAAGGCGGGTATCGACTTCCGACTGGATGGTATTGACGGGCAGCGTCAGCGTAATTTTGCGCTCAAGCTTTTCAAGGGTTTCAACAGTCACGGCCATGATGGTTCCTAAGATCAAAAATTATTCAAAACAGGGCTTGCACCTGACATGCGGAGATTCCGCAACGCCTGATGGTTTGTGGGCAGCACATGCCGCCCGCAAGGTATCAGGGATGGTGCGCGGGGGGGGACTCGAACCCCCACACCATTGCTGGCGTCAGGACCTAAACCTGGTGCGTCTACCAATTTCGCCACCCGCGCGCCTGAAATAAAAACGGGAACCGGAATAACTTCCAGATCCCGCTTGAAATCGGTCAACTTTTTATTTTAACCTGTATCAGTGCCTGCCCTTGCCTGAGCTGGCTTACTTGTACTGTTATCCCACCGTTGTCTCGCGTTTGACGCGAAACCAGGCAGCATACATGGCCGGCAAGGCCAGCAGCGTCAAAACGGTTGCCACCACCAGACCGCCCATGATGGCCACGGCCATGGGGCCCCAGAACACGCTGCGCGACAGCGGGATCATGGCCAGCACGGCCGCGGCAGCCGTCAGCACAATGGGGCGCAGGCGACGCACGGCCGACTCGACAATCGCGTCCCAGGCCGGCACGCCGCGGGCACGGTCCTGCTCGATCTGGTCAATCAGGATGACCGAATTGCGCTGAATCATGCCCATCAATGCGATCACGCCCAGCAAGGCCACAAAGCCGAAGGGCCGGCCCAGCAAGATCAGGGCCCCGGCCACGCCGGCAATGCCGAGCGGGCCGGTCAGGAACACCAGCATGGCACGGCTGAAGCTGTGCAATTGCAGCATCAGCAAGGTGAAGGTCAAAAACAGCATGACCGGCAGACCCGCGGCGATGGACGCCGAGCCCTTGCTGCTTTCCTCCACCGCACCGGCCACCTGGATGCGGTAGCCGGCCATGCCCTTGCCGTGCCACTGGGCCTCCAGCGCCTTGAGCTTGGGCAGCAACTCCTGCGTCACCGTCGCGCCCTGCAAGCCTTCGACGATGTCGCTTTGAACCGTGATGGCGTAGTCGCGGTTTTCGCGCCACATGACGCCGGGCTCCCAGGTAAACACGGGTTTGGCGATTTGTGTCAGGGGAATCGACCTGCCCGAGGCCGTGGGCAGGTAGGCATTGCCGATATCCGTGATCGCGTTGCGCTCGTCCAGCGGTTGCCGCAGCACGATGTCTATCAGCTTGTCGCCCTCGCGGAACTGGCCGACCGTGGTACCGGCCAGAATGGTTTTGGAGGCCTGGGCAATCGACTGGCTGGTCACGCCCAGGGCTCTGGCTTTGGACTGGTCCACCTCCAGGCGCAGCACCTTGACCGACTCGTTCCAGTTGTCGTTGACGCCACGCGTGTTGGCGCTTTTGCGCATCACCGCCTTGACCTCATCGGCACACTCGCGCAACACCAGCGGGTCTATGCCCACCACACGGAACTGCACCGGATACGGCACGGGCGGGCCATTGGGCAGGAGCTTGACCCGGCCGCGCACCTCGGGGAACTCGGTCGCCAGCAGGGCCGGGAGCTTGACGCGCAGGGTCTCGCGCAGCTTCAAATCCTTGGCCAGCACGATCAGCTGCGACACATTGGTCTGCGGGAACACCTGGTCCAGCGGCAAGTAAAAGCGCGGCACACCCGAGCCCACCCAGGTGCTGACCGTGGTCACGCCCGCCTCCTGCATCAGGCGCTGTTCGACGCGCTTGGCGGTTACCTCATTGGCGGCAAACGAGGTGCCCTCGGGGAACCAGATGTCCACCATGATTTCAGGGCGGCTGGAGTCGGGGAAGAACTGCTGCTGCACCTTGCCCATGCCGACAATGCCCAGCGCAAAGAGCAGCACGGTGCTGCCTATCGTGATCCAGCGGTGCTGCACGCACCAGTTCACCGTTTTGCGAAAGACGTTGTAGAACGGGCTGTCGAACATCTCGTGCGGGCTGTCCTGCCCGCTTGCCACTTCCTGCATATGCGGCGGCAATATGTTCACCCCCACGCTCGCCACTGCGTTTTCCTCGCTGGACAGGCCGCCGCCAGAGACGGCGGCTCTTTGCCCCGTCCCAGTCTGCGCGGGCAGACTGGGAGCCGCGGGGCTCAGCCCCTCGGGGGCCGTCGCCGCCTTGGGGTGGCTCGGCGGCGGCTTGAGCAGCAGCGTGCCCAGGTAGGGCACGAAGTACACCGAGACGATCCAGCTCAGCACCAGCGCGATCACGGTCACGGCAAAAATCGCAAAAGTGTATTCGCCGGTGGTGGATTTGGCCAGGCCAATCGGCAAAAAGCCCACCGCCGTGATCAGCGTGCCGGTCAGCATGGGCATGGCGGTGATCTCGTAGGCAAAGGTGGCGGCACGCACCTTGTCGTAGCCCTCTTCCATCTTGCGCACCATCATCTCCACGGCAATGATGGCGTCGTCCACCAGCAGGCCCAGCGCAATGATCAGCGAGCCCAGCGAGATCTTGTGCAGGCCTATGCCCCAGTACCACATGGCCAGAAAGGTCATGCCCAGCACCAGTGGAATGGTGATGCCCACGACCAGGCCGGGGCGTACATCAAGAGTCCAGCGCCTCCACCAAGGATGATGGCCGGGCCGCTTGTGCAGCCCCAGGCTGATGAAGCTGACGGCCAGCACGATCACCACGGCCTCGATCAGCACCTTGACGAATTCGTTGACCGATGACGACACGGCCTTAGGCTGGTTCTGGATTTGCACCAGCTTGATACCGGCCGGCAGCTTCATCTTGAGGCTGTCCGAGAGTTTGACCAGCGACTTGCCGAGCTCGATGATGTCGCCGCCCTTGACCATGGACACGCCCAGCGCAATCACCTCTTTGCCCTGGTGATGCACCTTGACGGCCGGCGGGTCGGTATAACCGCGCTTGATCTCGGAGATATCGCCCAGGCGCAATTGATTTCCCCCGGCACTTGTGCCGGCACCATAGCCGCTGCCCCGAATCGGCATCGCGCGCAGTTGCTCTACCGCCTCAAACTGGCCCGCCACGCGCACCTGCACCACGTCCAGCGGCGTCTGCAGCGCCCCGGCCGACTCGACCGCGTTTTGCTGGCCCAGTTGCGCCAGCACCTGATTCAAGTCCAGCCCGAGCTGGGCCAGACGTTTTTGCGAGATTTCAATGAACAGTTTTTCGTCCTGCACGCCAAACAGCTCGACCTTGCTGACATCGGGCACGCGCAGCAGCTGCTGGCGCACGTCATCGGCAAAGGTTTTCAGCTCCGCGTAGTTAAAGCCGTCGGCCTCCAGCGCGTAAATCACGCCATAGACATCGCCAAAGTCGTCATTGAAAAACGGGCCCTGAACGCCGCCTGGCAAGCTGAAACGCATGTCGCCCACCTTCTTGCGCACGGCATACCAGACACCGGCCACGTCGCCAGGTTTGGAGGAGTCCTTGATCTGGAAAATGATCTGCGATTCGCCCGGCTTGGAATAGCTGCGTATCTTGTCGGCGTAGGGCACTTCCTGCAGCGTGCGCTCTATCTTGTCGGTGACCTGCTCGGCGACCTGCTGGGCGGTGGCGCCGGGCCAATAGGTGCGCACCACCATGGCGCGAAAGGTGAACGGCGGGTCTTCGTCCTGGCCCAGCTGGAAATAGGCCGCAAAGCCCAGCGCCATCAGCACCACCAACAAATAACGGGTCAGCGCCGGATGGTCGAGTGCCCACTTGGAAAGGTTGAAAGCCGCTTTCGGTTGCGTTTGCGTCATGGCCGGCTCACTTCACCGCAGGTGCCAAAGGGACGGAAGGAGCGGAAGGAGCGGAAGGAGCGGACGAATTTGCTACTGATTTAATAGCCTCCTGCGCCCGTTCCTCTTGGGCTGGAGCCACTTTTTCCTTGTAAATACTGACTTTTTGGCCGGGCGACAACACATGCACGCCGGCGCTGACCACCAGCATGCCGGGCGCCAGTCCTGCCGCCACCACCGCGTCGTTGCCGTCGGCCGTGGCGATCTGGACCACCTGCGATTTGAGCGTCATGCTGGCCTTGTCCAGCACCCAGACCGCCGTGGACTGGCCTTCTTGCCGCAAGGCCGTGGTCGGCAGCTTGATGACCTGGGTGCCTTGCGCCAAAGCATCGCCCTGGGTCTGGGGAAGCACATACACCGTGGAGCCCAGCACCGGCGCGGTCTGCCCCTCCAGCGAGACCTTGACAGAGAAAGTCCGCGTGACCGGGTCACTGCTGGCCGCCACCTCGCGCACCTTGCCGCTCAACTCGGTGTTTTGCGCCCAGACGCGCACCTTGACCGGCGCCCCCACCTTGATGGTGGCCACCTTGTCTTCGGGCACCGAGAACACCACATCGCGCACGCCATCGGCAGCAATGCGGACCACCGGTGTACCTGAGGCCACCACCTGCCCCACTTCGGCCTCCACGGCCGTCACCACCCCCGACACATCGGCCACCAGAACAGCGTAGTCGGCCTG
>DASXRN010000029.1:0-7884 GCA_036506595.1 Polaromonas sp. | reverse complement strand
GTATCGTCAAGCAATTCATTGCCAGGCATTCGCGCGAGGTGTATGACCGGCGCGCCCCTTTTGCGGCCCCCAAGGCGATGAAGCTCAAGGCCCTGGGCCGCATCAAGCCCAGCGAAGAAGAAGTCGCGGGCAATCCGCGTTCGCGCAGCGCCGTGATGCGAGTGGCCGAGCGTACCGAGGTGAGCGCATGAGTGCCGCAGAACTGCTCCATCGCGAACGCCATACGGCGGGCGTGAGGGCCGACGCAGTACGTGAAGCGACAAGCGTGAAAAGCGTGGGGGCGCTACCATGACCCGCCTGAACCTGGTTCTGCTGCTGGCCGTGGTGGCCAGCGCGCTGTATCTGGTCCGTACGCAGTATGAGTCGCGCCGTCTCTTTGTCGAGTTGGAAAAGGCCACGGCCCAGAGCCGGAAAATAGACGCGGATAACGAACGCCTGCAGGTGGAAAAACGTGCTCAGGCCACGCCGCTTCGGGTTGAAAAGCTTGCCAGGGATCGCCTGCAAATGCGCACGACAACGCCTGCCATCACACAGTATGTGAGCTACAAGGATGCGGCAAAGACTGCGGGTGGGCAGCATGAGTAAAAGTATTCTCTACACATCCAGCCCCTTGCTGGCCAGCAAGACACCGGTCTGGCGCAGCAAATTCATCGTGGCCGGCATTGCACTGGCTTTTGCCGGGCTGGCTGGCCGGGCAGCCTACATCCAGATTTTCGGCAATGAATTCTTTCAGCGCCAGGGCGAAGTCCGCTTTGCGCGAACCCTGGAACTGCCGGCCAACCGTGGCCGGATCCTGGACCGCAACGGCCTGATCCTGGCTTCCAGCGTGCCGGCTCAAAGTCTTTGGGCCATTCCCGAGGATGTTGAGGCGAGCCAATCTCAGCTCGCAGAGCTCGCCAGGCTGCTTGAGATGCCGCTGGCTGATTTGAACAAAAAACTCGGCGATGACGACAAGACCTTCATCTGGCTCAAGCGCCAGGTCGACGAGTCGGTGGCCCAGCAAATCCATGCGCTGGGAATCAAGGGCATTTACCAGCGCAAGGAATACAAGCGCAAATACCCCGAAGGCGAGGCGGCGGCGCATGTGGTCGGCTTCACCAACGTCGAAGACAATGGCCAGGAGGGCATCGAGCTCTCCTTCAACAAAGAGCTCGCCGGCAAAGCCGGCTCACGGCGCGTGATCAAGGACCGGCTGGGCCGCGTGGTCGAAGGTGTCGGCGAGCAGGTGCCGCCGGTCGACGGCAAAGACATCCAACTGAGCGTTGACAGCAAGGTGCAGTTCTTTGCCTACCAGAAGCTGCGCGACGCCGTGACCGCGCGCAAGGCCAAGGCCGGCAGCGTGGTGGTGCTTGATGCGATCACAGGCGAGGTGCTGGCGCTCGCCAACTACCCGAGCTACGTACCTGACAGGCGGCAGAACCTCACCGGTGAGCAACTGCGTAACCGCGCGCTGACCGACACCTTCGAGCCCGGCTCGACGATGAAGCCGATCACGGTCGCAATGGCGCTTGAAGCCGGCCGGGTGAAACCGCAGACCCTCATCGAAACCGGGCCTGGCCGCTTTAGCATAGGCGGCTTCACCATCAGCGATACCCACAACTACGGTACGCTGACCGTCGAAGGCGTGATCCAGAAGTCCAGCAACGTCGGCGCGTTGAAAATCGCGCAGAAGATGAGTCCCCATGAGATGTGGGATACCTACACGGCGCTCGGCTACGGCCAGAAGCCGCAGATAGAGTTTCCCGGCGCCGTGACGGGCCGACTGCGGCCGTGGAAAAACTGGCGGCCGGTTGAGCAGGCGACCATGGCGTATGGCTACGGGCTCTCGGCCTCGCTGTTCCAGATGGCGCATTCCTACACTTCCTTCGCGCACGATGGGCAGATCATTCCGGCCACGATGCTCAAGAGCAGCGAGCCCGCCGTCGGCATCAGGGTGTTTTCTGCGGAGAACGCGCTCGCGGTGCGCCGGATGCTTCAGATGGCCGCGGCACCGGGCGGCACCGGCCCACTGGCACAGACGGTCGGCTATTCGGTCGGCGGCAAGTCGGGCACGGCGCACAAGCAGGTCGGCAAAGGCTATGCCAGCAATAAATACCGTGCATGGTTCACCGGCATGGCGCCCATCGAGTCACCGCGCATCATCGTAGCGGTGATGATCGACGAGCCGAGCGATGGTCAGTATTTTGGCGGCCTCGCGGCGGCGCCGGTATTTAGTGAGGTCGTGCAGCAGACGCTGCGCATGATGGGCGTGCAGCCTGACATGAACGTCAAGCCGCAAATCGTTGCAAATGCGGTCGAGGAGTCGTTTTGATCACGCAGCTTCACACGCCTGAGCAGGCGGCCCGCTGGCTGCGTGAACGCGTGACCGCAAGCCTCTGGACGGACAGCCGCAAGGTGACCGATGGCGACGGCTTTATTGCCTGGCCCGGTGCCGCAACGGACGGCCGCAAGTACGTCCATGAGGTGCTCGCCTCGGGTGCCCGCGCCTGCCTGGTCGAGCAGGAGGGTATCCTGGCCTACGATTTCCGTGACGAAAGGGTCGCCGCCTATGCCGGACTCAAAGCGGCGACGGGTCCCATTGCCGCCGCCTATTTTGATGCGCCGAGCCGGCAACTGCAGGTCGCAGCAGTCACCGGCACCAATGGGAAAACGACAACATCCTGGTGGCTGTCGCAGGCGCTGGGCAGGCTGGGGCGCAAATGCGGTGTCGTGGGAACCCTGGGGATTGGCAAGCCCGGTGCCATGGTTTCCAATGGACTGACCACGCCCGACCCGGTGTTGCTGCAGCAGCAACTGCGGCGTTTTGTGGACGAGGGCTTTGTTGCCTGTGCGCTGGAAGCCTCGTCGATCGGGCTCGTGGAGCATCGCCTGGATGCGACTTCCCTGCAGGTCGCCATCTTCACCAACTTCACGCAAGACCATCTGGATTACCACGGCTCCATGCAGGCGTATTGGAAGGCCAAGGAAAGGCTGTTTGGCTGGCCCGGTTTGAAGGCCGCAGTCATCAATGTCGACGATATCAAGGGCCTTGCGCTGAGCGCCTTACTGGCCGGCTCAGGGCTGGACGTCTGGACATTTTCCTGTGTCGGGCCGGCACGGCTTGAGGCCAGAGAGATTCACCACGGCGCACAAGGCTTGCGCTTTGATGTGCTTGAAGGCGCCGAGCGGCACAGCATTTCAACCAACATGGTTGGGCTGTACAACGTGTCCAACCTGCTGGGCGTGATAGCCGCCTTGCGCGCCATGAACGTGCCGCTGCGTGACGCCGTGGGCGTTTGTGGCGACCTGCTGCCGGTGCCGGGGCGCATGGATACACTTGCCGTGGAGGGCCTGCCACTGGTCGTCATTGATTACGCGCATACCCCTGATGCGCTGGAAAAAGTGCTCGCAGCGCTCAAGCCGGTCGCCCAAAGCCGCAGCGGCCAGCTTTGGTGCGTCTTTGGCTGTGGCGGTGACCGTGATGCCAGCAAGCGCCCGCTGATGGCCGCCGTGGCAGAAAAGCATGCTGACCAGATTGTGGTGACCAGCGACAACCCGCGCAGCGAAAGTCCGCAGGCCATCATTGGCCAGATCTTGTTGGGATTGAGCCACCGCGATGCCGTGCACGTGCAGGCCGATCGCGCTGCCGCGATTGTCCAAGCGCTGAGCCTGGCGCAGCCCCAGGATGTGGTGCTGCTGGCGGGCAAAGGGCATGAAAGTTTTCAGGAGATCAAGGGTGTGAAGCTGGCGTTTTCCGACAAGGCGCATGCGCAGGCCGCCCTGAATGCGGCACTGGCTGGTCGCCAGGCAGGAGGGTGTGGCGCATGATGACCTTGCAACAAGCTTGGACCTGGCTGCCATCGGCCAGGCTGGTCGGTGATGGCAATGTGCCGCTCCTGCGCGTGCATACCGATACGCGCAGTTTGCAGGCCGGTGACCTGTTTGTGGCGCTCAAGGGTGAGCGCTTTGATGCCCATGAATTTCTGGCGCAAGCCAAAGCGCAAGGCGCTGTGGCGGCGATTGTCCAGCATGGTTTGGCCGAAGCCGGCCTGCCTGGCCTGGAAGTCGCCGATTCGAAGCTGGCACTGGGCCAGCTTGCCGCCGGCTGGCGTTCGCAATTCAGCTTGCCGCTGATTGCGGTGACGGGAAGCAATGGCAAAACGACGGTCACGCAGATGATTGCGTCGATTCTGCAGGCCTGGAAATCAGCCCAGGCTTTTGCGACCGAGGGCAATCTCAACAACGACATTGGCGTGCCGCTAACGCTGCTGCGTCTGCGGGCTTCGCATCAAGTCGGGGTGGTCGAGCTGGGCATGAACCACCCTGGCGAAATCGCCTACCTCGCCGGATTGGCCAGGCCCACGGTGGCGCTGGTCAATAACGCCCAGCGGGAACACCTTGAATTCATGGCAACGGTTGAAGCCGTGGCCCGGGAGAACGGTTCCGTGCTGCAGTCGCTGGGCGCGGATGGCATCGCTGTTGTCCCTGCGGATGATGACTACACGGCGCTCTGGCGCGATCTGGCGGGTGCGCGCAAGGCCTTGACCTTTGCGCAGACGGGGCCAGCCGACGTCACTGCCCAAGCGCATTGGAGCGGTGACCATTGGCGGGTCGAGGCCAAAACGCCTTCCGGGCCGCTTGATTTTTCCTTGCATATCGCCGGCCGTCACAATGTCAAGAACGCTTTGGCGGCAACCGCATGTGCGCTGGCCGCCGATGTGCCTTTGTCCTTCATCGCTGCCGGTTTGTCAGCCTTCGTGCCGGTCAGGGGGCGCTCGCGTGCCCTGCCTGTGCACCTGTCCGATCGTGTCTTGACGCTGATTGACGACACCTACAACGCCAATCCCGATTCCATGCGCGCTGCCATCGACGTTCTGGCGGAGTTGCCGGGGCCGCGCCTGCTGGTCATGGGTGATATGGGGGAGGTTGGCGACCAGGGGCCGCAGTTTCATGACGAGGCCGGTCGACATGCCCGTGCGCAGGGTATCGACAAGCTTTTCACACTGGGCCTCCAGTCGGAAAAGGCGGCGATGGCCTTTGGCCCGGGACGCCATTTCAAAGACATGGGGGAGCTGGCCGCTGCCGTCGTGGCTGAGTTGCCTCATGCGGGCAGCGTGCTGGTCAAGGGTTCGCGCTTCATGAAGATGGAACGCGCTGTCGAAGCCATCATTGCCTCCTCACAACAGCAGCAACAGCAACAAAAACAGCAACAACAAAAAGAGGAAAACCCCCATGCTGCTTAGCCTGGCCCAATGGCTCCAGACCTTATCGCCTGAATTCGGGTCTTTCAGGGTGTTTCAGTATTTGACGTTCCGCGCCGTCATGGCCGCACTCACGGCGTTGCTGATAGGCCTGCTGGCCGGGCCATTCGTGATTCGCCGGCTTACAGCGCTCAAAATTGGCCAGCCCATTCGCGAATACGCGATGCAGTCGCATTTGAGCAAAAGCGGCACGCCCACCATGGGGGGCGTGCTGATCCTCCTGTCCATTGGCATCTCCACACTGCTGTGGTTTGACCTGTCCAACCGCTTTGTCTGGATTGTGCTGCTCGTGACCCTGGGATTTGGTGCCATCGGCTGGGCAGACGACTGGCGCAAGGTGGTGCACAAGGATCCGGAAGGCATGCGGTCGCGGGAGAAATACCTCTGGCAATCGCTGATAGGGCTGGTTGCAGCGTTGTACCTGGTGTTCAGCATCTCGGAGAGCTCCAACCTGCGCGTGCTCGAACTGTTCTTCAGCTGGGTGCGCTCAGGCTTTGATGTGAACCTGCCGCCCAAGGCCGGCTTGCTGGTGCCTTTCGTGAAAGAAGTGAGTTATCCGCTGGGCGTGTTTGGCTTCGTCATCCTGACCTATCTGGTGATCGTGGGCTCCAGCAATGCCGTCAACCTGACAGATGGGCTGGATGGGCTGGCCATCATGCCGGTGGTCATGGTCGGTTCTGCGCTGGGTGTCTTCGCCTATGTCACCGGCAGCTCGGTTTACTCTAAGTACCTTTTCTTCCCGCACATTCCGGGTTCGGGTGAACTGCTGATATTTTGTGCCGCCATGGCCGGTGCCGGGCTGGCGTTCCTCTGGTTCAACACGCATCCGGCCCAGGTTTTCATGGGCGACGTCGGTGCGCTGGCGCTGGGGGCTGCACTGGGCACCATCGCGGTCATCGTGCGCCAGGAGATTGTGCTGGCCATCATGGGTGGGATTTTTGTCGTGGAAGCCATGTCCGTGATGCTGCAGGTGACTTGGTTCAAGTACACCAAGAAGCGCTTCGGGGAAGGGCGGCGCCTCTTCAAGATGGCACCGCTGCACCACCACTTCGAGAAAAGTGGTTGGAAAGAAACGCAGGTGGTCGTTCGTTTCTGGATCATCACCATGCTGCTGTGCCTGGTCGGCCTTTCAACATTGAAGCTCAGGTAAGGCATGAGGCATTTACAAGACCAAACCGTGTTGATCCTGGGCCTGGGTGCGTCCGGCCTGGCCATGGCGCGCTGGTGCGTCCGCCATGGGGCATTGGTGACGGTCGCCGATTCACGCGAAGCGCCTGCATTGCTCGCGACGCTGCGGCAGGAACTTCCTGATGTGAAGTTTGTGAGTGGCGCTTTTACGCCGGACCTCGTGCAGGGTACCGCCGTGCGCGCGGTCTATCGTTCGCCAGGACTGGCGCCTGCAGTGATCGCCCCAGTGGTCGATGCCGCGCGTGCCATGGGCCTGCCTGTCGGGGGCGAGCTTGACCTTTTCTCCCGGGCCCTGGCCGATCTCCGCGAGGTGCCGGCAACAGAGGTGGTGGACGAAAATCCCGAGCCTCACGAGCCGGTGTTTGAAGCGCCATTGCCCGATGTATCCGATGCAACGGATGCAGTCGACTCGCTTGAGGGCGAAGCCGGTTTGGTGGCTGATTCCTCCGGCGACGTGGAAGAGATGGCCGCGCCAGATGCGGCGGAAGGCGCGCCTGCCTCAGAGGATGCCGGCGAAGACGCTGCGTTGCCCGCCCTGCTTGCCCCCGCGCCGGCCGAACCGCCCGCCGGCTACAGGCCGGTGGTGTTGGCCATCACGGGAACCAACGGCAAAACCACGGTGACTTCTCTGGTCGGCCAGCTGGTGCAGCGGGCCGGAAAAACCGTTGCCGTTGCGGGCAACATCGGCCCGACGCTGCTCGATACGCTGTCTGCGCACCTTGACGCGCAAACCCTGCCGCAGGTTTGGGTGCTGGAGTTGTCCAGCTTCCAGCTTGCGGATGCGCAGGACTTTGAGCCGACGGCTGCCGTGGTGCTGAATGTGACCCAGGACCATCTGGACTGGCACGGCGACATGGATGCTTACGTCGCGGCCAAGGCCAGGATCTTTGGACGCAGCACGTTCATGCTGCTTAATCGTGACGATGCCCGGGTGATGGCGATGCTTCCGCCGCCCGTCAAGGTTCGCCTGCGGCCTCCGCAGGTTCGCCCGCATGCGACTTTTGGTGTCGGGGAGCCGCAGCGCCCCGGCGACTACGGCATTGAAACCGTCAACGGCATGGCCTGGCTGGTGCGCGCGGCAGAAGCCGACGAGACCATCAAGCGTCGCAAGGATGAAGAGGTGGCGCTGCACATCCAGCGCCTGATGCCGCTGGATGCCTTGCGTATTCGCGGTCGCCACAACGCCACCAATGCCCTGGCTGCGCTCGGGCTGGCCGTCGCGGCGGGTTGCAGCCTGGCCCCCATGCTGCATGGTCTGCGCGAATACCGGGGTGAGCCGCACCGTGTGGAATCGATCGCGGTGGTCAACGACGTCGAGTATTTCGACGACAGCAAGGGCACCAATGTGGGGGCCACGGCAGCGGCACTCGCGGGCTTGGGTGCCGAGCGCAAGCTGGTGGTGATTTTGGGCGGCGAAGGCAAGGGGCAGGATTTCGCACCGCTGGCCGAGCCTGTC
>DASXRN010000028.1:0-17791 GCA_036506595.1 Polaromonas sp. | reverse complement strand
GGCATCAAGCAAAGCAATGGGGTCATTCCCCATAGCCAGGCACAGGACCTGTTCGGCAACCAGACCTATGTCACGCCGACCACCCGCACCGTGGCCGATACGGCCTTGATGATGCAGGTCATGGCCGGTGAGCATGCTTGTGACCCATGGTCAATCGGTGTTCCCAAGCCGGATTTTCTGAGCGCCGCCCGGCCCCAGGGTGACTTGCGGGGACGCAAGGTCTTGTACTGTCTGGCGCCCACTAACCGTCCCGTGTCAGCGGACGTGGCGCTGGCATTCAAAGCCGGCCTGGCTAGGCTCTCGGCGCTGGGGGCCGAGCTCGAGGAGTTTTCGGGCGACGGATTTGACGTGGAACCGATCTGGCGCGCCATCAATCACACGGTATGGCGAGCGCGGTTCGAGTCACTGGCAGCCGAGCACGGGGACAAGCTGAGTCCGACCTTCCTGAAGCAGCTGGCGTCGGCCGCTCAAGTAAGCGGCGTGGAATACCAGCAGGCCATGTTTGATCGCACCCGCTTGTTTCAACGCGTCCAGGGGCTGCTTCAGCGCGGCGATTTGCTGGCCATGCCAACGCTGTCGCGGACTGCGCTTCCCATCGAGCAGGATCTGTTCGGCACCATTGACATTGATGGTCAGGCGCTTGACAACGTGCGGGCGCACTGGTTCCCCTGGACCATGCCCTTCAACATGACCGGCCATCCCGCGATCAGCCTGCCCTGCGGCTTCGGCAGCGACGGGCTGCCCATTGGCCTCCAGCTCGTCGGCCAATTCCGGGGGGATGCCGACTTGCTCCGCGCGTCAGCGCTGTTTGAAACCGCGTACGACCTTCTTGGCCGATGGCCGGAGTAACTGACCGGCGCCCCTTTGTTCCTTTTTTCCACGCCATTTACAAAGAAGCCCCTCCGTCATCAATTTTGTCCAGGTAACCGTATGAAAAACCCTCTTCGCCCCTCGCTTTTTCTCAAGACGCTGATGCTTTCGGTGTGTTTCTTTGCCGCGCTTGCCGCCAATAGCGCAGCGGCCGCGGCGGAAAGCCCGGAGGTCCCGATACGGATCATCGTGGGTTATGCGCCTGGTGGAGCGGCAGACAATCTCGCCCGCATCTATGCCGAGCAACTGCGCGTCGCCGGACAAGGTACCGTCCTTGTTGAAAACAAACCCGGTGCCTCGGCCCGCCTGGCCCTGGACTTCGTAAAACGATCGAAGCCGGATGGGAAGACCATCTTCATTGGACCTTCGCCGCTGTTCACGATCTTTCCGTTGACCTACAAGAAATTGGCCTATGACGCCGACAAAGACCTGATCCCGGCAGCGCTCCTGACCGAGGTACCTACCGTGATCTCCGCGGGCGTTCAAAAACCTTACAAAAACATGAAGGAGTATGTTGAATGGGCGAAGCGCAATCCAGCTAGCGCCAGCATTGGGCTGGCAACACTCGGAAGCTCTGGCCACCTCGGTGCTGTTGCGTTGGGAAAAGCCAGCGGGGTTCCACTGACTCCCGTGGTCTACCGCGGGGCGTCCCCCATGCTCATTGATGTCATCGGCGGCAACCTGTCGATTGGCTGGGACGCGGTCGCCAGCAAGATGCAACTCTACAAGGGCGGAAAGTTGCAGTTCCTCGGCGTGAGCGGTCAAAAGAGGGCGAAAGCCCTGCCGGAGGTTCCGACACTCAAGGAGCAAGGGTTCAATCAGTTTGAGTTCGCGACGAGCTGGTATGGCGCCTTCGTGCCCGCGGGGACACCTCCGGAGCTGGTGGCAAAAGTTGAGCAGATGTTCCTTTCCGCATCGAACGATGCTTCCGCGGGCGCGAAACTGGAGGCACTCGGACTCGAAGTAGTGGCTACACCGGGGAAGGAACTGGCGCGCCGCATCTTGACTGAGCGTAACCACTGGAAGCCCATCGTCGAAGCATCCGGTTTTGTCGCGGAAGATTGAGCACCCCTGCCCCCTATCCCCTGTCCCCTGCCAGCCTATCCAGCGCTTTGTGTGAGAGGCCATCACATGAGGCCTAAGCGGCTGGCAAACACCTCTTCACGCGTTGGGTGACGCGACGGCTCCTACAAGACCAACTTGCGGCTTCTACCGGGAAGCACTGTGCCAATACTGATCGCCAGGCGAAATTTGCATAAACGGCGTACGCTATGGAACACGTTTGCGCAATTGGAAGAATTATGGATTCGTCTGCTTGAGAATTGGCTCAGTATGGGTTGCAGGATGTTCAACCGAGCCATGCGGCCTCTCGCAGACGATGACGAAACCTGATGGCTACAGCCGTCGGAACCTGTTGCTGCGAAATCCGTAGGTCGAGCCTCTCAAACCTGGTGCGCAAGGAGATTTCATGACTCGCAAAACACCCATTGAACGCTACCGCAACATCGGCATCAGCGCTCACATTGACGCGGGCAAGACCACCACGACCGAGCGCATTCTGTTCTACACCGGCGTGAACTACAAGCTCGGTGAGGTCCACGAGGGAACGGCCACCATGGACTGGATGGAGCAGGAGCAGGAGCGCGGCATCACGATTACCTCGGCTGCGACCACCGCCTTCTGGAAAGGCATGGCCGGCAACTACCCGGAACACCGCATCAACATCATCGACACGCCGGGCCACGTCGACTTCACGATCGAGGTCGAGCGCTCCATGCGCGTGCTCGACGGCGCGGTGATGGTCTATGACGCGGTCGGCGGCGTGCAGCCGCAGTCCGAAACGGTCTGGCGCCAAGCGAACAAGTACAGAGTGCCGCGCATCGCCTTCGTCAACAAGATGGACCGCGTGGGCGCCGACTTTTTCCGCGTGCAGCGCCAGATCGGCGAGCGCATGAAGGGCGTGGCGGTGCCGGTGCAGATTCCGATCGGGGCCGAGGACCACTTCCAGGGCGTGGTCGATCTGGTGAAGATGAAAGCCATCGTCTGGGACGACGTCAGCCAGGGCCTGCATTTCGAATACCGCGAGATTCCGGCCGACCTGCTCGCCACCGCCAATACCTGGCGCGACAAGATGATAGAAGCCGCCGCCGAGGCCAGCGAACCCCTGCTGGAAAAGTACCTCGCCGGCGAGGCGCTGAGCGAAGATGAAATCAAACAAGGGATCCGCCAGCGCACCGTCGCCAACGAGATCGTGCCCATGTTCTGCGGCAGCGCCTTCAAGAACAAGGGCGTGCAGGCCTTGCTCGACGCCATCGTCGACTACCTGCCCTCGCCGGTCGACGTACCGGCCATCCTCGGCCACACCGAGGACGACAAGACCGCCGAGCGCCATCCCGGCGATAACGAGCCCTTCGCTGCGCTCGCGTTCAAGGTCATGACGGACCCCTTTGTCGGGCAACTGATCTTCTTTCGCGTCTATTCGGGCGTGGTCAAGACCGGCGACACGGTGTACATCCCGGGCAGGACGCGCAAGGAGCGGCTCGGGCGGCTTTTGCAGATGCACGCCAACGTCCGCCAGGAAATCAAGGAAGTGCACGCCGGCGACATCGCGGCGGCGGTCGGCCTGAAGGACGTGACGACCGGCGACACCCTGTGCGACCCGAACCGGGTGATCATGCTGGAGCGCATGGTCTTCCCGGAGCCGGTGATCTCCCAGGCGGTCGAGCCCAAGACCCAGGCCGACCAGGAAAAAATGGGAGTTGCGCTGCACCGGCTGGCCCAGGAAGACCCCTCGTTCCGGGTCCAGACCGACGAGGAATCCGGCCAGACCATCATCTCGGGCATGGGCGAGCTGCACCTGGAGATTCTGGTCGACCGGATGAAGCGCGAATTCGGGGTCGATGCGAGCGTCGGCAAACCGCAGGTCGCCTTCCGCGAGACGATCAAACAGGCCGTCAAGGATGTGGAAGGCAAGTTCATCAAGCAGTCGGGCGGACGCGGCCAATACGGCCATGCCGTGATCAACCTGGAGCCGCAGCCGCCGGGCAAGGGCTACGAGTTCGTCGATGCCATCAAGGGCGGCGTGGTGCCGCGCGAATACATTCCGGCGGTGGCCAAGGGCATCCAAGACGCCCTGACGGCCGGCGTGCTGGCCAGCTATCCGGTGGTCGACGTGAAGGCCACGCTGGTGTTCGGCTCGTCGCACGACGTTGACTCGAACGAGAACGCGTTCCGCATGGCCGGCGCCATCGCCTTCAGGGAGGCCATGCGCCGCGCCAAGCCCGTTTTGCTCGAACCGATGATGGCGGTCGAAGTCGAAATGCCGGAAGACTTCATGGGCCACGTGATGGGCGACCTGTCAACGCGCCGCGGCATGGTCCAGGGCATGGAAGACATCGCGGGCGGCGGCGGCAAGCTGGTGCGCGCCGAAGTGCCGCTGAGCGAAATGTTCGGCTACTCGACAACGCTGCGCTCACTGACCCAAGGCCGGGCCACCTACACGATGGAGTTCAAGCACTATGCGGAAGCCCCCGCCGAGGTGTCCGAAGCCATTATTCGCGGCAACCGGAACGGGTAGTGGGCTGCTGGGTAACAGCGCTTACGAGGAAAACCCACACAGATGTAAAAGCGTCAATTCACCAGCGGCGGCAGTTCGGCCTTCAGGAAATCGACCAACGCACGCACTGCCGGCGCCAGCCCGCGCCGGGTCGGAAACAGCACCATCAATTGACCTTCCTTGGGGCGCCATTCAGGCAATACCACGCGCAGCGCTCCGCTCTTCAGTTCGTCGGCGCAGGCGTACAACGGCAAGCTGGCGATGCCGGTGCCGGCCAGCGCCGCCTGCTTGAGCACCGATGTATTGTCGCTTTGCAGTCTGGCCCGCACGGGTGTACCGATCGCCTCGCCGTCAGGGCCGATCAGGCGCAACACCGGCGTCGTGCCATCGATCGATGCGTAAAGCAGCAGATCCAGCTCCGGCAGGCGGTCGACGCCCTGGATGGGACCGGTTTGCGCCAGATACGCGGGACTGGCGACCAGGCGCCAGCTTGCGGTACACAGCCTGGCCTGTACCAGGCCTGGCGGTTCCAGGCCAACCGTGACGCCACGCACCACGATGTCGAAGTTTTCCTCGATCAGATCCACCTGCCGGTTGGTGGCCTGGATCGTCAACTGCACCTTTGGATACTGCAGCATGAAGCGCGGCAGCAAATCGGCCAGAACGATATCGGTGATGGCGACCGGCAGGCTGGCGCGGACCTGTCCGCTCGGCTCGGTTAGCCGTTTGCGGACCGTATCCTCCCCGGCCTGCGCTTCAGCGACCATCGCGCGGCAATGTAGATAGAGCTCCTGCCCGGCATCGGTCAGGCTTAGCCGGCGGGATGTGCGCTGCAACAAGCGAATACCCAGACTGGCCTCGAGTTGGCTGATCCGACGCGAAACGCGCGACTTGGGAATGCCGAGCAGGTCACCCGCCGCGGTAAAGCCATGGCACTCGACCACCTGGGCGAACAGATAAAGGTCGTTCAGATCCAGCGATAGCGGGCTCACTCGGTCTCCTGTTGGGTTAATTCCCAAGTGTATCGTTCTATATACGAAACGATAGGTCGTAAATATTCATATTTATCGATCGTCGTTTCAGGTGCATCATTCAACTTACACGTTGCGCAGCGCCTTTTGTCATGGAGACATCGGCTTGCAGCTTCACGAACAATCTATGAATGAACCAGGAAGTAGCAGCACCATGAGCAATCAAATTCGCGTTTCAGACTCAATCTCCGGTCACGACATGGAGATCGGCGACACCTTTAAAGCCAGCCATTTTGGCGAGCAGGATTTTGGCGGCCTGATCGATCCGGTCGTCATGCTCGATCATTTCCATATGACCGGCCCGACCTTCGCGCCGCATCCGCACGCCGGCATTTCGGCGGTGACCTATATGTTCGAAGACGCGATTGGCGCGCACGTCAATTACGACTCACTGGGCAATCACGGTCCGATCCATCCCGGGGCACTGCACTGGTTTGCCGCCGGACGTGGTGCTGTCCACACCGAGCAACCGGAGGGAAAGGGCCGGCATGTACATGCGTTGCAGATTTTCGTGAACCTGCCGGCCAGCAAGAAGCTCGATGCGCCGTATGCAGTGCACGTCGAGGCTGGCGACATTCCAGAATTTCAAGCGCCAGGCGTGCGCGTGCGCGTGGTCACCGGCAGCAGCAATGGCGTGCAGGCTGAATACACGACACAATTGCCCGCGCCGTTCACGCTGCTGGATGGCTTTCTCCGCGGCGCAGCACCGTTCACGCACGCGCTGCCACGCGGCTGGAATGCGATGATCTACGTCGTCAGCGGCAAGCTGCGGCTGGAGGTCGATGGCGAGGAAAGAACACTGGCGAGGTCAACGGCGGCGGGCGTTTCCGTTGCGGTAGACGCGGCGGTGAACGAAGCGGTGATCCGGCTCGCACCGGACGAAGAAACCCATTTCGTGATGCTGTCCGGTCCGGCGCTCAATGAACCCATGGTCAAGCAAGGCCCCTTCGTGATGAATACCCAAGCACAGATGGACCAGGTGATCGCCGCTTACCGGCGCGGAGAACTGGGGTCCCTCGACCTGCCCACTGAGGCACGGCCGTGAATGGCGTGCGTACGCAATCATGGGCGCTGCTGGCGGTGGCGTCCGGAATCGCGGCCGCACCGGGGTGAACCATCCGGAATCCCCGGGTTGTTGGCTGGCTGGCGTGCCGGGCAGCCATCGCGCCACAGATTTGGTAGAGGTTCGCGGGGATGGACAAACACCCGCCGAGTTAGAGTTACTCACACTGTCGGGATCCCATGGAAGGCTTGGTCGACCAAGGTGCGTGCAAGCAGAGAGAAGGCTCTGCTCTCACATGTCTCCAACAAAGCCCGGGAATGGGGTTACACGGCGGTGCCGAACCACTGCCCAGGGGTTAAGGGCTTCAGGTTGGGCATCACGCTGCGACAGTTCTTGAGCCCAACAACTGGCTACGTCATCAACTTGATGCCCGCCCTCGCATGAAAAACGAGTTTCTCAGGGACGACTATTTAGAATGCGGCAAGCCCGGTAATGGCCCGGCCCAGAATGAGCGCATGCACGTCGTGCGTTCCTTCATAGGTGTTGACAACCTCCAGGTTGACCAGGTGGCGGGCCACGCCGAATTCGTCGCTGATGCCGTTGCCGCCCAGCATGTCGCGGGCGGTGCGCGCGATGTCCAGTGCCTTGCCGCAGGAGTTGCGCTTGAGGATGGAGGTGATCTCCACGGCGGCCGTACCCTCATCCTTCATGCGCCCCAGGCGCAGGCAGCCTTGCAGGCCCAGCGCAATATCGGTGAGCATGTCGGCAAGCTTCTTTTGCACCAGTTGATTGGCGGCCAGCGGGCGGCCGAACTGCTTTCGGTCCAGCGTGTACTGACGGGCCCTGTGGAAACAATCCTCGGCGGCGCCTAGCGCGCCCCAGGCAATGCCGTAGCGCGCACTGTTCAGGCAAGTGAACGGGCCCTTCAGGCCGCGCACCTCGGGGAAGGCGTTTTCTTCGGGCACGAACACCTCGTCCATCACAATCTCGCCGGTGATGCTCGCGCGCAAGCCCACCTTGCCGTGGATGGCCGGGGCCGTCAGACCCTTCCAGCCCTTCTCGAGAATAAAGCCCCGGATCGCGCCTTCATCGTCCTTGGCCCAGACCACAAATACGTCGGCAATCGGGCTGTTGGTGATCCACATCTTGGCGCCGCTCAGGCTATAACCACCCGGCACCTTCTTCGCGCGCGTGATCATGCTGCCCGGGTCCGAACCGTGGTTCGGCTCAGTCAGGCCGAAGCAACCGATCCATTCACCGCTGGCGAGTCGGGGCAGGTATTTCTACTTTTGGGCCTCGCTGCCGAATTCGTTGATCGGCACCATCACGAGCGAGGACTGCACGCTCATCATCGAGCGGTAGCCGGAATCGACATGCTCCACTTCACGGGCCACCCCAGCCCGTAGCAGACGTAGTTCAGGCCGGAACCACCATAGGCCTCGGGGATGGTGGCGCCTAGCAGGCCGAGCGCGCCCATTTCGCGAAAGATGGCAGGGTCGGTCTGTTCATGGCGAAAAGCCTCCAGCACACGCGGTGCGAGGCGCTCCTGGCAGTAACTGCGCGCCGCGTCGCGCACCGCGCGTTCGTCGCCGCTGAGCTGCGCATCGAGCAGGAAGGGGTCGTCCCAGTGAAAAGCAGCGCGTTTGCTGGAAGAGGTCATGGTTGTCTCCGTTCAAAAGATCATTGGGGGTTGGTGATCGGTTGCCTTGCGCTACATCGCCGCATAGTTCGGCCCGCCGCCGCCCTCGGGCGTGACCCAGACGATGTTCTGCGTCGGGTCCTTGATGTCGCAGGTCTTGCAGTGCACGCAGTTCTGCGCGTTGATCTGCAGGCGGGAGGTTGAGTCCTCGTTCTTGACGAACTCGTAGACGCCGGCCGGGCAGTAGCGCGCCTCGGGGCCGGCGTATTGGCTGAGGTTGATGTCCACGGGCACCGAGGCGTCCTTGAGCGTCAGGTGCGCGGGCTGGTTCTCGGCGTGGTTGGTGTTGCTGACGAACACGCTGGAGAGCCGGTCGAATGTGAGCTTGCCGTCGGGCTTGTGATAGACGATGGGCTGGCACTCGGCCGCGGGCTTGAGGCAGGCGTGGTCGGGCTTGTCACGGTGCAGGGTCCAGGGAATATGGCCCTTGAGCACGAACTGCTCGATGCCGTTCATCAGCGTGGCGGTGACTAGGCCTTTCTTGAACCAGGCCTTGAAGTTGCGCGACTTGTTGAGTTCGGTGTGGAGCCAGCTTTTCTCGAAGGCTTCGGGGTAGGCGCTGAGTTCATCGTGCTGGCGGCCGGCCACGACGGCGTCATAAGCGGCCTCGGCGGCCAGCATGCCGCTCTTGATGGCGGCGTGGCTGCCCTTGATGCGACTCACGTTGAGGTAACCCGCGTCGCAGCCCACCAGCGCGCCGCCCGGGAACACGGTCTTGGGCAGCGAGAGCAGGCCACCGGCCGTGATGGCGCGCGCACCGTAGGAGATGCGTTTGGCCGGCTTGATGCCCCTGGACGCGTCGCCTTCGAGGTAGCAGCGGATCCTGGGGTGGGTCTTCCAGCGCTGGAATTCCTCGAACGGGCTGAGGTAGGGGTTGCTGTAGTCCAGTCCGGTGATGAAACCCAGCGTGACCTGGTTATCTTCCAGGTGGTAGAGGAAGGCGCCGCCATAAGTACGGTTGTCCATGGGCCAGCCGGCGGTGTGCAGCACGAAGCCGGGCCGGTGGCGCTGCGGGTCGATCTCCCAGAGTTCCTTCACGCCGAGGCCGTAAGTCTGCGGGTCCTTGTCGGCGTCGAGCTTGAAACGGCTGATGAGTTGTTTGCCCAGGTGTCCACGTGCGCCCTCGGCGAAGATGGTGTACCTGGCGTGCAGTTCCATACCGGGCTGGAAGTCGCCCGTGGGCGCGCCGTCCTTGCCTAGCCCCAAGTTGCCCGTGGCCACGCCCTTGACCGAGCCGTCCGTGTTGTAGAGCACCTCGGCCGCGGGGAAACCCGGGAAGATTTCCACGCCGAGGTTTTCGGCCTGCTGGGCCAGCCAGCGCGTCACCTTGCCCAGGCTGACGATGTAGTTGCCGTGGTTCTGGAAACACGCAGGCAGCAGGAAGTTGGGCGTGCGAAAGCTCGACTTCTCACCCAGGAAGACCATGGCGTCGTCGGTCACCGGCTGCACCAGTGGGGCACCGAGTTTCTTCCAGTCAGGGAACAGCTCCGTGAGGGCTTTCGGGTCCATGATGGCGCCGGAGAGGATGTGGGCGCCGGGCTCCGAGCCTTTTTCGAGAACGACCACCGAAATGTCCGTGCCCTTTTCAGCGGCGAGCTGTTTCAGGCGGATCGCGGTGGACAGCCCTCCGGGGCCGCCGCCGACCACGACCACGTCGTAATCCATGGCTTCGCGCGGGCCGTAGTCAACCGAATCGGGTGTGTTGATCATGGTCAGTACCGCAGTCTTTGGTAATCAGGATTGCCGCATCAGCTCACGGCCGATGATCAGTTGCTGGATCTGCGTCGTGCCTTCGTAGAGGCGCAGCAGTCGCACATCGCGGTAAAAGCGCTCAACCTTGTATTCGTTGATGTAGCCCGCGCCGCCATGCACCTGCACCCCTCGGTCGGCGACACGGCCCACCATCTCGGTGCAGAACAGCTTGGCGCAGGAAGCGAGCATGCTGACCTGGGGATTGCTCTGGCCTGCAGGCTTGGCGTCGTAGCGCAAGGCGCAGTCCTGCACCATCGACCAGCCGGCATACAGCTCGACCTGGCTGTCCGCCAGCATGGCCTGCACCAGCTGGAATTCACCAATGGCCTTGCCGAACTGCTTGCGCTCGCGCGCATAGGCCACCGATTCGTTCAGGATGCGCTGCGCCATGCCGCAAGCCACGGCGGAGATGTGCAGGCGGCCGCGGTCTAGCACCTTCATCGCGGTCTTGAAGCCCTGGCCGGGCACGCCGCCGATGATGTTGGCAGCCGGCACGCGCACGTTGTCCAGCAGCACGTCGCAGGTCTTGGTGCCGCGCTGGCCCATCTTCTTGTCGGGTTTGCCCAAGCTGATGCCTGGCAGGTCGGCCGGCACGATGAAGGCCGAGATGCTACCCGCGCCCGGGCCACCGGTGCGCGCCATCAGCGTGAAGGCACCGGCGCGCGGCGCATTGGTGATGAAACGCTTGCCGCCGTTGAGCACATAAAAATCACCGTCGAGCTCGGCGCGGGTCTTGAGGGCGCTGGAGTCCGAGCCGGCATCCGGCTCGGTCAACGCGAACGACATGACCAGATCACCGCTGGCCACTTGCGGCAAAAGCGCGCTCTTTTGCAACTCGGTGCCGTCCATCAGGATGCCCTGTGAGCCGATGCCGACATTGGTGCCGAACACCGAACGGAAGGCCAGCGCGGTGTGGCCGAACTCGTAAGCCACGCGGCATTCCTGCGCCATCGACAGGCCGATGCCACCGTACGCTTCCGGAATGGACAGGCCGAACAAGCCCATGGTCTTCATGTCGGCCACGATGTCGGCGGGCACTTCGTCGAGTTCCTCGACGTGGTTTTCGGCGGGCACCAGGCGCTGCTGGATGAAACGCTGGACGGTGGCGAGCAACAGTTCAAAGGATTCTGTGTCTAGGGACATGGTGCTTCCGTGATGGGTGAGTGAGTAGGTGCGTGGGTGCGCAAGTGATGGCAAGGGATCGGCGATGCTGCGTCAGCGGTGTTTGAACACCGGCCTGCGTTTGGCGAGAAAGGCGTGCATGCCTTCATGGGCGTCTTCGCTGGCGAAGCGCGCATGCAGCTGGCGCCTCTCGAACGCGATGCCTTCGGACAGCGGCGTTTCCCAGGCGCGGTTCACCGACTCCTTGACCGCCATCAGCGCGGGCAGCGAGTAGCTGGCGATGCGGGTGGCCAGCGCCATGGTTTCGGAAAGCAGCAGCGCATCGGTCACCACGCGGGAAACCAGTCCGTAACGGTCGGCTTCGGCGGCGTCCAGCGTGCGGGCCGACAAACACAAGTCCATGGCCTTGGCCTTGCCGATGGCGCGTGGCAGGCGCTGGGTGCCGCCTGCGCCGGGCAGCATGGCCAGCTTGATTTCGGGCAGGGCAAATTGGGCCGAGTCGGCGGCGATGACAAGGTCACAAGCCAGGGCCAGCTCACAGCCCCCACCCATCGCAACACCGGCCACGGCGGCGATCACCGGTTTGCGCACGCGGCGTATGGTTTCCCAGTTGCGGGTGATGAACTCGCTCTGGTAGACATCCATGTAGCTCCAGTCCGCCATGGCCGCGATATCGGCCCCGGCCGCGAAGGCCCTGGCGTTGCCCGTGATGACGATGGCGCCGATGTCGGCGTTGGCGTCGAAGGCGAGCAGCGCCGCCCCCAGGGCGTCCATCAGCGCGTCGTTCAGCGCGTTCATCTGTTGCGGCCGGTTCAGCGTGATCACGCCGACGCGGCCGTTCGTTTCTACCAGAATGGGTTGCTCTTGCATGGCGGGTCAGGCGTCAGTCAACAATGATCTTTTGTTCCTTGATCAGCGTGGACAAGACCTTGCCCTCGTTGACCAGCAGGTTGCGGAATTCGGCCGTCTCCATCGAAATCGATTCGGCGCCCAGGTCGCCGTAGCGCGACTTGACGCCCGGCTGCGCCAGCGCCTTGCCCAGTTCACGGTTCATGCGGGCGATGATGTCGGGCGAAGTGCCGTTGGGCGCCCACATGCCGAACCAGATGTCGAGGTTCGCGCCCGGAAAGCCCTGCTCACCCACCGTCGGAACGTCGGGGAAGAACGGGGAGCGCCTGGCGCTCACGATGCCCAGCAGCTTGACCTTGCCGGTGCGAATGTGCGTGAAAGCAATGCCGGGATCGCAGACGAAATCGGCCTGGCCCGACAAAACGTCCTGCAGCGCAGGCGCAGCACCGCGGTAGGGCACATGGGTGATGAAAGTGCCGGTGGCCAGTTTGAACAGTTCGCAGGCCAGGTGCGGCGGCGTGCCGGCACCGGCCGAAGCGTACGATAGCTTGCCGGGTTGGGCCTTGGCCAGGGCCACGAGCTCGCGGGCATCCTTTGCAGCGATTTGCGGCTTCGCCACCAGGTACATCTGGGTGCGTCCGACGCTGGCCACCGGCGTCAGGTCGCGCGAGGGCAGGATGCTGGACTTGAACAGCGAGGGATTGGCGGTTTCCACCGAAGTGGGCGCGATCAGGAAGGTGTGTCCGTCCGGGGCGGCGCGTATGACTTCAGAGGCAGCGATGTTGCCGCTGGCGCCGGGCTTGTTGTCAATGATGACGGTTTGTCCCAGTGACTCGGACAAAGATTGCGACAGGATGCCCGCCATCACATCGGTGCTGCCGCCGGGCGCAAAGCCGACGACCACCCGGATGGGCTTGGCAGGCCAGGAACTCTGGGCCTGCAGGGCGCCGGCAGCGCCGAGCGTGAAAAGTGCGAGGGCCGCCTGGACCAGGCGGCGGCGTGCGGGGGTGCAGTGAGGGGTCATTTTGTGTCTCCGGTGTTGTGATGAAAAGGCGGTTTGTCGGTTCGTTTGCCGGTTCAGGCCACGCCGTCGCGCAGCAACTCGCGCAGCTTGAATTTCTGGATCTTTCCGGACGGGGTGGACGGCATGGTGTCGCGCACGATCAGGCGCTCCGGGATGTACTGGATGGCGACTTTCTGGCTTTTTAGAAAATCCACGATGGAAGGCAGGTCGATGCTGCGGCCCGGCTTGGGCACCACCACCGCACAGGCCCGTTCGCCCAGGCGCTCGTCCGGGTAGGCCACGATGGCGGCCATGGCCACGTCCGGGTGACGGTACAGCAGCGACTCGATCTCGACCACCGGGATGTTCTCGCCGCCGCGAATGATCACATCCTTGCTGCGGCCGGTGATGCGGATGTAGCTTTGCGCATTAATGCTCGCGAGGTCGCCCGTATCGAACCAGCCGTCGGCATCGGTGCTATTCAATTGCTGGCGTTTCAGATAGCCGCCAAAGTTGGAACACGAACGCACCAGCAGCTTGCCCGCCTGACCCGCAGGGAGCGTGGCGCCATCGACGTCCACAGCCTTAAGCTCCACGCCCGGCAGCGGGTAGCCGTCGGTCGTGAAGGCGCGCTCGTCATCGTCGTCAAGGTCGATCAAGGTGACCGCGCCGTTCTCGGTCATGCCCCAGGCCGACACAATTTTGGTTCCCAGCACGCGGCGCGCCTGTTCCACGAGCGGACCGGGGATAGGCGCGCCCGCGCACAGGAAGGTGCGCAGGGTCGGGATATTCTTGCCGGACTCGGCCACATTTTTGGACAGATCGGTCAGAAATGGCGTGGACGCCATGGTGAAGGTGGCGCCTTCGGCACGGATCAGATCAATCGCCTTGAGGGGCTCCCAGATATCGAGCAGAACCGCACTGGCGCGCAGCATGATGGGCATCATCAAGCCATACATAAAGCCGGTCTGGTGCGCCATGGGCGAGGCCATGAGCACCACGTCGGCGGCGGCCAGACGCAGGCGCTCGGCGTAGGAAATGATGTTGGCCATGGTGGTATTGGCCGTGTGCATCACGCCCTTGGGCTCGCCGGTAGTGCCCGAGGTGTAGATGAGCTGTGTGACGTCGTCGGGGCCGGGACGGTGACGCGTCAGGATGTCGCGGGCATCGGCATCGTTCTCCCAGGCCGGTCCGCTCAGCAGGGCCTCGAAACTGTTGGCGCCCGCGCCGCCGACTACCACGATGTGCTGCAGCTCAGGCAAGCTGGGCTGCAGGGCCGTGACCATCTGCTCGAAGTCAAAACCGCGGAACAACTTCGGCACGATCAGGACTTTCGCCTCGCCGTGCTTGACCATGAAGGACAGCTCCCGCTCCCGGAAAATGTGCATCAGCGGGTTCATCACCGCGCCGATGCGCGAGCACGCCAGGTAGGTGATGGTGAACTGCCACCAGTTGGGCAGCTGGCAGGCCACCACGTCGTTGCGGCCCACGCCCAGGCGGGCCAGGCCCACGGCCACGCGGTCGGCCATGGCCGCGAGCTCACGGTAGGTGAATCGCGTGGTGACCCCACTTTCAGCCTGCACGGCGGTCAGCGCCAGCTTGTCGGGACAAGCGGCCACGCAGGCGTCGAGATCGTCGTTGATGGTCCGGTCGTGCCAGAGGCCCTGGGCCACGCTGTGGGCGCGGCGGGGTGCGATGAGAACGGCATCGAATTCCATGGCTTGTCTCCTTGTATTTTTTGCGTCGTGGGCTCAGGCCGGAACTGCAGACCGCCCGGCGCGGGTACGGGCGACGATGGTTTTCATGATCTGGGCCGTGCCGTCGCCGATCTGGAAGCCCAGGATGTCGCGCAGGCGTTGTTCCATGACGCCGCGGTCGTAGCCGCCGTGACCGAACATAAGCAGGCACTGATGCACGCAGTCGTAGGCCAGCTTGGGCGCCCACCATTTGCACATGGCGGCCTCGGCGCTGTGTGGCGCGCCTTTGTCCTTGAGCCACAAGGTCTGCAGACACAGCAGCCGTGCCGCCGTGACCTGGGTGTCGAAGTCCGCCAGCGGATGCGACACGCCCTGGAACGCCGACAGCGGTTTGCCAAACGCTTCGCGCTGCGCGACGTATTCCCAGGTTTCTTCCAGCGCCACACGGGCGACGGCGAGTACCTGCAGGCCGATCAGTGCGCGCGAAAAATCAAAGCCCTGCATCACCTGCACAAAGCCCTTGTTCTCCTCGCCGAGCCGGTGGTTCACCGGCACGCGCACGTTCTCGAAGAAGATCGAACCCCGGCCGATGGCGCGCTGGCCGTGGCAGTCAAACCGGTTCGTGGTGACCCCGGGCAGATCCATAGGCACCAGCAGGGCCGTCACGCCGTGCGCCGCAGATTCGACCGGGCCGGTGCGGCCGAACACGACCGCCGCGTCGGCCTGGTCGGCCGCCGAAATGGACGTCTTCTCGCCGTTGATGACATATTCATCGCCGACGCGCTCAACGCGCAGCCGCAGGTTGCCGGCGTCCGAGCCGCCGCGCGGCTCGGTCAGCGCAATGGCAAACAGCGCCTCGCCCTGCGTGAGCTTGCTCAGCCATGGCTTGACCACTTCGGGCTGGCCATGGTGCGACAGGATCTGGCCGTTGAGCGAGGCTAGCAGGTTGATGTAGGAGATGCTCAGGTCGGCGCGCGCGATTTCTTCATGGATCACGCCAGCGGCCAGGCAACCCATGCCCTGGCCGCCATGGGCCTCGGGCAGCTCCGGCGCGATGAACCCCATTTCGCCCATTTCGCGCATGAGCGTCCGGTCGAGTACGCGCGTCCTGTCGCGCTCCAGAAAGCCGGGCGCGACCCGCCCGGTGGCAAAGCGGCGGGCGTGTTCGGCCAGTGCCGCAAGGTCTTCGTCGATATAGGGGTTCATCTGGTGTCTCCGTATGTCTGTGGGCTCTGCTTTACTTCACGTACTTGCGGAATTCGGGCTTGCGCTTGTCCTTCAGCGCATTGACGCCTTCACGCGATTCTTCGGTGTCGTAATAGAGCTTGAGCGCGTACATGCCCAGGCCGGCAATGCCGCTCTGGTGGGCGGTGTCCGCGTTGAAGCTGCGCTTGGCAATGGCCAGCGCCGTGGGGCTGCGCTCGCACATCTCTTCGCCCCACTTTTGCACTTCGGCGTCGAGCTGCTCGTGGGGTACGCAGACATTGGCCAGGCCCATGGCCACGGCCTCCTGACCGCTGTAGCGACGGTTCAGGTACCAGATCTCGCGCGCCTTCTTTTCGCCCACCACGCGGGCCAGGAAGGCGGTGCCGTAGCCGGGATCGACCGAGCCCATCTTCGGGCCGACCTGGCCGAACTGGGCCTTGTCGGAGCAGATCGTCAGATCGCAAATCGTGCACAGCACGTTGCCGCCGCCAATGGCAAAACCCTGCACGCGGGCAATCACCGGCTTGGGCACGTCGCGGATGGCGGTGTGGAGTTCCTCCATCGGCAGGCCGATGGTGCCGCGCCCGTCGTAGTTGCCGTTGTGGGCGGACTGGTCGCCACCCGTGCAAAAGGCCCGGTCGCCGGCACCGGCCAGCACGATGGCGCCCACGCTCCTGTCGTAGCCGGCGCGGTTCAGCGCCTTGATGATCTCGTCGCAGGTCTGGCCCCGGAAGGAGTTCATTTTCTCCGGCCGGTTGATGGTGATCCAGGCCACGCCGTTGCGCACTTCGTAAAGGATGTCTTCGAATTCCATGATGTTCTCCTGTGTGATGTCTCAAAAGGGCGCCGAGGCGTCAGCCGTTCATGGTCAAGCCGCCCGAGACGCTTAGCACCTGGCCGGTGATGAAGCTCGCGTCGTCGCTGGCGAAAAAGAGGATGGCGCCGGGCAGATCATCCGGCTGGCCGATGCGGCCCAGCGGGATCGAGCGCGTGAAGGCGTCCATCAGCTTCTCGGGGTTGCCGGCGCCCTCCTTGTATTCGGCGAACAGGGCGGTGTCGGTCGGGCCCGGGCAGACCACGTTGACCGTGATGCCGTGGCGCGCATGTTCGCGGGCGATGGTCTTGGAGAAGGCCACCAGTCCGCCCTTGCAGGCGGCATAGACGGCTTCGCCGGAGGAGCCGACACGCGCCGCATCGGACGCGATGTTGACGATCCGCCCCGCCTTGCGCACCGCCATGCCGGGCAGCACCGCGTGGTGCATGTGCAGCGCACCGGTCAGGTTGATCGCGATCAGCTTGTCCCACTGTGCGGGCTCGGTCTTGGTAAAAGGCTTGAATACATCCCAGCCGGCGTTGTTGACCAGCACGTCGATGGGACCCAGCTGGGCCTCGGTCGCGGCAATCGCCGCATCGACCTCGGCGCGGTTGGTGATGTCGCACCCAAAAGCCGCCGCCTTGCCCCCCGCCGCCACAATCCCGTCCACCACGCGCTGGGCGGCGGACAGGTCCCGGTCGAACACGGCGACGTTGCCGCCTTCCTGGGCAAAGCGCCGGCTGGTGGCGCCGCCTATGCCACCGCCGCCGCCGGTCACGATCACGGTTTTACCTGCAAATTTCGTCATGTCAATCTCCAAAGAGGGTTAGGTGTTGATATGCTTGAGTAACGCATTGACGAAACAATAATACGTCAATATATTGACGTATTTTATCAACGGCGCATTTAGCCTTGCAAGTCATTTTTTACTAGAAATATCATGGATTACCCTAACGAAACCAGCGCCATTGTTCGCATGGAACTTGCCAATAGGTTGTTCTTTCGCTTGTATCAATGCGCAAACATGTTGCACAAAACAGGGACGCGAGCGGTAGAGAGCGAAGGCCTGACGACCCAGCAGTGGGCGGTGTTGGGCGCCTTGTCGCGCCCCGAGGCCGAGGGGGGAATGAGCGTGGGGGATCTGGCGCGCTACCTGATGGTGAGCCGTCAGAACCTGTCGGGCCTCATC
>DASXRN010000027.1:0-8214 GCA_036506595.1 Polaromonas sp. | reverse complement strand
GTGGAACGCGCCGTCATTCATGCGCACCAGCTGCGCAAATACCTCGCCCGCCGCACTGCCAAGCAAGGCATGCGGCACCGGCTCGGCCGGTGGACGCACGCGCAGTGCCGCGCTGCGAAAGGCCTCATCGATCACGGCATGACCGCTGGCGACCCAGAGTTTCAGGCCTTCGTCAAAATACAAGGGCCGCTGCTCGCGCAGCTGCCGGTAGTAAGGGTAGGGATCAGCATGGGTGACCGCCGCTATCGGGTTGCCGGGCTGGGGAAGAATGGGGTCAGGCATGGGCGTACACCGGCTCGCAGCGCACCTCGGTCTTGACCGAGTTGGCGATGAAACATTCCGCGTGGGCTTCGTGGTGGAGCTGCTCAAGCTGCTCGCGTGTCGGGAGCCGTTCGCCGGAAAACCGCACCTCGGGCCGCAACGTGACCACGGTCATCGCCATTTTGCCCTCGGCATTCTTGGCCATCACGCCCACCGCCGCGTCGGCATAGCGGTCCACGCAGAATTTGCGTTTGGCGGCGATCGACAGAAACCAGAGCATGTGGCAGCTCGACAGGGAAGCCACGAAAGCCTCCTCGGGATCGACCGCCGCCGCATCCGACATCGGCACCGGGACGACATGCGGTGACGACGAACCCGCAACTTCGGCGCCCCCGTCAAAACGCAGCACATGCCGCCTGCTGTAACGGTTGCCAAGAAAATCCTGCTCGCCGCGCTGCCAGAGAATTTCTGCGCTGTACTGGGCCATGGTGTGCTCGATCCGGTTGTTTGACAGGCCTCAAGTGTCGCGGGCCTGCCATCGCTTGTCGAGCAACAACAGTTTGACGATCATCAAATCATGAATGCAGAACCCGACCTCGCCCGCCTGGCCTCCACCGTGGGCGATCCGCGCCGCATCCAGATGCTTGCGCTGCTGATGGAGGGCCGCGCGCTGACCGCAAAGGAACTGGCACTCGGCGCCGGGATTGAGCCCGCCACGGCCACCTCGCACCTCAAGCGCCTGCAGGGCGATGGCCTGCTGGCGTCCACCTCACAGGGCCGGCACAAGTATTTTCGCCTGGCTTCGGAGCAGGTGGCGCATCTGGTGGAGTCGCTGATGCAAGTCGCGCCGCGCCGCCAGCCCGAAGCCGCCGCCCATGCCGACGATGCGATCCGGCAGGCCCGTTATTGCTACGACCACCTGGCCGGCAGTCTGGGCACTGGCCTGCTGAGCGCCCTGCTGCGCAAGGGTTGGCTGACCAATGACGCGGCCGATGCAACCGCCAAGCAGCTGGAAGTCACCGCCAAAGGCGCGAAGTCATTCGCGGCGCTGGGCATTGACCTGAAAAGCGCCCAGGCACGGCGCCGGCAATTTGCCTGCCGCTGCCTGGACTGGTCGGAACGGCGGGACCATCTGGGGGGCGCTTTGGGCGCGGCGCTGGCCGATCACCTGCTGGCAGAGCATTGGATAGAAAGAAAAAAACACAGCCGGGTCGTGCACGTCACGGACCTGGGCAAAGCGCAGCTGGGCCAGCTGGGTTTAAATTTGCCCGCCTGAGGGCATCACCACCACGCCATCTTCGTCGGCATAGAGCCAGTCGCCGGGATGCACCCACACGCCTTGAATTTGTACCGCGATGTCGCGCTGCCCCACATTGCGCTTTTCCGTGGGCAGCGGCATGGCCGCCAGGGCCCGTATGCCGGTCTTGCATAGCGCCAGCTCGGCCACATCGCGCACGCAGCCATCAATCACGACGCCGGCCCAGCCATTTTTTGCAGCCGCTGCGCCCAGGTTGCCGCCCAGCAAGGCGCGGCGCAGTGACGCACCGCCATCGACCACCAGCACGCGGCCTTCGCCGGGCGCATCGACCGCAGCCTTGACCAGCGAGTTGTCTTCAAAGCATTTGACGGTGGCAACCGGTCCGCTGAATTTTTGAAGACCGCCGAAATCCTTGAAGACGGGCGGCAACACCCGGAACGCGCCCGAGCTGTTGTTTTTATGGGTGTCGCAGAGATCGCAGGTGGCGAATGAAGCAGTGGCAAGTTTTGTCATTTTCCGGTGACCTTCTTGATGGTGGGTTTGATATTTTCCCGGCGCGCCGGCAGCACAATGGCGTTTTCGCGGGGGGCGTTGAGCACGATGCAGGTAGAGGTCTCGGTCAGGATGCAGAACTTGGTGACCACGGCATCGAGGTGCGAAACGTCAATGACGGCAATCTCCAGCACCCAGCTGTCTTCGCCGGTGACGTTGTAGGCATTGATCACCTCGGGCGTCTGCTCGATCAGCCTGACCACCCGCGCATACTCGGCCCGCGCCACGCGAATGATGGCGCGAATGCCATAGCCCAGCCGCGTCAGGTCAACCTCGGCGCGATAGCCCTTGATCACACCATTGAGCTCAAGCTTGCGCACGCGTTCGGTGACTGCGGGTTGACTCAGGTGGACGCGCCGCCCCAGTTCGGCCATGCTGATGCGCCCATCCTGCTGCAGTTCAGCCAGAATACGGCCGTCATAAGAGTCACATTCGGTAGTTTCTGTCATTGTGCTTTTCAGGCATTGAATTAAAAGCCGAATGGCTTGTTTGCCTTTGATTTTGCATGGTGTTGATGCAAACGGCAACATACGATGCTGGCCATGCCCTCTTCATGCCCCTCCCCTTTGCAGCCCAACAACGCTGCACCCTTGCTGATCCCCGCCCTGCTGGCCTGTTATCTGGTGTGGGGCTCCACCTACCTGGCCATCCGGCTGGCACTGGTCAGCTTTCCACCTTTCTTCCAGATGGGTACGCGCTTTCTGACGGCGGGCATTGTGTTGATGGCGTGGGTCATGCTGCGCAAGCACAAACTCCCAAGCCGGCGTGAGTGGCGCAATGCAGGGCTCATCGGTGCCCTGATGCTGGGCGGCGGCATGGGCCTGACCGCCAGCGCGGAGCTGCATATTGGCTCCGGCCTGATCGCCACCTTCATCGCGGTGGTGCCCATGCTGGTGTCGGCCTGGGGCCTGTTGCTGGGCCAGCGCCCCAGCCGGCTGGAATTTTTGGGCATGGCCGTGGGGCTGGCTGGCGTGCTGCTGCTGGTGCAAGGGGCCAGCTTTGCGGCGGCTCCCGTGGGCCTGGCCTGCATTGCCGGGGCGACCGCACTGTGGTCTTTAGGCTCCGTGCTGTCCACCACACGGCTGCCGCTGGCCCAGGGTCCGGCCGGCTTTGCCAGCGAAATGCTGTGTGGCGGCGCGGTGTTAATGGCGATTTCTCTTGCACTGGGTGAGCCGCAGCAGGCCTTTAGCAACTGGCCGGCACAGCCCACGGCGCTGTGGGCCTGGGTCTACCTGGTGGTGTTTGGCTCATTGATTGCGTTCAGCGCCTACCTCTATTTACTGGCCAATGCCTCGCCGGCCGTGGCCACCAGCTACGCCTTTGTGAACCCCTTGATTGCGATATTTCTGGGTGCCTTTTTTGCCGGCGAACATGTCACGGGCGGCGAGTGGATGGCCTGCAGCGTGATCCTCATAAGCGTGTTTTTGATTTTCAGAGGTAAATCTGCAACATATGCGCGTAAATAAAGTCCGCGCTCCCTATGAAACTGCGTTTTTCTCCAGTAGCATCCGCTTTGCCACAGGGAAGTAGTTATTCCGGTGGTGATTTATCAACTTCCAGAAGGAAAATCAATCATGGCAACTGCAAAAAAAGCACCGGCTAAAAAAGCGCCTGCAAAAAAGGCTGCACCGGCAACGAAAGTAGCTGCAAAAAAGGCAGCACCTGCGAAGAAGGTAGCGGCGCCGAAAGCAGCTCCCGCGAAAAAGGTAGCTGCAAAAAAAGCCGCGCCGGCCAAAAAGGTAGCGGCGAAAAAAGCGGCTCCTGCCAAGAAAGTGGCCGCCAAAAAGCGCACGCCCAATGCAGCGTTCATGAAAGCGCTGACCTTGAGCCCCGCGCTGGCCGCGGTGGTGGGCGACAAGCCCCTGCCACGCACCGAGATTGTCAGCAAGCTGTGGGTTTACATCAAATCCAAAGGCCTGCAGGACAAGATCAACAAGCGCATGATCAACGCCGACGACAAGCTCAAAGCTGTTTTCGGCAAGGCGCAAGTGTCGATGTTCGAGATGGCCGGCCTGATCGGCAAGCACGTCAAATAATCGGTTTTCCGCCGATATTCAAAAGGCCGGTATCCACCGGCCTTTTTTCATGCCGTCACGCCTGGGAACCCCGGCATAACCCGCGGCAGCTTATGCGGAGATGCCCTGACATCCGGTCGCAAGCTACGCTGCCTGGCACGCTTTCTGCACTACGCCGTCCGTCCTCATCATCATCAAAAATGTCCTGAAGCAATACGGGTTACTGTGTAGCACATAGCCAGCGGCGCTGCCAATAATTAATGGATTTGTTGCTATGATAAAAAATTCCCACGGCACTGCCTTGACTGATCAAAATATTCCATGCTTACGCCTTTAAAGACCGACTCCGCGAAGCTGTTCGCGAATCCCCTATGCCGTCTTTACGATGGATTTTGGACAGCTTGTGTGGATCCCTGCTCTAGCGTTTCACAATAATGCTGCGCTTCATATTTACCCGACTGAGCCTGGTCATACCGACCTTTCTGGGCATGACACTGCTGGCTTTCTTTTTGATCCGCATGGTGCCGGGCGACCCCATCGAGACCATGGCGGGCGAGCGCGGCATCGACCCGGTGCGTCATGCGCAACTGCTCAAGGAGTACGGCCTGGACCAGCCGGTGCTGGTGCAGTACGGCATTTACATCGGCCGCGTGCTCAAAGGCGACCTGGGCAAATCCCTCATTACGCAGGAGCCCGTGCTGCGTGAATTTCTGACGCTCTTCCCCGCCACGATTGAACTGGCCGTGGGCGCCATTATTTTTGCGCTGCTGATTGGCATTCCGGCCGGCATATTGGCGGCCGTCAAACGCAACTCGATATTTGATCACGGCGTCATGGGCGTCTCCCTGACGGGCTACTCGATGCCGATTTTCTGGTGGGGCCTGCTGCTGATTCTGCTGTTTTCGGTCGAGCTGGGCTGGACCCCGGTGTCGGGCCGCATGTCGGTGCAATACTTCATCGAGCCCACTACCGGTTTTTTGCTGATTGACTCACTGCTTTCAGACGATAAGGGGGCCTTCTGGTCAGCCGCCTCGCATCTGATCTTGCCGGTGATTGTGCTGGGCACCAATCCGCTGGCGGTGATTGCGCGCATGACGCGTTCGGCCATGCTGGAGGTGCTGGGCGAAGACTACATCCGCACGGCCCGTGCCAAGGGCCTCTCCAACCTGCGCGTGGTGGCGCTGCATGCCCTGCGCAATGCGCTGATTCCGGTGGTCACCGTGATTGGCCTGCAAGTCGGCGTGCTGTTTACCGGCGCGATCCTGACCGAAACCATTTTTTCCTGGCCCGGCGTCGGCAAATGGGTGATCGAAGCCATCAGCCGCCGCGACTATCCGGTCTTGCAAGGCGGCATCCTGCTGCTGGGCGCGATCGTGATGGCCGTCAACCTGCTGGTGGACATCACCTACGGCATTATTAATCCACGTATCAGGCATCAGCGATGAGCACGGCACCCTTGAACACTGCGACCCTGACCTCTGCTGCGCCGCCGGCGCCGCCGCATCCGCTGCGCGAATTCTGGAACTACTTCAGCGCCAACCACGGCGCGGTGATGGGCCTCATCATTGTGGCGGGAGTGCTGCTGGTCGCGCTGCTGGCGCCGCTGCTGGCGCCGCACGCGCCCAACATCACCGACAACGCCGTGTTCCTGAAACCACCGGCCTGGCAGGCGGGCGGATCGTGGTCCTACCCGCTGGGCACCGACGCCATCGGGCGGGACATCCTGTCGCGGCTGATGCATGGCGCCCGCCTGTCGCTGGTCATCGGCCTGGCCGTGGTGACCTTGTCGGTCGTTGTCGGCACGGTGCTGGGCCTGCTGGCGGGGTTTTTCCGCGGCATCTTCGAGATTGCCGTCATGCGCCTGATGGACATCATCCTGACCTTGCCCAGCCTGCTGCTGGCCATCGTGATTGTGGCCATTCTGGGCCCCGGGCTGATGAACGCGATGCTGGCTGTGGCCGTCGTGGTGCTGCCGCATTACGTGCGCATCACCCGCGCCGCCGTGATTGCCGAAACCTCGCGCGACTATGTGACGGCCGCGCGCATGAGCGGCGCGGGCCGCCTGCGGCTGATGTTCAATGAAATCCTGCCCAATTGCACGGCGCCGCTGATTGTGCAGGCCTCGCTGGGCGTGTCCACCGCCATTCTGGATGCTGCGGCACTGGGTTTTCTGGGCCTGGGCGCGCAGCCGCCCTCACCCGAATGGGGCACCATGCTGGCCGATGCCCGCGAATTTGTACTGCGTGCCTGGTGGGTCGTCACCTTCCCCGGCCTGGCGATTTTGATCACTGTGCTGGCCTTCAACTTGCTCGGCGACGGACTGCGCGATGCGTTCGACCCCAAACTGAAAAGATGATGGCCCACCCCCTTCTCGGCTCAATGCGTGTAGCCGGATCCCCCCTCCGGGGGCAACAGCTGCGGCCCGGCAGAGCCGTATCCGTGCTGTTCCTTGACAAGACATCCATGGCGTTTCAGTGCGAAACGCCTCTCAACAGAATATTGGGAAGGCCCTGATCATGGCCCTGTTAGAAATAGAAAACCTGTCCGTCGAGTTTCCCTCGCAAAACGGCATCATGCACGCCGTTGACGGCATCAGCCTGTCGCTGGAAGAAGGCGAAGTGCTGGGCATCGTCGGTGAATCCGGCTCCGGTAAAAGCGTCACCATGATGGCCCTCATGGGCCTGGTGGCCTACCCCGGCCGTGTCCGCGCCGACAAACTGCGCTTTGCCGGCCACGACCTGCTGGCGCTGTCACCCCGCGAGCGCAGCAAGCTCACCGGCAAGGACGTGGCCATGATTTTCCAGGAGCCCACGACCAGCCTGAACCCTTGCTTCACCATCGGTTTTCAGCTCACCGAAACCCTGCGCCTGCATCTGGGGCTGGACCACAAGGCCGCCACGCGCAAGGCCATCGAGCTGCTGGAACAGGTCGGCATCCCCGCCCCTGAAAGCCGCTTGAAGGCCTACCCGCACCAGCTGTCGGGCGGCATGAACCAGCGCGTGATGATCGCCATGGCGATTGCCTGCAACCCGCGCCTGCTGATTGCCGACGAACCCACCACGGCGCTCGACGTGACCATCCAGGCGCAAATCCTGGACCTGCTGCGCAGCCTGCAAAAAGAACGCGGCATGGCGCTGGTGCTGATCACCCACAACATGGGCGTGGTGTCTGAAATGGCGCAGCGCGTGGCCGTGATGTATGCCGGCCAGATCATGGAAGAGCAAGACGCGCACGCCCTCTTCAATACGCCGCAGCACCCCTACACCGAGGCGCTGCTGGCCGCCCTGCCCGAGCGCAGCGATGGCAGCGCCCGCCTGGCGACCATTCCCGGCATGGTGCCCGGCCTGTACGACCGGCCGGCCGGCTGCCTGTTTGCACCGCGCTGCGCCTACGCCACCGAGCATTCCCGCAGCGAGCGTCCGCTGCTGCGCGCCTGGCAAGACGGCAAGGTGCGCTGCCACTATCCGCTGGGGGATCCCAGCCGGGAAGCCGCCATACAGCGCGACACACCCGTGGTGGAGGCAACGCTATGAGCGCCATCGCCAATAAGCCCGTGCCGTCTGACCAACCCGTGGTGGAGGCCAAGGACCTCCAGCGCGTGTACGAAATACGCCGCGGCTTCATGCGGCCTTCCGACCACTTGCAAGCCGTTGGCGGCGTGTCGTTTGCGGTCCATGCCGGCAAGACCCTGGCCGTGGTGGGCGAGTCGGGCTGCGGCAAGTCCACGCTGGCCCGCATGGTCTCGCTGATTGAAACGCCTACCGCTGGCCAGTTGCGCATCAAGGGCATTGATGCCATCCATGCGCCGCATGAGGAACGCCTGGGCCTGCGCAAGGCCGTGCAACTGGTATTCCAGAATCCCTATGGCTCGCTGAACCCCCGCAAGAAAATCGGTGCCATTCTGGAGGCGCCGCTCGAAATCAACACCACCCTGTCCGCGGCCGAGCGCGCAGAAAAGGCGCGCGCCATGCTGGCCAGGGTGGGCCTGCGCCCCGAGCATTACGACCGCTACCCGCACATGTTTTCGGGCGGGCAGCGCCAGCGTATTGCGATTGCGCGCGCGCTGATGCTCAATCCCACGCTGGTGGTCGCCGACGAACCGGTGTCGGCGCTTGACGTGTCGATTCA
>DASXRN010000026.1:0-6816 GCA_036506595.1 Polaromonas sp. | reverse complement strand
TGATTGAACTTCAGCACGCGATTCGCCAAAGCCTGCTCGAAGGCGCGGACGCGTCCGCCTTTGTCATCAACGAAGGATTGGACCCTGGAGAGCGGCTCGGCATTTACCGCAACACCTCGGCCGGCGTGCTCGTGACGGCGCTGCAACTGGCCTTTCCGGCCGTGCAGCATGTGGTCGGCCCGGAATTCTTCGAGGGAGCGGCGCGCCTGTTCGCGGCTGAGGCCCCGCCACGCAGTGCCTGGCTGGATGAGTATGGCGCGGATTTCCCTGAATTCCTGGCAAGGCTCGCGCAGGCGGCGTCGGTGCCTTATCTGCCGGACCTGGCCCGCCTCGAATGGAAGGTCAACCTCGTGCTGCATGCGGCTGACGCCGAACCGCTGGAGATCGCGCGTCTGGCGACTTTGGGCGAAGCCGAGCTCGAAGACCTGCGCTTGGCGCCGCATCCGGCGGCGCAACTGCTGCGCTGCGAGTTCCCGGCCGACGCGGTCTGGCACGCGGTGCTGGAGCGTGATGATGACGCCATTGCGGCGATCGACCTCGCGGACGGCCCGGTCTGGCTGCTGGTTCAGCGAACGGATAGCGATGTCCATGCGGTGCGCTTGAGCGAGCCCGAATGGCGCATTGCCGCAGCGCTGTTTTCCGGGCAGCCATTGGGCGCGGCGCTGGCGGCGGCATCTTGTGGCGAGCCGCACAGCTTGCTCGCTGCTCACCTTGCGCGCGGATGCTATATGAGTTGCAGTCTGGCGCACGCGGCGATGGCACCTTAACCCCGGAGGATTCGAACATGAAAAATTCGACCCAATCCATCAAGCCGCAACCGGCGTATGACAACCCGATGGCGCGTCTCGTGCAGTGGCTCGACCGGGTGCCCTACACGCTTCTTGCCATCCCGCTACGGATCGCGGTTGCCACCGTATTCTGGAATTCCGCAATGAGCAAGCTGGCGAATTGGGCCACGGCCATGGAGTTGTTCCGCGAAGAGTACAAGGTCCCGCTTCTGCCCCCGGAAGTCGCCGCCTATATGGCAGTTTCGATCGAGTTGACCGCGCCGGTGCTGCTGGTGCTTGGATTGGCGACGCGGCCCGTGGCGCTGATACTGCTCGGCATGACGTCGGTGATTGAAATATTCGTCTACCCTCAGGCTTGGCCCACGCATATCCAGTGGGCTGCGATGCTGCTGGTGCTGTTATGCCGGGGGGCAGGCGCCTGGTCCCTTGACCACCTGCTGTGGCAGCGCTGGATGAGATAGCCCGCACAGCGCCGTGCAAGGGGGCCCAAATCGGGCGCCGGCCGCCTCCAACCCCGGTATTTGAGTCAATGTGACTGTTAAACCGAAACCAGCGGCGTCATGGTGACCATGGCTGCCTGTCGCCTGCGCAAAGCGGTCGCTCAGACCGTACGCCTCAGCGCCTCAAAAAACAACTCCGACTGCAAGCGCTCGCCAAGCGTCTGGCGAGCCACGCGCTCGGCAATGGCCGGGGCTACCGGCGCCAGCGGTCGGCCCGTGGACTGGGCCAGCACCTGCGCAGCACAGGCCCGCTCCAGGTAATACAGGTCGTCATACGCCCAGTCCATTCGCGCACCGCAGACCACCACGCCATGGTTGCCCAGAAACACCACATCGGCCGCCTGCATGACACGGGCAATGCGCTCGCCTTCCGAGGTGTCCAGGGCCAAGCCGTTGTAATGGGGGTCAACCGCCACGCGGCCGTGAAAGCGCATGGCATTCTGCGAAAGGGTGGTGTCCAGCGCCCGGTCGGTGGTGAGCGTGAGGGCCATGGCGTAGGGCATGTGAGTGTGCAGCACGCAGGCCTTGCCGGCGATGCGGTGGATGGCAGCGTGGATGAACATGGCCGTGGGTTCCACCTCGTGGCGCCCGGCCAGCTTGTTGCCCTCGGCATCGATCAGCACGATGTCGTCCGCGCCGATCTCGCTCCACAGCAGGCCGCGCGGGTTCAGCAGAAAGCGGCTGGAGCCATCGGGCAGCTCAACGCTGAAGTGGTTGCAGACACCCTCGGCCAGGCCGTGGAGCGCCGCCGCACGCAGTGCCAGCGCCAGGTCGACCCGCAACTGGCTGACGGCTGCCGAGTGAAAGTCTTCCTCGTGTGAATTCGGGCTTGTCATGCTGTGTATGCTTTTCAGTGGGGGATGGGTGTGGCGACCTTGGCTTTTCGGGCAATGCGGGCCATCGGCGCCTGTTCGCTTATCTCCGCGCTGTCCAGCCAGTTGGCCTGCGCCGCCAACACCGAGGGGGCGGAGCGACCCGTCAGCTGCGCATACACGGCAGGCGCCGTGGCGCCCTCGGTGCTGATGAGCAGCACATGGGAATCGGCGCCCAGACCGGTTTGCCGGCGCAGCTCTGGCGAACCCGCCAGAACCCTCAGGGCCGCCAGGCCCGCAGCGCCTGATTCGCCGCTTAGCACGGGTACATCGCCGGCTTCGCCCGAAGCCAGTGTGCGCATGGCATCCACCGCCTGTTCGTCGGAGACCGTCATGAAGAAGTCCACGGCCGGCTGAAGAAAGCGCCACGCGAGCGGCGAGGTTTCACCGCAGGCCAGACCCGCCATTACCGAGTCGACCGAGCCGGTGGCCGTGGCCGGGCGACTGAGCCGCGCGCTTTGGCACAGGCAGTCGGCCTGCTCCGGCTCGACCACGATAAAGCTCGGCCGCCGGGCGCCGTAGCGTTCCCAAAAGTAGCTCACGACGCCCGCAGCCAGGCCGCCCACACCACCTTGCAGGATCACTTGGGTGTAAGGGCAGGGTGCGGCTGCGGCTTCGGACTCCAGCAGCTCATCCACGATGGCGGCATAGCCCTGCATCACGTCACGCGGAATCGCTTCGTAGCCCGCATAGGATGTGTCCGACACCACCTGCCAGCCGTTCGCCGCTGCCAGACGGGCGGCTTCCTGCACGGATTCATCGTAGTTGCCGGTGATGCGCACGATTTCGGCACCCAGGGCGGCGATCGGTGCTTCGCGCTCAACGCTCACATGGGCGTGCAGCACGATCACGCAGCGGCAACCCATGCTCTGGGCCGCAGCCGCGAGCGCGCGGCCGTGGTTGCCGTCGGTGGCGCTGATGACCACGAAGCCCTGCAAGTCCTGGGCGTGCCGGCCGGCCAGTAGGTCCTCCGGCGTGAAGGCCTTGTCGGGCCAGCGGCGCTGGATCAGGCGCAGCAAGGCAATCGGCGCGCCCAGCACCTTGAAGCTGCCCAGCGGCGAGCGCGTTGATTCATCCTTGACGCTGATCTGTCCGACCGACAGGCGCTGCGCCAGTTGCGGCAGCTGCCAGACCGGCGTGGCGCCAGGGGTCAGGATCGACCAGTGCGAGAGCCAGTGCCGACTTTCGCGCGCCTGGTCGATATTCATGACTTGATGCAGGGCAGCGTCATAGGCGCCACGCCGGGCGAGTGGGTTGGGGATCAGCATGAGAAGGTCTTTCAGAGCGGGAGTCAATGCGGCAACCGGATGCGCGCAATCTCGGCAAAGTAGCGCGCCCCGACGGGCAGCACACTGTCATTGAAGTCGTAGCGCGCGTTGTGCAGCGGCGTACCGCCTGGGGCGCCGCTGTCGCCATTACCGATGAACACAAAGGCACCCGGCACCACGCGAAGAAAGGCGCCGAAGTCCTCGGAAATCATCATGGGCTGCACGTTGCCATCCACTTTGTCGGCCCCGGCGACGGCGGTGACCGCAGCCACAGCTGTGGGCACACACTCGGCCCAATTGACCGTGGGCGCGAACTCATGGGTGTACTCGAATGCACATTCGGCGCCGTGGGTGCGGCAGATGCCAACGCTGACCTCGCGCATGCGTTTTTCCAGCAACGCCTGCACCTCCGGCGCGTAACTGCGCGTGTCGCCCTTGATGATCACGTTGGACGGAATGGCATTGCGGATGCCATCGGTGATGAACTCGGTGCACGAGATGACCGCCGGCATGCTCGGGTCCAGCGAGCGCGACACGATGGTTTGCAGCGCCAGCACGATCTCGGCGGCAATCACGAGAGGGTCCACACCCATGTGCGGGCGCGCGGCGTGGGTGCCGCGCCCTTTCACGTGGATGACGAAGTTGTCCTCGCTGGCCATGATGCCGCCCGCGCGGGTCGCAAAGTGACCGGCCGGCAGGCCTGGCATGTTGTGCGCACCATAGATCTCGTCCACCGGGAAGCGTTCGAACAGGCCATCGTCCATCATGGCCTTGGCGCCGCGCCCATGCTCCTCGGCCGGCTGGAAGATAAAGCGCACCGTGCCATTGAAGTTGCGCCGCTCGCGCAGCAGCTGGGCCGCGCCCAGAACCATGGCCATGTGGCCGTCGTGGCCGCAGGCGTGCATGCGGCCCGGCGTCTGCGAGATATAGGCCCGGCTCGGCGCCGTTTCGGTGATGGCCAGCGCGTCCATGTCGGCGCGCAGGCCAATCACGCCTTTGCCGTCGCCCACCGTCAGGTTGGCCACCAGGCCGGTGCCGCCGATGCCGCAGTGCACGTCCAGACCCAGCGCCTTGAGCACGCTGGCGACATAGTCGGCGGTCTGTACCTCTTCAAACCCTGTTTCGGGGTGGCGGTGCAGGTGGTGGCGCCAGCGCACCAGTTGCGGCTCGAAATCAGGGGTAGTCATGACGGGCTCCGGTGTCGGGTGATCCATGTACTGATCTTAGGAAGCATGGTTGAGACAATTTATCAATCATTTGCGCAATTTGAGTGTTTTGACCCATTTATGGAAACTTGCTGGAATAATTTCCCATGACAAATCAGCTTGTGAGGCCTTTCATGACCCTGGACCGGCTCGACACCCAGATCCTGAACCTGCTGCAGCAGGACGCGACCGTGCCGCTGCGCACGCTGGCCGAACAGGTGCATGCCTCGCCCGCCACTTGCCAGCGGCGCATTGCCCAACTCAAGGCCAGGGGCGTGCTGCTCAAGGAAGTGGCCATCGTGGACCGCCTTCGCGTCGGCCGGCCCTTGACGGTGTTCGTCTCGGTCGAGCTGGACAAGCAGAACGACGCGCTGCTGCGCAATTTCGAAAAGAAGATGGCCGCCGAGGGTGACGTGATGGCGTGCTATGAGGTGTCGGGTGAATTCGACTTCCTGCTGATCGTCAACTCGGCGTCCATGGAGCGCTACCACGCGTTCACGCGTGAGGTGTTTTCATCAAACAACAATGTGCGCAATTTCAAAAGCACGTTCGCCATGAACTGCTCCAAGTTCGAGACGAAGATACCGCTGGCAGAGCCGGCGGATTGATCCGGGCTTGCAGCCCAATTCCGGAAAGCCTCACGCATTGAGGTAGGCACTTGGCGCTGACTTTCAGGCTATTGCCGCAGCCCAAAGCAGCCGTCCCTGAACCCGGCGAGAATCCTTGGCTGCTTTATCTGCACCTGTATTCCGATTTCACCCTTACCGAAAGAAACCATGACCAGCGCCCCAAATTTCATGTACACCAGCTCCATCCCCGTTTTCAAGCAGATGCTGGGCGGGCTCAGCCAGGTGCTGCGCAAGGCCGAAGCCCATGCCACCGAGAAAAAAATAGAGCCCAACGCCTTGCTGCAAGCTCGCCTGTTCCCCGACATGTTTGCGTTGCTGCGCCAGGTGCAGGTGGCGAGTGACTTTGCCAAAAGCGTGTCGGCGCGGCTGGCGGGCGTGGACGTGCCCAAGTTGGAAGACAACGAGCAGACCTTTGCCGAGCTGCAGGCGCGCATCGCCACCGTGCTGGCCTTTATCGAAGGGTTGGACGTGGCCAAATTTGACGAAGCCGCCACGCGCGAGATTGTCACGCAGGCCGGCACGCCCAAGGAAAAGCGCTTTACCGGCCAGTCGTATCTGCTCAATTACGGCCTGCCGCACTTTTTCTTTCACACCACCACGGCCTATGCCATCTTGCGCCACAACGGTGTGGAAGTGGGCAAGAAGGATTACATCGGCACCTATTGAGCAGGCCCCAAGACCCTGCTGCGCCAGCCGGGGCTTGCCCGACTTTGCAAGCAAAAAAAACCTCTGGGCCAGTACCCGCGGGTGCAAGCAGCTATTGAAAACATAGCGACTTGGGTGCACCCGGGTCGACCGGCCGGCCAGGGTCTTATTCCAGCGCGCTGGCCGGACCGAAAAATTCGTAGCGGGTTTGTGACTCTGGCACGCCGAGCTCGCGCAACTGCTTTTTCAGCTGGCGCATAAAGGGTTTGGGCCCCAGGAAATAGGCGTCCACATCGCGCGATGGCGGCAGCCAGCGGGCCAACTGCTCGCTGCTGACTCGGCCCGTGGCGTGCGGTGCGTCCATTTCACCGGCATGCTCGTCGTAGACATAAAAATGCTGCAGCTGCGCATGCTTGGCCTTGCGCGCCGCGATGGCGTCGCGAAAAGCGTGCACGGCGCGGTTGCGCGCGAAGTGAATGAAGTGCACCGGCCGCTGGCCCTGCAGCGCGGCGTCCAGCATGGCCAGCGTGGGCGTGATGCCGACCCCGCCGCTGATCAGCACCACGGGCTTGCTACCCTCTGCCAGTACAAACTCACCGGCGGGCGGGAAGACATCCAGCACATCGCCTTCATGCAACTGGTCGTGCAGGTAGTTGGAGGCCACGCCGCCCGCTTCGCGCTTGACGCTGATGCGGTAGTTGCTGCCATTGGGCGCGGCTGACAGCGAATAGTTGCGGCGGATTTCCTGGCCGTTCACCAACAGGCGCAGGCCGAGGTACTGGCCGGGCTCAAAGCTCGCCAGCGCGCCGCTGTCTTGTGGCTCCAGGTAAAACGAGGTGATCTCGCTGCTTTCGGCTACTTTGCGGGCCACGCGAAACGCGCGGGCGCCGCGCCAACCGCCGGGCGCTG
>DASXRN010000025.1:0-8459 GCA_036506595.1 Polaromonas sp. | reverse complement strand
GGCGACTTCAGCTGCTTCAAGGCACCGGCCCAGCGGTATCTATTCCTGTCGGGCGGCAGCGGTGTGACGCCCTTGATGTCGATGACGCGGGCGCTGCACGACCTGGGCAGCGATGCCGACATCGTGTTTGTGCACTGCGCGCGCAGCCCTGCCGATGTGCTGTTCCCGGAAGAGCTGAGCCTGATGGCGCGCAACATGACACAACTGCGGCTGGCCACCGTGTGTGAGCAACACAGCCCCGGCAGCGCCTACGCCGGACATTTGGGGCGCATGGATGCGGCGCGGCTGGCCCATATTGCCCCCGACTTTTTGCAGCGCGATGTCTACACCTGTGGCCCGGCACCGTTCATGGCGGCGGTGCGCGCACTGCTGGTGGCGGCGGGTTTCGACATGCAGCGGTATCGGGAAGAGAGTTTCTCTTTTGAAGCTGCGGCACCAGAGGCAATGAATAACGCGACTGCAGCACAAAATGAGAATGCGGTTTCTGTATACCAAATTCAACTACAGAAAATGGGCCAGGCATTTTCATGCCGTGCCGATCAAACTATTTTGCAAGCAGCGGTTACTGCGGGTTTGCGCCTTCCCTCTTCTTGCAGCAGTGGCGCCTGCAGCACCTGCAAAACAAAAAAAATAGCCGGCCAGGTAGAAATGAAACATGCCGGCGGCATTCGCCAACGCGAAATTGACCAAGGTTGGATTTTGCCCTGTTGCAGCAGGCCCGTGAGTGATATTGCACTGGATCGGTGAGTTCAAAAACGTGCATGTTCCGATACAAAAATGGCTTCAAGTTTCCATTTGTAATTATGAAAATCTATTTTGGTGCTACCGACAAAAATAGAAGGCCAACCTATAGGCAAACCCCATAGCCTAAAACATATTCGCCCTAGAAAATAGTGGCACGCTGTTTGCTCATAAGAAAAACCCGCAACAGACAGTGAAAAAATTTCCCAGGAGACCCACGATGCCAAGACCCAAAATCAGCGTTAGAAATCTTTACAAAATATTCGGAACTAATATTTCCGAGGCATTGAAGTTGCTGGGAGAAGGCCTAAGCAAAGATGAAGTATTTGCCAAAACCGGGCATGTCGTGGGCGTCAACAAAGTCAGCTTCGACGTGGTGGCGGGCGAAATTTATGTGCTGATGGGTTTGTCGGGCTCGGGTAAATCCACCTTGATTCGGCTCATCAACCGCCTGGTTGAGCCGTCCTCAGGGTCCATCAACATCGACGGCGAAGACATAGCCGCCCTGCCGCAGTGTGACCTGGTCAAGTGGCGGCGCAAGCGGGTCGCGATGGTGTTCCAGTCTTTTGCGCTGATGCCGCACCGCAATGTGCTGGACAACGCTGCCTTTGGCCTGGAAATGGCGGGCACGCCGCGCAAAGCGCGTGAAGACCGGGCCATGGAAGTGCTGCGCCAAGTGGGCTTACAGACTTACGCGGCCAAATACCCGTCGCAGTTGTCGGGCGGCATGCAGCAACGTGTAGGACTGGCGCGGGCTCTGGCCGTAGACCCCGACATCTTGCTGATGGACGAGGCCTTCTCGGCACTCGATCCGCTCAAGCGCGTCGAGATGCAAAGCCTGATGCTCGATTTGCAGCGTGAGCAGCAGCGCACGGTGCTGTTCGTCTCGCACGACCTCGAAGAAGCACTGCGCATTGGCACCCGCATCGCCATCATGGAAGGCGGCAACCTGGTGCAAGAGGGCACCGCCCACCAGATCATCACCCAACCTGCCAACGACTACGTGCGCAAGTTTTTCGAAGGCGTGGACACTTCGCGCTACCTGACAGCGGCGGACTTGCTGGACCCTGGACTGAACGGCCACTCCTACAACGGCGGGCCGCGCCTCCCCTCCCACACCACCCTGCCCGAGGCCATGAAAATCGTGCTGGGAATGGACCAACCGGTGGGCGTATTCGACGCCACCGATCGCTTGTTGGGCTGCATTTCCGCCCGCAGCCTGCTTGTCAAAATGTCCCAAGAGGCCCGCCATGTCTGATCTTTTATCCCAAGTCACCGAAGCCTCGCACGACGTGCTGCCCCTGGGCCGCTGGGTCAATACCGGGGTGAAACACCTGCTGGACAACGGCGCTACCGTATTCGATTCGATTGGCGTGGTGGTGGAAAAGTTTGCCCAATGGGTCGAGATGGGCATGTTGGCCCTGCCCTTCTGGCTGATAATTCTGGTCGCCGCGGCCGTGGGCGTTCGCCGCCTGGGCTGGAAGTTTGGGGTGTTTGTGGCGCTGGCCTTGACGCTGATTGTGGTCACCGGATTCTGGTTGCAAACCATGGTCACGTTGGCCCTGACACTCTCGGCCACCCTCATCAGCCTGTTTTTCGGTATTCCGCTGGGGATTTGGTGCGCACGCAACAACCGCGTCAATTCCACCGTACGGCCGATGCTGGACTTCATGCAAACCATGCCCGCCTTTGTGTACCTGATTCCTGCTGCCATGCTGTTCGGCCTGGGCCGGGTGCCTGGCACCATTGCCACCGTGATCTTCGCCATGCCGCCGGTGGTGCGCCTGACCAGCCTGGGCATCCGCCAGGTGAGCTCCGAACAGGTGGAAGCGGGCAACGCCTTTGGTTGTACCGCCACCCAGTTGCTGTTCAAGGTGCAACTGCCCATCGCCATGCCGACCATCATGGCAGGCGTCAACCAGACCATCATGATGGCGCTGTCGATGGTCATCATCGCCTCGATGGTCGGCGCGGGCGGCCTGGGCAACGACGTACTCGCCAGCATCCAGCGCCTGAACATCGGCCTGGGGTTTGAAAGTGGACTGGCAGTGGTTTTGCTGGCCATCATCCTGGACCGCCTCACCGAGAGTTTTGGTGCAGCCCGCAAGAGCAGCGATAGCTAAGTGCCGATAGGAGCGCCCCGTGCCACGCATCCCTCTTGAATCCCCCCCGTCCGCAGCTTTTGGTGCCAACGACGGAAAGTCTAAAAAGGGCAGTACCCATATCGGCTTCATCCTGTTGCACGACTACTCGATGATCGCCTTTGCCAATGCCGTAGAAACGCTGCGCATGGCCAACTACATCAGTCGCCGCCCGCTGTACCGATGGACCGTGGTGAGCCCCGACCAGACAGCCGCCGTGGCCAGCAACGGATTGGCTCTGACGTCCATCGGAGATCTTGCCGACCTGGCCGAATGCGACATGGTATTTGTCTGTGGCGGTGTCAACATCCGCAGCGTGACGAATGACGCCGTACGCCAACTTCTGCGCCAATGCGCCGCCAGCGGTGCGGCCATGGGCGCGCTGTGTACGGGCTCTTTTGCTCTGGCCAGCGCCGGACTGCTGGATGGTTACCGGTGTGCCATCCATTGGGAGAATCTGGCGGCGATCAGTGAAGAGTTTCCCAAGGTTCGATTTGCGCCTGAGGTTTTCATCCTCGACCGCGACCGTATGACCTGCTCCGGTGGTACAGCACCACTGCACCTGATGCTGCACCTGATCCGCGACCGCCACGGCGCCAAGCTGGTGATGGATATCTCCGAACAATTTATCGTAGAACGGCTGCGTGCCAGCAACGACCGCCAGCGCATCCCGCAACCCGAGTGCATCGGCCCGGGTTACCAACATTTGACCGAGGCCGCCGAGATCATGGCAGCCAACATTGAAGACCCCTTACCCCTGGCCGAACTGGCCTGCGCCATCGGGCTGTCGCTGCGCCAGCTAGAGCGCTTGTTCCACCGCTACTTCAGCATAAACCCGGCGCAGTACTACATGAACCTGCGACTGCGTCGCGCCCAGGAATTGCTGACGCACAGCAGCCAGCCCATCATGCAGGTCACCGTGGCTTGCGGTTTCCAGTCGTCATCGCATTTCTGCAAGGCCTACCGAAGTTTGTTCGGACACGCGCCCAGCGAGGAGCGCCGCCAGGCGGGCGCCTGCGAATCTCGCACAACGGTGATGCGGGTGGCTTGAAGCACTTGGCCCCAGCCATGCACCTGCCGCTGCGGTACAACTCCACGTCGTTCCCAGCAAAGTTCTGCCGCGTCAACCTGTAAAAGTGCAGTGGTGTTGTCGCGCTGCGCAACCCCACGTTTACAAGGAACAGGTCATGAAATTGAAACTAGCCATTCTGGGTTTGGCCTCAACGGTCCTCTCACTGTGCGCGCCCCTCGCGAGCGCACAGGAGGCCGCTAGCTGTAAAACCGTGCGCTTCGCCGACGTAGGCTGGAGCGACATCGCTGCCACCACCGGTCTGGCATCTGTGCTGCTCGAAGGTCTGGGCTACAAACCCACCGTGACCATTGCCTCGGTACCCATCACGTTCGCAGGCATTAAATCCAAACAGATTGACGCCTTCCTCGGTTACTGGAACCCGAGCATGACACCCATGATGGAGCCCTTCGTCAAGGCCGGCCAAATCAAGGTGCTGGAGCAACCCAACCTGGTGGGTGCCAAGTACACCTTGGCCGTACCCGAATATTTGTACGACAAAGGCCTGAAGACCTTTACCGATATTGCCAAGTTCCAAAAGGAGCTTGATGGCAAGCTCTACGGCATCGAACCCGGTAACGATGGCAACGCGCTGATCCAGGGCATGATCATCAAGAATGAGTTTGGCCTGAAGGACTTCAAGATAGTCGAGTCGTCCGAGGCCGGCATGCTGGCAGAGGTGCAGCGTGCCGGGCGCAGCAGCAAGCCCATTGTTTTCCTGGGCTGGGAGCCGCACCCGATGAACGTGCAAATGAAGATGCGTTATCTGGAAGGTGGCGACGCCGTTTTTGGTCCGAACTTTGGTGAAGCCAAGGTGTTCACCGCCGTGCCACCGGGCTATGAAGCGCGGTGCCCGAATGTGGCGGCATTGCTGAAAAACTTGCAGTTCAACACCGCGATTGAAAACGCAGTGATGCTGGCCATTCTCGACAAGGGCAAGCCCAACCAAGCGGCACGGGCCTACCTGAAGAAGAACCCGGCGCTGCTGGATGCCTGGCTCAAGGGCGTGAAAACCTTCTCGGGCCAAGAGGGCCTGCCCGCCGTCACGGCAGCGCTCAAGATCTGAGTCGTTTTACGCAAATTTCCCTGTCTCGGAGGCCACGGTGCCGATCAGCCGCACGCAGGTTGGCGCCATGGTTCCGCCCCGAGCGTCCGCGCAGTAATGCTGACCTTTATCGGCGGCGCTGCCAGTCTCTGTGTACCTTTACCGCTCACCGTCCTTACCGTTCATGTACCCGCGGCAACACCACTCATTACAAAAGTGTTGTGCAAATTTCAATCTAAAACCACAGCCATACAAGCCATTTCACGCCAAACCAAGGAGATTCAAAATGTCAGCTAATCGCGGTGTTGTTTACCTGCGCCAGGGCCAGGTCGAAGTTCAGTCCATCCCATTTCCCAAACTGGTCGATCCAGCGGGCAAAACAGCCGAGCACGGCGTGATCCTGAAGGTGCTCACCACTAACATTTGCGGCTCAGATCAGCATATGGTGCGCGGCCGCACGACAGCGCCAGCCGGGCTGGTGCTGGGCCATGAAATCACCGGCGAGGTGCTCGAAGTGGGCCGCGACGTCGAAACACTGAAACGGGGCGACGTCGTTTCAGTTCCGTTCAATGTGGCATGTGGGCGCTGCCGCACCTGCAAAGAACAGCACACCGGTGTCTGCCTGAGCGTTAACCCGTCGCGTGCGGGCGGGGCCTATGGGTACGTCGATATGGGCGGCTGGATAGGCGGGCAAGCCGAGTATGTCATGGTGCCGTACGCTGACTTCAATTTGTTGAAGTTTCCCGATCGCGCGCAGGCGATTGAAAAGATCCGTGACCTGACCTGCCTGTCCGACATCCTGCCCACCGGCTACCACGGGGCCGTGACGGCCGGGGTTAGCCCAGGCAGCACGGTGTATGTGGCGGGTGCCGGTCCGGTTGGCCTGGCCGCCGCCGCATCAGCACGACTACTGGGGGCTGCTGTTGTCATCGTCGGTGACATCAATCCGGTGCGCCTCGAACATGCACGCAAGGTTGGTTTCGAGACGGTCGATTTGTCGAAGGATGCAACGCTGGCCGAACAGATTGAACACATTCTGGGCACGCGGGAAGTCGACTGTGCCGTTGATGCGGTGGGTTTCGAGGCGCGTGGCCACGGCCACGCAGGCTCGCAGGTGGAAGCCCCGGCCACGGTGCTCAATTCATTGATGGAGGTCACCCGGGCAGCGGGCAAGATAGGCATTCCGGGCCTGTACGTCACGGAGGACCCCGGTGGTGTCGACAAGGCAGCAAAACACGGCTCACTCAGCATTCGCCTGGGTCTGGGCTGGGCCAAATCGCACAGTTTCTTTACCGGCCAGACGCCCGTCATGAAATACAACCGCGCGCTAATGCAAGCCATTCTGTGGGACCGTATCAAGATCGCCGATGTGGTGGGCGTGCAAGTGATATCGCTCGACGATGCGCCCTCGGGCTATGCCGAGTTCGACGCTGGCGCGCCGAAAAAATTCGTCATCGACCCGCATGGGCAACTGAAGAAGGCCGCCTAGCTTTCATGAATCCGAGGCGATGCCCCGCATTGTGAAAACGTTATGCAAAATTCAACCAAAACCCACAGCCCTTCAAACTCTTTCGCGTTAATGACGTCGGACCAAAACAACCATTACTGCCTGAATCTGGCCTGCGGCAGCGCCCGAGGGCAGGTCGCCGCGGTATCTGCATTGCTCGACCAGCATGGGGCATACATTGAACAATTTTCGGTGTTTGACGACCATACGACCGAGCGATTTTTTGTACGTGGCGTTTTCAGCTTGCGCAGTCCAGTAGAAGTCTTACGCAGCGCTTTTGCCGAATTGGCGCAAGGCTTCCCACAGGCGCAATGGCAGGTGCATGACCTGGCGCAGCCCACCCGCGTGCTGGTCATGGTGTCCAAGTTTGACCATTGCCTGCGCGAACTGATTGCACAGTGGCGACGCGGTGAATTGAAGATGGACATTGTTGCCATCGTCTCCAACCATGCCGATCTGGCGCCCTTGGCCGAGGCCGAGGGCCTGCCTTTTCACCACCTGCCCATCAGCGCCGAAACCAAGCCCGCGCAGGAAGAAAAACTGCAACAGCTGATCGCGGATACCGGGGCCGAATTCGTGGTGCTGGCCCGCTACATGCAGGTTTTGTCAGAGGCGCTGTGCCTGCAATTGCATGGCCGGGTCATCAATATCCACCATTCGTTTTTACCCGGCTTCAAAGGCGGCAAACCGTACCAGCAGGCCCACGACCGTGGTGTCAAGCTGATTGGGGCCACCGCCCACTTTGCCACCACCGACCTGGACGAAGGCCCGATCATCGAGCAGTCGCTCGAACGCGTAGACCACGCCGATACGCCGCAAAATCTGTCGCAGGCGGGCCGTCTGGTGGAAAGCCTGGTGTTGTCGCGGGCCCTGCGTTTCGTACTGGAGCGGCGGGTATTTATCAACGGCATGAAAACCGTGGTGCTGCGTTGACCATCACCAGAAAATGAATCCCTGTGCATGAAACCCTGATCCCCTGCTTTGTCGATGGCCTGCCTGTGCAGGGCAGCGGCGAACGCTTCGAAACCCTCAATCCCGCCACCGGCGCCGTGATTGCCGGGGTGCATACAGCCACCGAGGCGGACGTGGACACCGCCGTCGAAGCCGCCCAGCGCGGCTTTGCCGTGTGGTCGGCCATGACCGGTACGGAGCGTGGCCGCATCCTGCACCGTGCCGCGCAATTGCTGCGGGAGCGCAACGACGCGCTCGCTGCCATCGAAGTACAAGACACCGGAAAACCATGGCAAGAAGCCCAGGTGGTCGATGTCGCCAGCGGGGCAGATTGCATCGAATACTTTGCCGGTGCCGCCGCCACGCTGGCGGGCGCACAGTACCCACTGAAAAATGCCTTTGCCTATACCCGGCGCGAACCGCTGGGCGTGTGCGTGGGCATCGGTGCCTGGAACTATCCGATCCAGATCGCCTGCTGGAAGTCAGCCCCGGCACTCGCCGCAGGCAACGCGATGATTTTCAAACCGTCGGAGCTAACACCCATGACGGCGGTGAAGCTGGCCGAGATTTACCTGGAGGCAGGCGTGCCCCCCGGCGTGTTCAACGTGCTGCAAGGCCGCGGCACCACCGGTGCCCTACTCGCTGCGCATCCGGGCGTAGCCAAGGTGTCGGTCACCGGCTCCATCCCCACCGGCAAACGCGTCATGGCCAGCGCCGCCAGCACGCTGAAACGGGTGACCATGGAACTGGGTGGCAAGTCGCCGCTGATCGTATTCGACGACGCCGACTTCGAGCAAGCCGTGACGGCGGCCATGATGGCCAACTTCTACACCCAGGGTGAGATCTGCACCAACGGCACGCGCGTGTTTGTCCAGCGCGGCATCGCCGACAAGTTTCTCGCCCGGCTCACAGAGCGCACCCTGCTGCTGCGGGTCGGCGACCCGACCGACCCGGCAACCGAAGTCGGTGCTTTGATTTCCGCAGCGCACCGCGACAAGGTGCTGG
>DASXRN010000024.1:0-4457 GCA_036506595.1 Polaromonas sp. | reverse complement strand
ACGCGCCGCCAGTGGCGCAGCGAGTGGAGCGCCGGCTTTGATACGCTGCGCCGGGATGTTGAATCTGTACAAGGAAACTGACCATGTTGAAACCTTTTGCCTTCTCACTCGCCGCCGTGGCTGCCATGGCTGTGGCAGCTGCAGCGGGTACGGCCCATGCGCAGACCGCCTGGCCCGCGGCCAAACCCATCACCCTCATCGTGCCCTTTAGCGCCGGCGGCAGCGTGGACGTGACGGCGCGTCTGGTCGCGCAGAAACTCGGCGAGCGGCTCAAACAGTCGGTGGTGATCGAGAACGTGGCGGGCGCCGGCGGCACCATAGGCGTGGCCAAGGCCGTGCAGGCCGCGCCCGATGGCTACACGCTGGTGATGGGCGCCGACAGCCCGGTGGCCATCGCGCGCCTGATCAACCCGGCGGCGGTGAAGTACGACGCGCTGAAAGACCTGGCGCCCGTGGGCCTGGTCAACACCGCGCCCATGGTGCTGGTGGCACGGCCCGGCCTGCCGGCCAACGACCTGGCCGAGGTGCTGAAGCTGGCGCGGGCCCAGCCCGGCAAGCTCAGCTACGCCACCTCGGGCGTGGGCACGGTGCTGCAACTGGCCATGGAGACGGTCAAGGACCAGGCCAAGGTCTACATCACCCATGTGCCCTACCGCGGCGGCGCGCAGATCGCGACCGACGTGATCGGCAACCAGGTCGATCTGGCGATGCTGATCAGCATCAGTGCCACACCGCACATTCTCAACAAGAAGATGAAGGGCATTGCGGTGACCAGTGACAAGCGGCTGCCGACGCTGCCGGGTGTGCCGACGCTGGCGGAGTCGCCCGGATTCAAGGGCTTTGATTTTGTGGCCTGGACCGGGCTGTTTGCCCCGGCGCAAACGCCCGCCGCCGTGATCGAGCGCCTGAACCGCGAACTCAACGAAGTGCTGAAGTCCGACGACGTGCGTGCCAAGATGCTGGAGCAGGGCGCTCTGGGCGGCAGCGGCAGTGCGGCTGAGCTGGGGCGCTTTGTGCAGCGCGAGCAGGCCCGCTATGCCCGCATCGTGCAGGCCGCCAACATCAAAGAGTGATTCCAGTTCGCCTTAAAAACGATAACTGCGTTGCTTAGCCTTGCCGTGCTGCAGCACTGTCTGCGGCGTCGCGCCTTGTTCTCGCTTCTAATGCAAACTGGAATAGGCGGCTCAGGCTCAGCCCTTTTCAACCGGCCGCGCCGGATCGCTGCACCATTCGCTCCAGCTGCCGGCATACAGCGCGGTGCGGCCCAGGCCTGCAATTTCCATGGCCAGCACATTGGGCACGGCGCTCACGCCGCTGCCGCAGTGGTGCACCACCGTGCTCGGGTCACGCCCGCCCAGCAAGGCTTCGAACTCGGCCTTGAGCTGCTCGGCGGGCTTGAACTTGCCGTCCGGGCCGAGGTTCTGGGTGAAAGGCCGGTTCAGCGCGCCGGGGATGTGGCCGGCCACCGGGTCTAGCGGTTCGACCTCGCCCTTGAAGCGCAGCGTGGCGCGCCCGTCGATGATGGTCTGGCTCGGGCTGCCGAGCCGCTCGGCCACGGTTTGCGTATCGACCAGCCTGGCCTGCTCAGGGGCCAGCATGAAGGTGGTCTGGAAGTGCGCCGGTTCTTTGCCGCTGTTCACGGCGCCGCCTGCGGCTTGCCAGGCCTGGAGCCCGCCGTCGAGCATGGCCACCTTGTCATGGCCCATCCATTTCAGCATCCACCACAGGCGGCCGCAGTAGTTGGCGCCGTTGCGGTCATAGACCACGGCCTGCATGTCATTGGCAAGGCCGACGCTGGAGAGCCAGATGGCAAATTTTTCGCGGTTGGGCAGCGGGTGGCGTCCGCCCGATGCCGGGGCATCGGCACCACTGGCGGTAATCACGCCGTGAGCGCCTGGCACCCCGTGTTTGGCGCTGAGCGCAGTGTCCAGGTCGGCGTAAACGGCACCTGGGATGTGTGCCGCCAGGTACTGCTGCTCGCCGGCCTTGGGCTGCATCAGGTCAAAGCTGCAGTCAAATACGCGCAGGGGCTGGCCGCTGGCCAGCAGGGCCTGCAACTGCTGGGCGGAAATCAGGGTGGTGTAGTTCATCTCATGCTCCTGTCATCGATGGTACAGGGGGCTTGCGGAAATTCAATGTTCTTCAGCGGGCGCGTTGGGCGCGGCGCGGGCGCGCAGCACGGTGGCGGCAATCGCGCTGGTGATGATGAGCGCCATGCCGGCCCAGCCTATCAAGGGGATATTGTCGCCAAATAAAACCAGGCTGTAGAGGGCGGAAAACACAATACCCGAGTACTGCAGATTGGCCACCATCAGGGTGCCGCCGTGGTGGTCGGATTTGGGGGTGCGGGACGACATGGAGTAAGCCTTGGTCATGCAGAGCTGGCCCAGCGAGGCCAGAATGCCCAGCGGCGGCAGCCACAACGCGTGCCGCCAGTTCCAGGGTGAAGCACCGACAAACAGCATGCCCAGCGCGCCGGCCACCGCCGTGCCAACAGCAAAGTAAAACACGGTGCGGGTTTCGGGCTCGCCCATGCGCGAAATGGCCATGACCTGCATGTAGGCAAAAGCGGCGCCCAGGCCCGACATCAGCCCAATCAGGCCAGCAAAGGTCTGGTTCTGGTCCATCGCCGGACGCAGCAGCATGACCACACCCGAAAAGCTGGCCAGAATGGCCAGCACCAAGGGCCCCTGGCTGGGCCCTTTCTGGCCCCAGCGGCCCAGCATCATCGCGCCGCCCACCAGAAAGGCGGCAATCCACACGCTGCTCATGTAGTTGAGCGTCATGGCGGTCGCCAGCGGCAGGTGGGCAATCGCGTAAAACCAGGCTGACAGCGACATCACGCCGATCACGCTGCGCCAGGCGTGCATGGCCGGGAAGCGGGTGCGCAAGGAGGTGCCGCGGGCGCGGGCATAGGTGGCCATGAAGGCGATGCCCAGTATGCCGCGGTAAAACACCAGCTCGGCGCTGTTGAAGTGCGCTGACGCGTACTTGACGCACACGCCCATGGTGGCAAACAGAAAGGAGGAAAGCAGCATCCAGACGGCTTGCATGGCGCGTTTTGTTGGTTTTAGGGGTAAAAACTGGTCGCATCCCAGGGGCTACGGGCGTAAGCAGCTATCAAATGCATAGCGAATGGCGCACGGTCAGGTGAGATGAGTCTTGGTCAAATCATCTGCGTGGTTTTGCTGGCGCCCATTTCGCGGCGGTACCACTCGTGAAAGTGCTGCATGCCGTCTTCCATGGGGCTTTGGTAGGGGCCGAACTCGTTGTCGCCGCGCTGCAGCAGCGCCTTGCGCCCGGCATCCATGCGCAGGGCGATTTCGTCGTCTTCCACGCAGGTTTCCATGTAGGCGGCCTGCTGCGCTTCGATGAACTCGCGCTCGAAGGCGCAGATTTCCTCGGGGTAGAAAAACTCCACCACGTTCAGCGTCTTGTCGGGGCCCTGCGGGTGCAAGGTGCTGACCACCAGCACATGCGGGTACCACTCGACCATCACATGCGGATAGTAAGTCAGCCAGATGGCGCCGTACTTGGGCGGCACACCGCGCCGGTATTGCAGCACCACGTCATGCCATTTTTTGTAGGTGTCGGTGCCGGGCTTGCCCAGCTTGTCGGAGACGCCCACGGTCTGCACCGAATAGCTGGGCGCCAGTTCCCAGCGCAAGTCGTCGGTGGTGACAAACCCGCCCAGCCCGGGGTGGAACGGGCCGACATGGTAGTCCTCCAGATAGACCTCAATAAAGGTTTTCCAGTTGTAGTTGCACTCGTGCAGGTGCACCTTGTCGAGCTGGTAGCCCGAAAAATCGAGGTCGGCGCGGGTTGCCAGCTGCGCCATCTCGGCCGCAATGTCGCGGCCGTTGTCTTCAAACACCAGGCCGTTCCAGGTCCGGGTTTTGTAGCGGTTCAGGTTCAGGCAGGGGTCGATCTCGAAGTGCGGCGCGCCTATCAGCTCGCCCGAGGTGTTGTAGGTCCAGCGGTGCAGCGGGCAGACGATGTTGCTGCTGGCGCCGTTGCCCAGCGAGCCCCGGCCCTGCAGCATGGTGGACTGGCGATGCCGGCAGACATTGGAAATCAACTCGATGCCCGAGGCGTTACGCACCAGCGCACGGCCTTCGCCTTCATGGGGCAGGGCGTAGTAGTCGCCCATCTCGGGCACCGCCAGCTCGTGGCCCAGGTAGCGCGGCCCGCGGGCAAACAGTTTTTGCTGCTCGCGCTGGTACAGGCTGGCATCAAAATAGCTGGAAATAGGCAGCTGGCTGGTGGCCTGCAGCAGACGAAGGCTTAGATCAGACATGCAATTTTGGTAAACATGCGCCGCAGACGGGCTGGGGCAGCAGGTGAATGGGCGGGGTGAGCACAAGGCCGAACAGTTCCGCAATGCCAGCAGCGCGAACATGGTTGCTGAGAACTGTTATCAATTGTACCCGTGCAGGCCGATTAGAGGGGGCCCGCAA
>DASXRN010000023.1:0-4326 GCA_036506595.1 Polaromonas sp. | reverse complement strand
TCAAAATCCTGGTAGGCACCATGACCAGCACCGCCGACTATGTGGCGCAGGCGATTCAGATGGATTGCGCAGACCTGGTGAGTGACATTGAGGTCGAGCTGATGGATGACCTTGACATCAGCGTATTTGACGCGGACAAGGCCGGAGATGCACTTTATCTCATCTGCACGTCCACCTATGGCTCGGGCGATGTGCCCGACAACGCCCGCGCACTGTATGAGTCGCTGGACTCGCAGCCGCAGTTTCTCGGCCATGTGCGCTACGGCGTGATTGCGCTGGGTGACCGCACTTATATGCAGACCTTCTGCTTTGGCGGCAAGAACTTTGACGAGCGCCTGCAAGACCTGGGCGCGCAGCGCATCGGAGAAGTCTGGTGCCACGACGCCAGCAGCGGCAGCATGCCCGAAACCGAAGGCACCGAGTGGTGCCGTCAGTGGCTGGCCGAAGCCTTGCAAGCCGTAGCTGCCAGCCCGGCCACCGTTTAAAGAAAAAAACCTTGGCTCATGATGGACGGGTGCAAGTAGCTACAGAAATAATAGCAACTGGAGACCAGCATGCAACTGAGCCGCGCCGACCATTCAGTCAGCCCACCCATGGTGGAGATTCCCCGCAGCTACAACGCGGCTCACGATTTGCTCGAGCGCAACGCACAGCGACCGGGCAAGGTCGCCTTTATCGATGCCCAGAGCGGCGAGCAGCTGACTTACGGCGAACTTGCAGAGCAGGCCCAGCGTCTTGCCAACGCTTTGCGGACTCAGGGGTTTTTGCCCGAAAGCCGCGTCATGCTGGCCATGCCGGACACGCCGCAATGGCCGGTGGTGTTTCTGGGCTGCATACTGGCCGGTGTGATTCCAGTGGCGGCCAACACCTTGCTGACCAGCCAGGACTTCGATTTCATGCTGCGCGACTCGCGCACCCAGGGCCTGATCGTCTCCTCTGCCCTGTTGCCCGCTTTTGAGCCACTGCTGGGGAAAATAGACACGCTAAAGACCGTGATCGTGGCTGGGGGTGAAGACTCTTCGCTAAATACGACGCTGGCCCAATTGATACGGGCAGCGCCAGCTACTAAAAGCATAGCAAACACCTGCGCCGACGAGGCCTGCTTCTGGCTTTATTCGAGCGGCTCGACCGGCACGCCCAAAGGCACGGTGCACCTGCACAGCCACCTGATCCAGACCGCAGAACTCTATGGCCGCGCCGTGCTGGGCATCCAGGAATCGGATGTCGTGTATTCGGCCGCCAAGCTGTTTTTTGCCTACGGCCTGGGCAATGCGCTGACCTTTCCGATGAGCGTGGGGGCGACCACCGTGCTGCTGCCCACCCGCCCCACGCCCGCCGACGTTTTTAGCGTACTCAAAAAATACCAGCCCACCATTTTCTACGGTGTGCCGACGCTTTACGCGGCCTTGCTGGCAGACCCTGCCCGGCCCGCGAAGTCCGAGCTTAAGCTGCGCATCTGCACCAGCGCGGGCGAGGCGCTACCTGCTGAGATCGGCAAGAAGTGGACAGCCCATTACGGCTGCGACATTCTGGACGGCATAGGCTCGACGGAAATGCTGCATATCTTTTTGAGCAACCGGCCCGGCCAAGTGCGCTACGGCACGACCGGCCAGGCCGTACCGGGCTATGCGCTGCGCATCGTGGCGGACGACGGCCATGAATGCGCAGACGGCGAAATCGGGGAGCTGCAGATCAGCGGCCCGAGCGCCGCCCTGATGTACTGGAACAACCGCGCCAAGACCAAAGCCACTTTTTCCGGTGAATGGACCAAAAGCGGCGACAAGTACACCCGTGATGCCGACGGCTTTTACACCTATGGCGGGCGCAGCGATGACATGCTCAAGGTGGGCGGCATCTATGTCTCGCCCTTCGAGGTCGAGGCCTGCCTGATGAGCCATGCCGCTGTACTGGAGGTAGCCGTGATCGGTGCGGCTGACGATGACCAGCTCATCAAACCCAAGGCCTATGTCGTGCTCAAGCCCGGCCAGAGCGCAACGGTCGACGAGCTTAAGGCCCATGTCAAGCAACAACTGGCACCCTATAAATACCCGCGCTGGATTGAATTTGTGAACGAGTTGCCGAAAACGGCCACGGGCAAGATTCAGCGCTTCAAGCTGCGCCAGGCGAAATAAGACAAGCAGCGTCACGCCTGCATTGATCGCAAACGGGCATCGGTGTTGCTTTAGATTTAAACAATTCAACCCTAAACCTCGGGTTTTACACTAGGGCTGCGAATGCACTGCACCCTTACCATTCATGGATACGTTTCCAGTCTCAACCAGGAGTTTTTGATGACCTCACGCCGTCTGATCTTGACCCGAAGCGCCGCCGTTATTGGTGCCGCCTCCACCGGCCTATTGCTGCCCGAAATCGTGCGTGCGCAGTCCGCCAAGGTGCGCGTGGGCTTCATGCTGCCCTATACCGGCACCTTTGCCCAGCTCGGTGTGGCAATTGAAAACGGCTTTCGCATGGCGATCAATGAACAAGGCGGCAAACTGGGCGGCCGCGAGATTGAATACTTCAAGGTCGACGACGAGTCCGAGCCCTCCAAAGGCATTGAAAACGCCAGCAAGCTGGTGCAGCGCGACAAGGTTGACGTGCTGGTCGGCACGGTTCACTCCGGCGTGCAGATGGGCATCCAGAAAGTCGCGCGCGACAGCGGCGTGCTCAGCCTGATCCCCAACGCCGGTGTGCATGCCGCCACCCGCTCCCTGTGCGCACCCAATGTGTTCCGCACCTCCTTCAGCAACTCGCAGCCGACCCGCGCGCTGGGCCAGGCCATGATCGCCAAAGGCCACAAAAAAGCCGTCTGGATCACCTGGAAATACGCCGCCGGTGATGAGGCGTTTGAAGGCTTCAAGGAAAGCTATACCGCAGCAGGCGGCACCATCGTTAAAGAGCTCGGCCTGCCCTTCCCCAACGTTGAGTTCCAGGCCCTGCTGACCGAAATCGCCGCACTCAAGCCCGACGCCGTGGCCTGCTTCTTTGCCGGCGGCGGTGCCGCCAAGTTCATACGCGACTACGCAGCCGCTGGCCTGAAGGGCAAGATTCCGCTGTACGGCTCGGGCTTTTTGACCGAAGGTGTGCTCGATGCCGCCGGCCCCGCCGCCGACGGCATCATCACCACCATGCACTACAGCGACTCGCTGGACACGCCACGCAACAAGAAATTCCGCCTCGACTACGCCAAGGCATTCCGCAGCCAGCCCGATGTGTACGCCGTGCAGGGTTACGACACCGGCCTCTTGCTGGTCCAGGGGGCCAACGCCGTCAAGGGCGACTTGAACAACAAGCCGGCGCTGTACAAGGCCATGGAAGGCGCCACCATCGACAGCCCGCGCGGCAAGTGGACCATGAGCAAGGCGCACAACCCGGTGCAGGACATTTACCTGCGCCAGGTTGAAAACAAGGAAAACAAGGTCATCGGCATTGCTGCCAAGGCGCTGGCCGACAGCGGCGCTGGCTGCAAGATGGGCTAAACTTTTTTGGCACGTGACGACGGGAGGATTGCCTCCCGTTTTTTTTGGAATTGACCCATCACCCGCCCTCACCGACATGACGCTCACCAACTACTTGCTCTACCTCGCCGCCGTGGCTTTGCTGGTGCTCTCACCGGGCCCCACCATGCTGACCTGCATGACCACTGCCGTAAACCACGGGCCACGCAAGGCGCTGGCCTCGGCATCAGGCAGCGTGACGGCCGTGCTAGGCGTCATGCTGCTGTCCGCCCTGGGGCTGGGTGCGCTGCTCGCGGCCTCTGAAGCGGCGTTTACCGTGGCCAAGGTTGCCGGTGCCGCCTACCTGATCTGGCTGGGCATCAAGACCTTTCGCAGCAATGCGGCTGCGTTGCGGGCCGGCGCTGAAGGGACTGAAACAGCGCGCAGTTCCTTCTTCATACGCGGCTTTCTGGTGGGTGCCAGCAATCCCAAAGCGCTGCTGTTTTTTGCGGCTTTCTTTCCCCAGTTCCTGAATCCGGCCGCCGCGTTTGCCCCTCAATTTGTCATTCTTGCGCTGACCTTTGTGGCCTTCGAACTGAGCGTGCTGACACTCTGCTCATTGGGTGTTTCGCGCATCGCACCGCTGCTGCGCTCCAGCCAGGCGGTGCGCTGGGTCAACCGGGTTTCGGGCGGCCTTTTCACACTGATGGGTGGGCTGCTGCTGCTCACACGTCGTCATACCTAACTGTTCACCGGGTTCCTGATGGATTTAGCCAACTTCCTCATCCAGCTGCTCAACAGCGTGCAGTACGGCCTGCTGCTGTTCATGCTGGCCGCCGGGCTGACCCTGATCTTCGGCATCATGGGCGTGGTCAACCTGGCGCACGGC
>DASXRN010000022.1:0-3197 GCA_036506595.1 Polaromonas sp. | reverse complement strand
CGCAGGCCGACAAGCTGCTGGCCAAAATCTTGAAACTGCGGATTTTTTCAGACGAGGCCGGCAAGATGAACCGCAGCGTGCAGGACATCGGCGGCGGTTTGCTGGTCGTGAGCCAGTTCACCTTGGCCGCCGATGTGACGGGTGGCAACCGGCCCAGCTTCACCGGCGCCGCAGCACCTGATGAAGGGCGCAGGCTGTACAACTATTTTGTGGCGCAGGCGCGCGCTTTCCATGCGCAGGTCGAAACCGGGGAGTTTGCTGCCGACATGAAGGTGCATCTGGTCAATGACGGGCCGGTGACGATTCCGCTGTGGATTGATCCGCTATCAAATCAATAGCTGGCTGTGTGCGCCTTGGTTTAGGCCGTGCGTGGTTTCATTCTGGGGTGGTTTCACGACCAAGCCGGGGGTAGGCCGGCGGCTAGTAACTTTTCTTTGCTTCGCCAAAGAAAAGTCACCAAAAGAAAGGCGACCCTACTGTCTGCGACCCTTCGCTGCGCTACGGGCAACCTGCGGTGCTCAGTCCAGCCGGGGTCTCGCTCGAACTCGCCTGCGGCTCAGACAATCGCGAGCCCTGATCCGTCTGGACTTCCGCTCCTCGGCGCAGACAGAAGGGGGTGGGGAAAACAAATACCAACAGCCAAACTCCGCAGAACGCGCTTTGCGCGTTCTGCTCCCCGATTCCGATTTCTTTTTCCCCTAACCCCGTCCTGGCTGGGCTGAGCAGCGCAGGAGGGGACGGATAAAAATTTTAGATGTCCGAAGGCTGCGCAGCAGACAAGTTTCTAAAATTTCCGTCCGCTCCGAGCAGCGCAAGTTGCCCGGAGCGCAGCGTAGGGACCCAGACTGCGGGTCGCCTTTCTTTTGGGTACTTTTCTTTGGCGAAGCAAAGAACAAGTGCCTCGCCCGCCGGGGCGAGACCCGGCTTCTGACCTCCATCGAAGCAAACTGGGCACTGACATGCTGAACGTCAAAAACATCAACCAATACTACGGCGGCTCCCACATCCTGCGCGACGTGAGCCTGGAATCCCACCTGGGCAAGGTCACCGTGCTGCTCGGCCGCAACGGCGTAGGCAAGACCACGTTGCTCAAGTCACTGATGGGTCTGGTCCCCATCAAGACCGGCGCCATCGAATTCGACGGCAAGGCAATCCACAATGCCACGCCTTACGAACGCGCGCGTGCCGGCATCGGCTTTGTGCCCCAGGGCCGCGAAATCTTTGCGCGCCTGACGGTCGAAGAAAACCTGCGCATGGGCCTGGCCTACAAGAGCGCGAGCACGCCTATTCCCGCCGAGCTGTACGAACTGTTTCCCGTGCTCAAGCAGATGCTGAATCGCCGTGGCGGCGACCTCTCGGGTGGCCAGCAGCAACAGCTGGCCATTGCACGCGCGCTGGCGGCCAAGCCCAAGCTGCTGATCCTTGACGAGCCGACCGAAGGCATACAGCCCAGCATCATCAAGGACATCGGCCGCGTCATTCGCATGCTGGCCGACCGCGGCGACATGGCCATCCTGCTGGTCGAGCAGTACTACGACTTTGCGCAAGAGCTGGCCGACAACTACCTCGTGATGGAGCGCGGCGAGTTCATCGCGCGTGGGCGGGGCAAGGACATGGAAGCCGACGGCATACGCCAGCTCGTCGCGATCTGATGGCCTGACTCGGCGGCCAGGAGCGAGCGTTTGCACGCCGCTCGGCAGCGTTTGCTTGCAAATTCGCGGCTTAGTGCTAGAGTGTTTTGCTGCCCACTACCGGAGTTGCCACCATGACCACGCGCAGGGAGTTTCTCAAGACTGGCGCCAGCGGCGTGATTCTGGCGGGCACCGGGCAAATCATCCCGGCGTCGGCCCAAGGGGTGATTGCGGGAATGCCTGCCGAGCTGCCCGGCGGTACGCTGGAATCGGCCGTGCTCGAGGCGCTGCCCGGCAAGGTAGCGCTGATCAAGAGGAGCTACCGCCCGCCGAATTTCGAGACGCCGCTGTCGTATTTCCGCGAGGTCTTTACCCCCAACAATGCCTTCTTCGTGCGCTACCACCTGGCCGGTATCCCCGAGGTCAATGCCGGGGAATGGCGCCTCAAGATCGGGGGGGAGGCGGCGCAGAGTCCGTACGAACTGAGCCTGGATCAGCTCAAGAGCAACTTCGAGCAGGTTGAGCTGGCCGCGGTGTGTCTGTGTTCCGGCAACCGTCGCGGCATGTTTGAGCCCCATGTCACCGGCGTGCAGTGGGGGCCGGGCGCGATGGGCAACGCGAAATGGCGTGGCGTGCGGCTCAGGGATGTGCTGGCCAAGGCAGGGATTCGCAAGGAAGCGGTGGAAGTGGTGTTCGACGGGGCCGACGGCCCGGCCATCGCGCAGACCCCGGACTTCGTCAAGAGCGTGCCAGTCTGGAAGGCGATCGACGAAAACACCCTGATTGCCTACGAAATGAATGGCGCGCCGTTGCCGCATTGGAACGGTTATCCGGCACGCATCGTCGTGCCAGGCTGGACCGCCACCTACTGGATGAAGCACGTGATCGCGATCAATGCCGTCAGCAAGCCGCTCTCGGGCTTCTGGATGAACCCGGCCTATCGCATCCCCAAGGGCAAGTTCCCGCTGGTGGACCGCTTCGTGACCCAGGAAGCCGAAGCCAATATGCCGATCACCGAAATGGTTGTGAACTCGCTCATGACCAGTCCCTTACCCGGCCAGAAGGTACGGCGCGGCAGCGTTATGGAAATCAGCGGGATCGCCTGGGACGGTGGCTACGGCGTCAATCGTGTCGAAGTGTCGACCGACGGTGGCGATACCTGGCGTGCGGCCGAACTGGGTTCCGATCATGGCCGCTACTCCTTCCGCCAGTTCGGCGCCAAGTTCAGGCCCGAAAAGAAAGGCCCTGCCACGGTCATGGCCCGGGCGATCAACCGCCTCGGTGCCACCCAGACCTTCGAACTGATCCACAATCCGGCCGGCTATCACCACAACGTGGTGCAAAAGCTCACGGTCGAGGTAGTTTGAGGAGAACACCATGAAAATCCTAGTGGTCAGCCTGTTGCTGCTTGCGGGAACCGCCCTGGCCGACGAAGGCAACGTCCGGCTCAAGGAAGGGCCGGGCAAGGACAAGGTCATGGCCCAGTGCGTGACGTGCCACAGCGTCGACTACATCCAGATGAACTCGGTGTTCCTTGACCGCAATGGCTGGACGGCGTCGGTCAAC
>DASXRN010000021.1:0-20648 GCA_036506595.1 Polaromonas sp. | reverse complement strand
AATTCGTCCCGGTCAAGGAGGCCTCGCTGGCGCCGAAGCCCCAGGCGCTGACGATGGTGGAAGCCGCTTCCATCCCGCTGGTGGCCCTGACGGCCTGGCAGGCGTTCGTCGAGAAGGCCCATCTGCGAAAGGGGCAGAAGGTCTTCATCCAGGCCGGCTCCGGCGGCGTGGGCACCTTCGCCATCCAGTTGGCCAAGCACCTCGGCGCCACCGTGGCCACGACGACGAGTGCGGCCAATGTCGCGCTCGTCAAGAGCCTGGGCGCCGATGTCGTCATCGACTACAAGACCCAGGACTTCGAGCAGATCCTGCGCGACTACGACGTGGTCCTGAACAGCCAGGACGGCAAGACGCTCGGAAAATCGCTCCGCGTGCTCAAGGGCGGCGGGAAGCTCATCTCCATCTCCGGACCGCCTGATCCCGAATTCGGCAAGGAAATCGGGTCACCCGGGTTCGTGAAACTGGTCATGCGGCTGCTGAGCTCAGGCATCAGGCGCAAGGCCAAAAGCCGCGGGGTCGGCTTCTCCTTCCTCTTCATGAAGGCGAACGGAAGCCAACTGCGCGAGATCACCCGCCTCTTTGACGCCGGCGTCATCCGCCCCGTGATGGACCGGGTCTTCCCGTTTGAATCAACCAACCAGGCCATGGCCTACGTCGAAGCAGGCCGCGCAAAAGGCAAGGTCGTCGTCAAGATCAAGTGAGTTTGTTCGTGTCAGTGCGGCTAGAGGACCTGGAAGGCCTGAAAGCCGGCAACTGAATCTGTTTGTCCCCCAACTTTGGAGATTCCTATGAAGATTGAGAATTCTGTTGTCCTCGTCACGGGTGCCAATCGCGGCATCGGCCTGGCATTCGCGCGCGAGCTGCTTGCCCGCGGTGCCCGCAAGGTCTACGCGGCCGCACGCGACCCCGCGACCATTACCCAATCCGGTGTTCAAGCCCTGCGACTCGACGTCACCAAGCCGGCAGACGTGGCAGCCGCCGCGGCGCTGGCGTCGGATGTCACGCTGGTGATCAACAACGCCGGCATTGCCCAGCCGGGAGGTTTTCTCGCAGCCGATAGCGAGGACGCCGCACGGCGCATCTTCGAGACCAACTTCTTCGCCGTGTTGCGCATGAGCAAGGCCTTCGCGCCGGTTCTCAATGCCAACGGCGGCGGCGCGTTGCTCAATGTGCTGTCGGTGGCCTCGTGGGTGAACGGCGGCGAACTGGCAGCCTATTCGGCAAGCAAGTCCGCAGCCTGGTCGCTCACCAATGCCTTGCGCAACGAACTGGCGGCGCAGAACACGCAGGTGCTGGCACTGCACATGGCCTACGTCGATACCGATCTCACGCGCGGGTTCGATGTCCCGAAGTCCAGCCCTGAGGAGATCGTCAAGCGTGCGCTCGACGGACTCGAATCGGGCTTCGATGAGGTGCTGGCCGATGAACTCACCCAGCAGGTCAAGCGCGGGATGACGGCGGCGAGGCCCAGCTACCTTCCGCAGGCGTCCTGAACCCGAAACTTGACTGGATCGCCAGCCAACAACAGGGGCCCCCGCGCCCCGCATTCAACCCAGGATCACCATGCTCCTCGAACCTCTCGTCACACCTTCGATGCAACTCGCCAACCGCGCCGTCATGGCGCCAATGACGCGCAGTCGCGCCATTGACGCCAACACACTCAACGCATTGATGGCCGAGTACTACGGCCAGCGTGCAACGGCCGGCCTGATCATCACCGAGGGTGCCTCGCCGTCGCCCAACGGCCTGGGCTATGCGCGCATCCCGGGGCCCTTCAACGATGCGCAGGTGCGCGGATGGAAGGCGGTCACCGAGGCGGTCCACGCCAAGGGGGGCAAGATCTTCGTGCAACTCATGCATACCGGTCGCGTGACCCATGCGGCCAACCTGCCAGCGGGTGCGGAAGTGGTCGGGCCGATGGCCGATGTATGCCCCGGCGAGATGTACACCGACTCACAGGGCCTGCTGCCGCACAGCACCCCTCGGGCGATGACCGCAACCGACATCGCCCACGCCATCGAGGAGTACACCAAGTCGGCCCAGCTCGCCATCGAAGCGGGATTCGACGGCATCGAGCTGCATGCCGCGAACGGCTATCTGATCGAGCAGTTCCTGAACGCCAATGTGAACCAGCGCACCGACGCCTACGGCGGCAGTATCGAAGGCCGCAACCGCTTTGCGCTCGAGGTCGCCCGCGCCACGGCAGCCGCCATCGGGGCCCATCGCGTTGGGGTCCGGCTGTCGCCCTACGGCGTGTTCAACAGCACGGGCGCCTACCCCGACGTCGAGGCCCAGTACCTGGAGCTCGCCCAGGAACTCTCGCAGCTGGGCCTGCTGTACCTTCACCTGCTGGACCACTCGGCGATGGGCGCGCCGCCGGTGCCTGCCGAGTTGAAATTTCGGCTTCGCGCTGCGTTCCAGGGCTTGTTCATCCTTGCCGGCGGCTTCGATCGTGCCGGTGCGGAAAGTGCGCTCAAGGCAGGCCAGGCAGATCTCATCGCCTTCGCCCGCCCGTTCCTCGCCAATCCCGACCTGGTGGAGCGCATGCGGGCCGAAGCGGCGCTGAATGCCGTAGACATGGCGACGTTCTACACGCCAGGCCCAAAGGGCTACACCGACTATCCGGCCCTTGCGCAACCATCCAGTGTGCCGGGATGAGCTGACCACATCGGGGAGCTAGTTCGCGCCGGCGGTCCTAGCCTTGCGGCTGCGCGCCACAGCTGGTTGTTGGCGGCACAGTTATGGTTCTGGCGGCAGAAATTGCTCTACTTTTGATAGCTGCTTGCGCCCGCATTTGGTGGGCCACAAGCCTTTTTTCTTTAAGGATTCGGCACGGCGGAAGCCGCCGGCCCGTGGGCCGCGCCCAGCATGATGAAGGCGCCCACCAATGCCAGATTCTTGAAGAAATGCAGCAGCTGGTTGCGCTGGTCTTGCGGCACCGCATTCCAGAAGGCATGCGCCACAAAGGCATCAACGAGCAGAAAGACAGCGGCGGCCAGCGCGAGCCAGCGCACCTGCCAGCCGAACATCATGCCCAGGCCGGCCGACACCTCCACGGCGCCGACCACGGCGGCGGCGTGGTGGCGCTGCTTGAGCGACTCGATGAAGTGCGCCGCGCCCGGGCCCACGAAGGCCAGGGCCAGCAACACCCGGCTCAGAATGAAAGCTGAGAGGGTGCTCATGGTTCAAGCCGCCTGCCGCAAGGTCGGCTTCAGCAAATCCGCGATGCCGATGCGGTGCGCGAACTCCTCGCGCACGCGCTCTGCCACTTCGGTCACGGCGGTTGCGCCGTCGTCAATGAAGTCGATCATGGCACGGAAGGGCCGCGTGCCGGCGGGCAAGCCGACGATGCGGGCGATCTCGTCGGCCACGGCCTGCGGGTCGGCGTTGTCGGGCGTGAGCGCCGACAGCCGCGCACCCACCTGGTCCATCACGCCGTCATAGCGCGCATAGGCGGCGGCGGTCGCTGCGTCGGCGGGTTTGCCGGCGTTGGGGAAATGCGCGGTGCCGCGCGTGAAGGCGCCGGGCACGACGATGGAGGTCTCGATGCCGAAGCGGGCCAGCTCGTAAGACAGGGTCACGGCCAGCGAATCCATGGCGGCCTTGGCAGCCGCGTAGGGGCCGAGAAAGGGCGGGAAACCACCGCGCACCGTGGTGCTGCTGACCCACAGCACCAGGCCGGACTCCTTGGCGCGCATCACCGGCAGTACGGCGCGGTTGACGCGCTGGCTGCCCAGGAAGTTGGTGTCCAGCACCTTGATGATTTCTTCGGGGGTGAAGGCCTCGGTGGGGCCGACGACGAGGTGGCCGGCGTTGTGCACCACGACGTCGAGGCGGCCCTGCTCGGCCAGGATATGCGCCACCGCCGCGTCGGCCGAGGACTGCGACAGCACGTCGAGCTCGACTGTGCGCAGGTCATGGCCGTGGGCAAAGCTCCAGTCGCGCAGCTCGCGCACCTTGGGGGCGTTGCGGCCTTGCGTGTCGCGCACGCTGGCGTAAACGGTGTGGCCGGCCTGGGCCAGCGAGCGGGCGGTGAGGTGGCCGATGCCGGTGGAGGCGCCGGTGACGAGGATGACGGATTTCATGATGATGACTTTCTGAAAGGTGTTTGAATGAAATGGCAGGGGATGGGAAGAAGCGCCCTTACACGACGCCGCCGTTGGCGCGCAATGTCTGGCCATTGACCCAGGCCGCGTTGTCGCTGACGAGGAAGGCGACGGCGCCAGCGATGTCTTCAGGCGTGCCCAGGCGTTCAAGCGGCGCCATTTTTGACATGCGCTCAATCGTTTCGGGCGTCTTGCCGTCAAGGAAGAGAGCCGTGGCCGTGGGGCCGGGGGCGACGGCGTTGATGCGGATGTTTTTGCCGCGCAGCTCCTTGGCCATGATGTTGGTGAAGGTCTCGACCGCGCTCTTGGTGGCGGCGTACACCGCATAGCCGGGCAGGCCCAGGCCGATCACGCTGGTCGAGAAGTTGACGATGCGCCCACCGTGCTGCAGGCGCTGGACGGCTTCGCGCAGGGTGTTGAAGGTGCCCTTGACGTTGACGGCGAAAAGGCGGTCGAAGGTGGCGTCGTCGGTGTCGGCCAGATGCGGAAGGTTGGACGGCATGATGCCGGCGTTGTTGACCAGCACATCGACGCGGCCAAAGGCTTGCACGGCCTGGTCGAACAGGCCCTTCACGGCGGCGGCGTCGGAGACATCGGCCTGCACGGCGATGGCCTGGCCGCCGGCGGAGGTGATGGACTGCACCACGGCCTGGGCTTCTTCGGCCTTGCCGGCGTAGTTGACGACGACTTTGTAGCCGTCACGCGCCAGGCGCTGGGCGATGGCCGCGCCGATGCCGCGGGAGGCGCCGGTAACGATGGCGGTTTGCGTGACTTGAATGGATGGGGAAGCGGTCATTTGGAAACTCCTGGTGTTGCTAAATAAAGGTTGCTGGGTGGGTTCGCTCTGCCTGCCCGCGGCGCTGTGTGGTTGTGCGCTTTTGGGGAGCCAGTGAACGCATTGTTCTATTCAATCCAGATGCGATAAATACCTTAAACTTGCCATTACTGTTCAATAAACACCAACAATAGTTATGGACCGTTTTCATTCCATGCAGCTGTTCACCCGCATCGTGGAGCTGGGCAGTTTCACGAAGGCGGCCGACGATTTGCTGCTGCCGCGCGCCACGGTGACGCACGCCGTGCAGCAGCTTGAAAAGCGCCTGGGCGCGCGCCTCTTACACCGAACGACGCGCCACGTGAGCCCCACGCAGGACGGCGCGGCCTATTACGAGCGCTGCCTGCGGCTGCTGACCGATCTGGAAGAGGCCGAATCGGCGTTTGCCAGCGCGGGCAGCAAGCCCAGGGGCAAGCTGCGCGTGGATCTGCACGGCACGCTGGCCAAGCACTTTGTGCTGCCCGTGATTGCGCAATTTTTTGAGCGCTACCCCGACATCGAGCTGGAAATCGGCATGGGCGACCGGCTGGTGGACCTGGTACGCGAAGGCGTGGACTGCGTGCTGCGGGTGGGCGAGCTGGCGGAGTCCAGCATGGTGGGGCGCCGCGTGGCGTTGCTGCAGCAGGTGACCTGCGCCAGCCGCGAATACCTGGCCAAAAACGGCACTCCCGAAACCGTGGAGGCGCTGCGCGGGCACCGCGCCGTCAACTTCCTCTCGACCCGCACCGGCAAGCCCCTGCCCTTTGACTTCCTCGTGGAAGGGGTGGAGCGCCATGTGCAGCTCAAGGGTTCGGTGGCGGTGAGCGATGCCGACGCCTATGCGGCCTGCTGCGCCGCGCACCTGGGCCTGATCCAGCTGCCGCGCTATCACGTGGAGGGGCGGCTGCAGGACGGCACGCTGGTGGAAGTGCTGCCTGCCTTCAGGCCGGCACCCATGCCGGTGTCGGTGCTGTATCCGCACCACCGGCAGCTGTCGCCGCGCGTGCGGGTGTTTGTGGACTGGGTGGCTGATGTGATGGGCCGCGCGGGCTGAGCGGGCGTCAAGCACAACATTGCTACCGGAGCGCCGTACAGCGGGTTGATGGGCAAGCGGGGTTGCCGCAGTTCATCATTCATAAAAGCTGAACAATTAAATCAGCTTCAAGGCCTTTCGCCTGGAGAGGCTAAATCCTACATTGGAGTCACCTCCACTTCATTCCAGGAAACCGGCCATGAACACCGCTTCTGAACTTCTTGCCACCCGCCGCCAATTGCTCGCAAGCGCAGCCACACTCGGCGCCGCCACGACCGGCCTGCTGGCCATTGCATCACCGGCCTCTGCCGCCGCGCCCATCGTCGGCAACGAAGGCCGTGTGCCCGGCTTCACGGCGCGCGATGCCGAGGTGAACGGCACGCGCATTCACTACCGCGTGGGCGGCACGGGCCCGGCGGTGGTGCTGCTGCACGGCTATGCCGAAACCAGCCACATGTGGAACCCGCTGATGCCGCTGCTGGCCAAAACCCACACGGCGATCGTGCCGGACCTGCGCGGCGCGGGCGGCTCTGCCAAGCCCGAGGGTGGCTATGACAAGAAGAACATGGCTGTGGACATTCATGAGCTGGCGAAGTCGCTGGGCATCAAGAGTGCGGCCATCGTGGGCCACGACATCGGCCTGATGGTGGCCTATGCCTACGCGGCACAGTTTCCGGCCGAGACCGAACGCGTGGTGCTGATGGATGCCTTTTTGCCCGGCGTGGGCCAGTGGCAAAACGTGTGGCTGCTGCGTGACCTGTGGCACTTTCATTTCCACGGCCCGGTGCCGCTGGCCCTGGTGAAAGGGCGCGAGCGCATTTACTTTGAACACTTCTGGAACGACTTTGCGGCCGACGCCAAACACTCGGTGTCTGAAACCGATCGGCGCGTGTATGCCGCGGCCTATGCGCAAGACGGCGGCATGCGCGCCGGTTTTGAGTACTTCAAAAACTTTGAGAAAGACGCCGCAGACTTTGCCACGCTCTCGGCCAGCAAGCTGACCATGCCCATGCTGGTGCTCTCGGGCGAAAAGGCCGGCGGTACTTTCCTGATTGACCAAGGCAAGCTGGTGGCCAACGACGTCAAGGGCGTGGTGGTGAAAGGCTCGGGCCACTGGCTGATGGAAGAGGCGCCCGACCAGGTGATTCCCGAACTGGTCAGCTTCCTGAAATAAGGGCTGCCCCGGTCAAGGACCGGATTGCTACCATTTTGATAGCTACTTGCGACCGCCTTGCCTGGGCGAACTGGCTTTTTTGCTTAAGACTTTGGCCTGAACACCGACCGGCGCCGCTGCAGGCTCCGGTTCATCGCTGCGCTCGGCCAGGGCGGGCTTGGCGAATTCAGCGGCCAGAAAATCGATCAGCTCACGCACCGCCGGCAGCAGGCCGCGGCGCGACGGAAACACCGCGTGCACGATGCCGGGCTGTGGCCGCCAGCGCGGCAGCAGGTCGACCAGCAACCCCTGCTGCAGGTCATGCCGCACCATCATCGTCGGCAGTTGCACCACCCCCACGCCCTGCAGCGCCGCCAGGCGCAGCGCCAGCCGGTCATCGGTGACCAGGCGCGGCGTGTGGTGCACCACGGCGCTGGCGCCGTTGGGGCCCACCAGGCTCCAGGCGTGTTCGCGGTGCGGCGGGCCTTCGTCCAGGCTGGGCAGGTTGGACAGGTCGGCCGGCAGCAGCGGAGCGACCAGGCCCCTGGCCTTGAGCAGCCCGGGGCTGGCCACCAGGCGCTGCGTGCTGTCGCCCAGCACCTTCATGACGAGATCGGTGTCCTCCAGCGGCGGAAAGCGCACGCGAATGGCAATGTCGAAGCCCTCGCCAATCACGTCGACCCGCCGGTTGGTGCTCTCCAGCTGCACCTGCACGCGGGGGCAGGCGGCCATGAAGCGCGCCAGCACGTCGCCGAGCTGGTAATCGAGCAGGGCCGTGGGGCAGCTCATGCGCACAGTGCCCTGCGGCTCGGAACTCACGCGGTCAATCACCTCCTGCGCCGCATTGGCCTCGACCAGCATGGCCAGGCAGTGCCGGTAGTAGGCCTGGCCAATTTCGGTGACGGCAAAGCGCCGGGTCGAGCGCTGAATCAGGCGCACGCCCAGGCGCTCTTCCAGCAAGGCGATGCGCCGGCTCAACTTGGATTTGGGCATGGCGAGCGCGCGACCGGCGGGCGCAAAGCCCTGGTGCTCGACCACCTGCACAAAGTAATAAAGGTCGTTGAGGTCTCGCATGGCCGTCATTGTTCCTTAAATAGAACGCTGATGGCAAATTTAGCCTACTACCGGCCTCATCGTTCCTGGAATATCTTCACCCCATGGCAGTTTTTCTGCCGCTACTTTTAAAGGAGCAGGTCATGAAGAAGGTTCTTGGCATTTACAGCAGCCCCCGGCCCCACTGGGTGGGCAACGGTTTTCCGGTGCGCTCGCTGTTCAGCTACGACACGCTGGGCCAGCATGTGAGCCCGTTTTTGTTGCTCGACTACGCCGGTCCGGCGGAGTTCAAGCCCGCCAGCACGCCCAGCGAGCGGCGCGGCGTGGGCACGCACCCGCACCGGGGTTTTGAGACGGTGACCATCGTCTACAAGGGCGAGGTCGCGCACCAGGACTCCACCGGCAGCGGCGGCGTGATCGGCCCGGGTGATGTGCAGTGGATGACGGCGGCCTCGGGCATCCTGCATGAGGAGTTTCATTCGCCCGCGTTCACGCAACAAGGCGGCACGCTGGAAATGGTTCAGCTGTGGGTGAACCTGCCGGCCAAGGACAAGATGGCCGCGCCGCGTTACCAGGGCATTGTCGACCCGCAGATCCCGGCTGTGGCCCTGCCCAACGATGCGGGAAGCGTGCGCGTCATCGCCGGCAACTACGACGGGAACCAGGGACCGGCGCGAACCTTCACGCCCATCAATGTGTGGGATGTCCGGCTGGGCCAGGGCAAGGACGCCGCGCTGACCCTGCCCGAAGGCCACACCGCCGCCGTCGTGGTGCTGCACGGCACGCTGCTGGTCAACGGCGAAGTGGTGCGCGAAGCGCAGATGGTGCTGCTGGAGCGCGAAGGCGATGGCTTGAGTCTGGAGGCCAACAGCGAGGCCACGCTGCTGGTGCTGAGCGGCGAGCCGATCAACGAGCCGATTGTCGGCCATGGCCCCTTCGTCATGAACACCCAGGCCGAAATCGCCACGGCGATGGCCGACTTCAACGCCGGCCGCTTCGGCCGGATCGGCCAGACGGCGCACTGAGCAAGCGGATCCGGCCGCTCTGCAAAGGGTCGGATCACCGCCCCGCCTTCGGGCGGATTTCCCCCGGGCATGTCGCCCACCGCCCTGACGGGCTTTGTTTATCACTTAGGAGAATCCTCATGTCCAACCCATACCGTCGTCTCGACAAAGACCAGGCCGCCGTGCTGCTGGTCGATCACCAGGCCGGCCTGCTGTCGCTGGTGCGCGACAGCGATCCCGACAGGTTCAAGAACAATGTGCTGGCGGTGGCCGACATCGCGAAGTACTTCAAGCTGCCCACCGTGCTGACCACCAGCTTCGAGGACGGCCCCAACGGCCCCCTCGTGCCCGAGCTCAAGCAGACCCTGCCCGACGCGGCCTTCATTCCGCGCCCGGGCCAGATCAATGCCTGGGACAACGAAGACTTCGTGAAGACCGTCAAGGCGACCGGGCGCAAGCAGCTGATCATCGCCGGCGTGGTGACCGAGGTCTGCGTAGCCTTCCCGGCCCTGTCGGCACTCGCCGAAGGCTTTGAGGTCTTTGTGGTGACCGATGCGTCGGGCACCTTCAACGAAGTCACCCGCAATGCAGCCTGGAACCGGATGTCCGAAGCCGGTGCCCAGCTGATGACCTGGTTTGGCCTGGCCTGCGAGCTGCACCGCGACTGGCGCAACGATGTGGAAGGCCTGGGCACCCTGTTCGCCAACCACATCCCCGACTACCGCAACCTGATGACCAGCTACAGCGCGATCAAGGCGTCCAAGTAAATCCAGGTCATGCCACCGGGCCTGCCGGCGCGCGCATGGACGCGCCGCAGGCCTTAACTGTTTCTGTCCTTACCCACCACTGGAACTTCTCATGGGCCCGAAAACTTCTGCCGCCGTGGCCACCATTCTCTGGGGCTTTACCTATGTCGTCTCGACGACCTTGCTGCCTCACACTCCCTTGCTGGTCGCCGCCGTGCGTGCCCTGGCCGGCGCCTTTGCGCTGCTGCTGTTCGCCCGCCATTTGCCGCCCCCCGGCTGGTGGAACAAGCTCATCGTGCTGGGCACGCTGAACGCCGGCCTGTTCTTCGCGCTGCTCTTCATCTCGGCCATGCGTTTGCCGGGCGGCGTGGCGGCCATCTTTCAGGCCCTGGGGCCGCTGTGCGCCATCTTGCTGGGCTGGGCCATTCTGAAAATGAAGCCCAGCCTGCTGAAGATCGCCAGCGTGCTGATTGGCGTGGCGGGTGTGGCGCTGGTGGTGCTCAAGGGCAATGCCGGCCTCGATGCCATCGGTGTCGCCGCCGCGCTGGGCGGAACCGTTTCGCTGGCGCTGGGCGGCGTGCTGATGAACAAGTGGGGCAAACCGGCTATCTCGATGCTCGCCTTCACCGGCTGGCAGTTGCTGGTGGCGGGCATCGAGCTGTTGCTGGTGGCCTTGCTGGCCGGCGACCTGCCCAGCGCCATCACGGCCACCAACGTCGCGGGTTTCGTGATTCTGGCGGTGGTGTTGACGGCCGTGCCCTTTGTGCTGTGGTTCGGGTCCATCGCCAGCGCGGGCGTGGTGGTGGTCGCCCCCTTCTTCCTGCTGGTTCCGATCACCGCGTTTGTCCTCGATGCGCTGATCAAGGGTTTTGTGCCGACCGGTTTGCAGATCGTCGGGGCCATCATCGTGGTGGCGGGGCTGCTGCTCAGCCAGTGGGTGCCCAAGGCGCAGCGCAAGCACCACAGCCAGGCGCCGCACGTCCCCCACGCGAAGCCTTCTTGACGAGAAGCGGACGTTGCTTTTCCGCCATGCCCTGCAAGCCAACCCAGGAAAACACCATGAGCGCCACGCCGACGAAGCCGACCGATGCAGGCGTTGGCCGCCTAACCATCAAACTTCATAAGTCCTTCCAGATCCACAATCGTGACCCCTTGGTACTCTGTTCGCAGCAAGCCCGCGTCACGGAGGGTGGTGAGGGCCTGGCTGCAGCGCTGTCGCGAGATGCCCGTCAAGTTGGCGATTTCTTCCTGGGAAATTCTCAAGTGAGTTTCGGTGCCGGGATAGAGTCTTTTGTTGAAGAGGCTTGCCAGCGATCTGGCGACACGGCTGTCAACGGACATGGATCGCTGGACTTCATAGCTGACCACGAACTGCTGCAGCCGCTCGTTGAGCAGCGAGATCAGGTAGTGGTTAAAGCAGACGTGATGGTGGTAGAGCCTGAAGAAAGTAGCGGCCGGCACCATGGCTACTTTGCTGTCACGCAATGCAACCACGTCGTAGCGCAGTGGTTCACCCCGCAGTACAGATCCTTCGCTGAACCACGCGCCACTCGACAGGCCGGTGAAGGTGATGGCACGTCCATCACGCTCGGTAGTGCACATCTTCAGCAGTCCGTCGACGACGCCCCACCAGTGATCGGCAGCGCCGCCCGATCGCAAAAGATAGCCGCCTTCCGTCACCTCCCGCAGGCGAACTTCCGACGCGACGCGCGTTTGCTCCACTGAGGGCAATTGTGCGAACCAGGTCGACTCCTTGAGAAACTCGTCCATGTCGTGAAGATACTACCGAAAGGGCAGGCGCAAGGTCTTCAATTGTGCCGAGCCTGGCTTGCAGACAGCAGCCCGCGCCCTACGACAATGCGCCGAATCTCCGAGGTGCCGAAGCCCAGGGTAAACAGGCTGGCGTCGCGATACAGACGCGACGCGCTGGATTCGCCGTCGAAGCCGGCAGCCCCCATCAGCTGGACGGCCTGGCGCGCCGCTGCGGACGCCCGCTCTGCGACGAACAGCAACAAGGCGGTGCTGTCGAAAGAGTGCCCCTGACCGTTGCTATGGACAGCCGCCATTGCATAGGCGTAGCTGCGTGAGGCATTCAGGTCCGCCAGCATGTCGGCCAGCTTCGCCTGCACGAGTTGAAAGGATGCGATCGGCTTGCCGAACTGCTCGCGGCGACAGCAATAGGGCAGGGCCACGTCAAGGCAGGCCTGCAGCAGGCCCAATGCACCGCCCGTGGCAACGAGCCGCTCACGCGCCAGGCCCTCCATCAGCACGGCCGCCCCCTGATTCAACCCGCCTAACAAGTCGTCGGCGCCCAGGCGGCAGCCGTCGAATGCAATGTCTCCGACCTGGCAGCCACGCATGCCCAAGCTGGCGCGCGGCGGACCGAGCGTGACGCCGGGCCGGCGTGTGTCCACCACAAAGGCGCTAATGCCTTTGCTTCCCAAATCCGGATCGGTTCGTGCATACACGACCAGAACATCCGCCCGCGGTGCATTGGCGATCCAGGCCTTGCGGCCAGACAGCCGAAACCCGTCTCCGACCGGCTCCGCCACCGTGCGCATGCCACCGAGCACGTCCGACCCGGCGTCGGGCTCGGTCATGGCCAGCCCCCCCACCTGTGAGCCGTTCACCAGGCCCGGAAGAAGCCTGCGCTTCTGCTCTTGCGTCCCATACAGGGCAATCTGGTTCACGCAGGCGTGTGAATGAACCAGATAGGAGAAACCGAGCGCCGTTGAGGCCCGGCTGATCTCTTCCATGACCACCAGGTGTTCGAGATAGCCGAGACCGGCGCCGCCGTACTCCGGTGCCACCGTGAGGCCGAGCAGCCCGGCTTGACCGAGCTTCGGCCAAAGGTCGTCGGGGAATTTTCCGGCCGCATCAATCTCGGCAGCGCGGGGCTCAATTTCACGCCGTGCGAATGCGCGGGCTTCACATCGGATCGTTTTCGCGGTGGCGGGTAGCGGCACGTCGAGCACCGCCCATCCCGCGCCCGAGCCATGCGTATTCATGCCAACTCCTTCGCGGTCAGGCTCGCAAGCTGGGTGATGGCATCCTGGCTTCCCGCGAGCTCGCGCAAACGGAATTTCTGGATCTTTCCGGTCGCGGTCTTCGGAAGCTCCATAAACACGACTCGCCGCGGACACTTGAAGTGGGCCAGGTGATCGCGGCAAAAAGCGATGATCTCTTCGCTGCTCGCATGCTGTTCGGGCCGCAGCTCAACGAAGGCGCACGGCACTTCACCCCATTTGGGATCGGCCGTGGCGACCACCGCGGCCAATCTGACCGCGGGGTGATGGTGGAGCAGGTCCTCGACCTCGACCGACGATATGTTTTCACCACCGGAGATGATCACGTCTTTCGATCTGTCGGTGATCTGGACGTAGCCGTCTGGATGAACCACGGCAATGTCGCCCGTGTGAAACCAGCCGCCCGCGAAGGCCTGTTCAGTCGCCGGCTGATTCTTGAGATAGCCCTTCATCACCACGTTGCCGCGCAGCATCAACTCGCCGGAGGTTCGGCCGTCATGCGGGACCGCGACAAGTGTCTGAGGGTCGGCGACCTGCATGCCTTCAAGAGCGGCTGCACGAACACCTTGCCTGACCTTGATGCGCGCCTGGTGGTCTGGCTCGAATTCTTGCCACGCATCTTGCCAGGCGCAACTGACCGGAGTACCCAGGGCTTCCGTGATGCCATAGACGTGATCGACGGCAAAGCCCTGCGCTTGCACCGCGCGCAGCACGGCGGCTGGCGGCGGGGAGCCGGCCGTGAGGACCCGGACACTTTTGCGCAAGGGCGTCGGTGTCGCCTCGCTGGCCAGGCCCGCCAGCACAACCGGGGCGGCGCAAAAGTGATCCACGTCGTACTTCTCGATAGCCAGACGAACGTTGGCGGGTGTGACCTTGCGCAGGCACACGTGCGTACCTGCTGCGGCCGTGATCGCCCAGGTGAAGCACCATCCGTTGGCGTGAAACATGGGCAGCGTCCACAGGTAGACAGGTTGGCGGGGAAGCGCCCAGTTCGTCATTTGCAGCAGGCTCATGATGTAGGTTCCACGATGGCTGGGTACCACCCCCTTTGGATCGCCTGTAGTGCCGGAGGTGTAGTTCAACGCGATGGCATCGCACTCGTCTTGCGGCCAGACACCCCCGAAGTCGGCGTCCCCCTCGGCCAGCAGTGCCTCGTAGTCGAGGGACCCGATGCAGTTGCCGGGCGGCGCCAGCGCATCGTTGATATCAACGACCCATGGTTTATTCGGGACATGCTCAAGCGCCGCGGCTGCCAGCGCAGCGAACTCCCGGTCGACCAGCAAGACGGACGCTTCGCCGTGACGCAAGATGAAGGCGATGGCCTGGGCATCGAGTCGGCAATTGATGGCATTGATGACTGCGCCGGCGAGGGGTATGCCGAAATGGGCTTCGAGCATCGCCGGCGTATTGGGCGCGATGATGGTCACGGTGCTTTGGCGAGTGACGCCACGCTTGACAAGTGAACTCGCCAAACGGTAGCACCGCTCCCTGGTCAGAGCCCAGGTCTGCTTCAGCTCGCCATGCAACAGGGCGATGCGGTCAGGGTAAACGTCAGCAGTACGGTCCAGGAATGACAGCGGCGTCAGGGGCGCGTAGTTCGCTGTATTTCGGCCCAGGCCCCGTTCGTACATGGCTTCGGACATGCTTGACTCCTAATAATTTGTTGAGAGCCAGATGCTCGCCGCAGGAAAGCTGTGTGTCTGTCGTTGGAACGACAAACCACGTCCTTCGGCAAGGAGGTGCACGAGGGTGCACGGGTTAGCGCGCTCCGTCGGTGAAGGAAGCACGGCATAGCCCGGCTGCCCGCAAGTCCCGAGCCCGGTCTTGGGTCGCCTGCTAGAGCCCCTTTTCCACCATATCCAGCAGGCGCTGACCGACCTGCTGCATCTGCGGCCCGACCACGCGGCCCAGCGGGCCATCAATGACCAGCATGGCCAGGCCGTGCACCGCCGACCAGGCGAGGAATTCCGCGCCGGGTCGGCGCTCGGGCGGCATCACGCCGGCCTCCACCAGCTTGTCCAGCGCGGCGCCCAGCAGCTCAAACGGGTTCAGGCCGCTTTGGCCGGCCGCGGCCGGATCTGATGGGCCGTCTTGTTTCAAATCGCCGGAGGCAGCGAAGGCCGTGCGGAACAGGCCGGTTTCAGTCTGGGCAAAGCGCAGGTAGCCGGTGCCGACGGCGCGCACGCTGGCGCGGGCCAGGTCGGCCGGCGGCAGGCCCGGCGGCAGGGTGGCCAGCTCGGCTTCCATGGCCGTGGCCACGGCTGACAGGGCGGCCGCGCGCACCGCCTGCAGCAGGGCCTGCCGGCTGGCGAAATGCCGGTAGGCGGCGTTGGGCGCCACGCCCGCGCGCCGGGTGGCTTCACGCAGCACCACCGCATCGGGCCCGCCGCTGCGCGCCAGCGCTATACCCGCCTCCAGCAGGGCACGCTGCAGGTCACCGTGGCGGTAGGTGCTGCGTGCGGTTAAAGGCTTGGGCGCGCTCGTCATGACTTGTTACTTATTTATGTGGACACTGTCCATTATCTTTGCTATTCTTTTGTGGACGGTGTACACAATAGATCTGATTGGCTCGCCGTGCAAGCGCCAGTCCATGCGAAAACCATGCACACACAGGAGCAAGACCATGCAGAAAATCACTCCCTTCTTGTGGTTCAACGACCAGGCAGAGGAGGCCATGAATTTCTATACCTCCATCTTCAAGAATTCGAAGATCAAAATGCTGAGACGCTATGGCGAGGAAGGGCCGGGGCCCAAGGGAACGGTCATGACCGGCACCCTCGAGCTGGAAGGGCAGGAGTTCATGGCCTTGAACGGCGGCCCGCACTTCAGCTTCTCGCCGGCCATCTCGCTGTTTGTGAATTGCAAGACGCAGGAAGAGGTCGACGAGCTGTGGGACAAGCTCTCCGCAGGCGGCGTGAAAAACCAGTGCGGCTGGCTGCAGGACAAATACGGTGTGTCGTGGCAGATCATTCCCACCGCCTTGGGCGAGTTGCTGGGCGACAAAAACCCGACCAAGGCGAGCGCCGTCATGAAGGCCATGCTGCAGATGCACAAGATTGACATCAAGCGCCTGCAGCAGGCGCATGAGCAGGCCTGAGGCGGCCCGACCCGTTCCCACTTCAATTCAACTTTCCAATTCAACTTTCAAAAAGGAAGACCCATGGCTACCCAAATTTACGTGAACCTGCCCGTGAAAAACCTCGACAAGTCGGTGAAATTTTTCACCGCGCTGGGCTTCAGGTTCAACCCGCAATTCACCAACGAGAAGGCCGCTTGCATGATCGTGAGCGACGACATCTACGTCATGCTGCTGGTGGAAAGCTTCTTCAAGACCTTCACGCCCAACCCGATCAGCGACGCGAAGAAAAGCACCGAGGTGCTGCTGTGCCTCTCCAGCGAAAGCCGCAAAAAGGTCGACGAGCTGGTGGGCAAGGCCATCGCCGCGGGCGCGGCCACACCCAACAAGCCGCAGGACCACGGCTTCATGTACCAGCACGGCTTCCAGGACCTGGACGGCCACCTCTGGGAAATCATGTACATGGACATGAGCGCCGTGCCGGCAGACCTTGGCGCCACGGCCTGAACAATCACCCCACCACCACCCCGAAAGGAAACCGCCATGCAAGTTCAACCCTACCTGATGTTTAACGGCCGCTGCGAAGAGGCCCTGACGTTTTACAAAACTGCGCTGGGCGCCGAAGTGACAATGATGATGCGCTTCAAGGAGAGCCCCGAGCCGCCGTCTGCAGAGTGCGGCCCCATCCCGGGCGACAGCATCATGCACGCCTCCTTTCGGATCGGCGACACCGACGTGATGGCCTCCGACGGCATGGCCCAGGGCAAGCCGGAATTCAAGGGCTTTTCGCTGTCGCTGACGGCGCCTAACGACGCCGAGGCGCAGCGACTGTTCAAGGCCCTGGGCGAAGGCGGGCAGGTGCAGATGCCGATGGCCAAAACCTTTTTCGCCTCGTCCTTCGGCATGGTCGCCGACCGCTTCGGCGTGTCATGGATGGTGATCGTGCCGACCCCGATGCCCTGAGGTGGGCAGCACGCCATGCGGTACCTGCTGATCATCTGCCACGACGACGCCTTCGCGCCCACTCCCGCGCTGGTCGCCGACATCGGCGCCTGGGTCAGCGACATGGAAGGCCAGGGCCGCAGCGATTGAGGTAAGGCCGGCTTGGGCCGGCCTCGCCAGACGGGCAACCCCCCGAAGGAAACTTTATGAAGCTCTATTTTTCAGACACCCTGAACCCGAGGAAGGCCTGCGCCGTCGCGAAATACCTGAAGCTGCCCGTGGAGTTCGTTGGCATCGATCTCGGCAAGGGGGAACACCTGACGCCGGCGTTCCGCGCCATGAACCCCAATGCCAAGGTGCCGGTGCTGGTGGATGCGGGCAAGGTGCTTTGGGAGTCGAACGCGATCATGTGCTACCTGGCAGGGAAAGCCGGCTCGGACCTGTGGCCGCGCGATGAGCGGCAAATCGAGGTGATGCGCTGGCTGATGTGGGACACCACCGAGTTCGCGCCCCAGGCCGGCACCCTTTACTTCGAGCACATCATCAGGCCGCGCTTTGGCATGGGCGAGCCCGATCCGGCCGAGATCCAGAAAGCGACCCAGGGGTTCCTGCGCTACGCCGCCGTGCTGGAAGGGCATTTGCGCGGGCGCCGCTACCTGGTCGGTGAGGCGTTGAGCGTGGCCGACTTTGCGGTGGCGATCACGCTGCCCTACGCCAAGGAGGCCAGGCTGCCGCTCGACGATTGCCCTGAAATCCGGCGCTGGCACGCCGGGCTCAACGCGCTGGAGGCCTGGCGCGAACCTTTCCCGACCGCGCCGGCAGCGTGAGGCAAGCCGGGCTTGTGAAGCCGCTGCGGGCGCATTTCATGGCTTAACTTCCCAGGAGGCTTTGATGATGAAGGCAGAACCGCAAAAGGAACACCAGTGGCTCCAGCAACTGCTGGGCGAATGGACTTGCGAAAGCGAGATGCAGATGGGCCCGGGCCAGCCGCCCGTGAAAAGCACGGGCAAGGAAAGCGTGCGCGGACTGGGCAAGTTGTGGGTGCTGTGCGAAGGTAGCGGCGAGATGCCCGGCGGCGGCCTGGCCACCATGCTGATGACGCTGGGCTACGACCCGGAGAAAAAGGCGTTCGTCGGCAGCTGGGCCGGCTCGATGATGACCCATATGTGGATTTACCGGGGCACGCTGGATGCCGAGCAAAAAGTGCTGACCCTCGACACCGAAGGGCCGAGCTTTGCCGGCGATGGCAAGCTGGCCCGCTACCAGGACATGATCACGCTCAAGGGCAAGGACGAGCGCGAACTGAGCTCCCAGGTGCTGCAGGGCGACGGGACGTGGAAACACTTCATGACGGCGACGTACCGGCGCGTGAAGTAGGCGCCGCGGGCGGCCTGCCGGACGGGTGTGCTGGCAAATGCTATCATTTAAATAGCTGCTTGCGCCCATTTTGCCTGGGCTCAGGGCCGATTTGGCTCTTGGCAGAGTCCAAAGCGAGGCCGTGGCGGGCCGCAGGGCCAGCGCTTGAAAGCGGAGGGGATAACCTCACATGGGCTTTTTCCAAGCCTGAAAGCCTGCCATGCCCGCCAGCCCCATCCTCCAGATCAAGCCCCTTGGTTTTCCGTGGGAGACCCTAGACCCTTTCCTCTTCTGCGCCTACCACGACGACGCCTATCCCAAGGCGAATGCGCAGATGGGCCCGGCCGCTTCGCTTGCCGGCCGCGACATCGGGCAGGACTTCAGCCGCAAGGACGGCTGGAGCATGTACCACGGCAGCACGGTGCCGGGCTTTCCGCCGCACCCGCACCGCGGCTTTGAAACCGTGACCATAGTCCGCAAGGGCCTGATCGACCATGCCGACTCGCTGGGCGCCACGGCGCGCTTTGGCCAGGGCGATGTGCAGTGGCTCACCGCCGGCAAGGGCGTGGTGCATTCGGAAATGTTCCCGCTGCTGGATCAGGAGAACGCCAACCCGCTGGAGCTGTTCCAGATCTGGCTGAACCTGCCCGCCGCCAACAAGATGGCGGACCCGCACTTCACCATGTTCTGGTCGAAAGACATTCCGCGCCTGGCGGCCACGGATGCCAATGGCCGCACCACCGAGGTCGCCGTGATCGCAGGCCGGCTGCAGAACGCCGACAGCGATGCAGGCGCGCCGCTGACGCCGCCGCCCGACTCATGGGCCGCGCAGGCCGATGCCGACGTGGCGATCTGGACCCTTCGCATGGCGCCCGGCGCCACATGGACGCTGCCCGCCGCCACCGGCAAGGGCACGCGGCGCAAGCTGTACTTTTTCAAGGGCGCGTCGGTCACCGTGGCCGGCGAAGCCGTGGCCAGCCATGCCGCCATTGAGCTGCGCGCCGGCGAAGCGGTCGAGCTGGCCAACAACGGCAGCGAGCTTGCCGAATTCCTGCTGCTGCAGGGCCGGCCCATCGGCGAGCCGGTGGTGCAGTACGGCCCGTTTGTCATGAACACGCAGGCCGAGATCGCCCAGACCCTGGCCGACTACCGGCGCACGCAGTTTGGCGGCTGGTCGTTTGCCGACGATGCGCCCGTGCATGGCCGCGAGCCGGCGCGGTTTGCGCGGCATCCGGGCGGGCAGGAAGAGCGCCCGCCAGCCACGCCGGCGAAGTGAAGCGGCGCGACGCCAGCCCGGGGCGGTAATTGCCCTGCCGCCAGCAGCGGGGCTTTGGCTGCAAGGGCTTACCGGGCGATCCCGAGGGAGATCAGGGCATAGCCCACCGCCGCCGCCACCAGCAGGAAAGGCAGGGCAAACCCATGAAAGTGCGGCCAGGCCTTGCGATCCTGCGCCATGCGCAGCGCAATCAGGTTGGCCAGGGAACCGACCACGAGGCCAAAGCCGCCGACGTTGACGCTGTAGGCCAGCACACGCCAGTCTCTGGAATATTCGGCCAGCGCAATGGCCGCCGGCACATTGCTGATGACTTGCGAGGCGGCGATGCCGGTGAAATACAGGCGCAGCGGCTGCGCCAGGTCCAGCCCCGTCATTGCGCGGTGCACGACATCGAGCCCGGAGAGCAGGCGCAGGTCAATAAACATCAGCACAAAGACCAGCAGCAGGCCCCAGTCCACCTGCACCAGCACCCGGGGGCGCAGCAGCGCAAAGACCAGCAGCACGCCGGCCACCGCCCAAGCGGCCTGGTGAAGGTCAGTGGCGACCAGGAACGGAATGTAGAGGGCGAGCGAGACGCCAAGCAGCACGCGGTCCAGCGGCGGCAGCAGGTGCTCGTCGCGCACCTGCACCTTGCGGCCGCGAAACACGCAGGCCGTGAAGCCCAGCAACAGCAGCATCAGCAGCGCCACCAGCGGCAGCATGTGAAGGGTGAACGCCGCAAACGACGCACCCGACAGCTGCCAGAGGAACAGGTTTTGCGGATTGCCGATGGGCGTGAGCGCCGAGCCGGCATTGACGGCCAGCGCTTCAAAAATGACCAGCTTCGTGGCGGGCAGGCCGGTGATGCGGCAGACGCCCAGCGTGAGCGGCACCACCACAAAGAGCGCCACATCGTTGGTGAGCAGCGTGGAGAGCAGCGCGGCGGCCAGCACCAGGCACAGCGCGGTGGCGCGCTCGGTGCTCATGAAGCCGATCAGCCAGTGGCCCAAGCGATGCAGTGAACCGCTGGCCTCCAGGCCCTTGGTCAGCACCAGCAGGCCGGTGAGCGCCGCGATGGTGGGCC
>DASXRN010000020.1:0-14053 GCA_036506595.1 Polaromonas sp. | reverse complement strand
TCTACATCAACACCTTTCACGGCATCCGCAATGTGGACCCCGGCCTGATTGAGATGGGCCGCACCTATGGCTTATCCCGCTGGCAGCTGTACCGCGAAGTCATTTTGCCGGGCGCGCTGTCGTCAATTTTGGTGGGGCTGCGCTTTTCGCTGGGCCTGATGTGGGTGATTCTTATCGTGGCCGAAACCATTTCGGCGCAGGCCGGTATTGGCTACCTGACGATGAATGCACGGGAGTTTTTGCAGACCGATGTGGTGCTGGTCGGCATTCTGCTTTACGCCCTGCTGGGCAAGCTGGCCGACGTGTTTGCCCGCGGGCTGGAGCGCTATTGGCTGCGCTGGCACCCCGGTTATCAGAGCGCTGGCGTTTAAGGGACAACATGACAAGTACTGAAAAAACCGAATCTCGTGGTGTGCGCCTTGAAGTTCGTGGCCTGTCCAAGCGCTACGGCAAGCGCCAGGTGCTGCAACACACCGAGCTGGTCATTGAACCCGGCGAATTTGTCGCCATCGTCGGCCGCAGCGGCTGCGGCAAGAGCACCTTGCTGCGCCTCGTGGCCGGGCTGGAGCCGGCCACGCAAGGCAGTATCCGGCTCGACGGACAGGACGTCAAGGGTCTGAGCAACGACACCCGCATCATGTTTCAGGACTCACGCCTCTTGCCCTGGCGGCGCGTGATTGACAACGTGGCGCTGGGCCTGCCGCCCGGCGGCCATGCAGCGGCGGCCGAGGTGCTGGCCCAGATGGGCCTGGCAGACCGCCAGCCCGACTGGCCGGCCCGGCTCTCGGGTGGGCAGCGCCAGCGTGTCTCGCTGGCCAGAGCCCTGGTGCACCAGCCGCGCCTGCTGCTGCTCGATGAACCGCTGGGCGCGCTCGATGCGCTGACCCGTATCGAAATGCACCAACTGATTGAAGGCCTGTGGCAGCAACGCGGCTTCACGGCCCTGCTGGTGACGCACGACGTGCAGGAAGCCGTGGCGCTGGCCGACCGCGTGATCCTGATCGAGGACGGCCGCATTGCGCTGGATGAGCGCATCCCTTTGGCCCGCCCGCGCGAGCGCAGCAATCCGCAGTTTGGTGTGCTTGAAAAGAGGATTCTGGACCGCGTGCTGCAGCAACCCGGCGAAGAAATATCACCAAGCGAACCGGCCTGGCCGGGCTCGCCCGCTCGTGGCCTGCGCTGGGCCGTTTGATGCATAAAAAGCGCCCGTAGCCCAATAGTTGCGGGTGCAGGCAGCTACTTATTTAATAGCGTTTTTTTAACCCAAGGAGTTTATTCATGTCCATCCAAGCCATCAACGTCCGCAACCAGTTCCGCGGCAAAGTCAAAGAAATCATCCGCGGCGACGTGGTCTCCGAAATCGACGTCGAAACGCCCTGGGGCATCGTCACCTCCGTCATCACCACGCGCTCGGTTGACCAGCTGGAACTGGTCATTGGCAGCGAGGTGGTGGCGCTGGTCAAATCGACCGAGGTGTCGATTGCCAAGCTGTAGCCGGGCTTGTGGCGGCTCGCCAGGGCTTGCGGAAGGCCGACTGGGCTGATTTAACAGTCAAATCGCCTTCTGGCCCATGGTTGATGGGCGCAAACAGCTATTTAAATGATAGCGTTTGTGCTTCCAGGAACCGGCATCACTGCAGTTCAACACCCGCTTTTTTGACCAGCTTGGCGTACTTCACCAGTTCGCTGCGGAAGTACTGCGCGGCCGCTTCCGGGCTGGTCGGGTTGATGGTGTTGCCCTGTTTGGCCATGGCCTCTTTCACTTCGGGCGCCGCATACGCGGCGGCCACGGCGGCCTGGATGCGTTTGGCCTCTGCCGCCGGCAGTTTGGCTGGGCCCACCACGGCAAACCAGCCTTCCATGTTGTAGTTGGGCAGGCCCTGTTCGGCGATCGTGGGAATGTCGGGCGCCGCGCTCACGCGGCTGCTGCCGCCCACGCCGATGGCGCGCAGGGCGCCGCTTTTCAGGTGCGCCTGCACCGACGGCAGCGACAGCACGCCCAGATCCACCTGGCCGCCAATCAAGTCGGTCACCATGGGGCCTACTCCCTTGTACGGAATGTGTTTGGCCTTGACCTGGGCCTCGTCCAGAAACATTTCAACGGCCAGGTGCAAGATGGTGCCGTTGCCCGATGATGCGTAGTTGTAGCTATCGGGTTTGGCCTTGAGCAGCGCCACCAGTTCCTTCACGTTGGTGGCCGGCACCCGGGCCGGATTGACCACCAGCACGAAGGGCGTGCTGCCGAGCACGCTGATCGGGGTGATGTCGGCGATCGGGTCAAACGGCAGCGATTTGTACACGCTGGGGTACACCACATGGTTGTTGGACACCACGCTGAGCGTCATGCCGTCCGGCGCCGACTTGACCAGGGCCGCCGTGCCGACGATGCCGCCGGCGCCGGGCTGGTTTTCAATCACCACCGGGTGGCCCAGCGTTTTGCCCATGGCCGCACTGGCGGCGCGAACGATGGTGTCAACGCCCGAGCCTGCCCCCACCGGCAGGATAAAGCGCACGGCCCGATCAGCCGTTTGTGCGAGCACAGTCAGCGGCGTGCTGATGAAGGTGCTGCCCAGCAGCAGGGCGCCCAGGCCGCGCAGGGTTTGTCGGCGGCTGGCTTTCGCGAGGGTTGTCGTTTGTGCTGTCATGGTTGTCTCCGTTTGTGATGAGTCGTTGAAATCGTCAAGGCTGTTCAGGCCACGGCCGCCTGCCGGTGCAAACTCTCGATCTCGCCGGCGGCGTAGCCCAGGCCGGCGAGCAGCTCCTGCGTGTGTTCACCCAGCGTGGGGGGATTGAGCCGCACGCCCAGGCGCTGGCCGTCCATGGTAAAGGGGCACAGCGTGGTTTTCGCGGTCTCACCGGCGCGCTCGCCATCGGGCAGCGTGATGTCGGCCAGGCCCCCCGTCGCCAGGAGGTGCTCGTCGTCGTACAGCTCTTCGGGTTTGCGGATCGGGGCAAACGGCAGGCCCACCTTTTCGAACAGCGCCGCGAGCTCTGCGGCGCTGCGTGTCGCGAAGCGTTCGCGCAGCATGGGCAGCAGGGTGGGGCGCAGGGTGACGCGCTCGTTGTTGGTGGTGTAGCGCGGGTCGGCCTTGAGATCGGCAAACCCCAGCGCATCACAAAACGTCGCCCATTGCGCATCACTGACTGCCGCCAGGAAGATCTGCTCGCCATCCTTCACGGTAAACACGTCGTACACCGCCCAGGCCGAAATGCGATCGGGCATGGGGGCGGCCGGCTGGCCGGTGATGGCGTATTGCAGCATGTGCTGGCCAACCAGGAACACATTGTTCTCGAACAGCGCCGACTGCACTTCCATGCCCTTGCCGCTGATGCCGCGCTGGATCAGCGCGCCCAGCACCGCGATGGCGCCAAACAGCCCGCCCATGATGTCGTTGACGCTGGTGCCGGCGCGCAGCGGGTCGCCGGGGCGGCCCGTCATGTAGGCCAGGCCGCCCATCATCTGCACCACCTCGTCCAGCGCGGTGCGGTGGTCGTAGGGGCCGGGCAGAAAGCCCTTGTGGCTGGCGTAAATCACACGCGGGTTGACGGCGCTCAAGGCGCTGTAGTCGAGGCCGTATTTGGCCATGGTGCCGGGCTTGAAGTTCTCCGCCACCACATCGGCGCTGGCGCAGAGTTTGCGCGCCACCTCCGCGCCTGCCGGGCTGTGCAGGTCAATGCCCATGCTTTTCTTGTTGCGGTTGAACAGCGGGAAAAAGCCGGCGCCGGCGCCCAGCAGGCGGCGGGTGCGGTCGCCGTCGATAGGCTCGACCTTGATGACCTCGGCCCCCATGTCGGCCAGCACCATGCCGCAGGTGGGGCCCATGACCATGTGGGTGAACTCGACAACGCGCAAGCCGGCCAGCGGCTGGGGTGGGGCTGAAGTAGGAGTGTTTTGCATGCAGCTTTCTTTGGAAATCGGGAATGTTCATGCCGTAGCGCTTGCCCGCATGGTTTTGGGCAGGCCTGCGCGCCACAAGGTGCCGTGCAGGGTTTCGCCTTCCAGCCAGCTGGCCACCTTTGTGCGCAGCGCCATCAGCATGTCGAAATTGATGCCGGTTTTGATGCCCATGCTGGCAAACATGTAGGCCAGGTCTTCGCTGGCCACATTGCCACTGGCGCCGGGCGCATGCGGACAGCCGCCAATGCCGGCCAGGCAGGCGTCAAAACGCGTCACCCCGGTTTGCAGCGCGGCATACACATTGGCCACACCCATGCCGCGGGTGTCATGAAAGTGGCCGCAGGCCAGCTGGTCCCCGGCAATGGTGAAAACGGCCTCGAACAGATCGCGCACCATCGCCGGATCGGCGTAGCCCACCGTGTCTGCCAGGCCGACCCGGTCCACGCCGGCGTCCAGCACCCGCTGCAGCAGGCGCAGCACTGCTGACGGCTCGACCCGGCCCTGCAACGTGCAGCCAAACGCCGTGCTAAAGCCCACTTCAATCAGGATTTTTGAGCCAGAGGCATCACGCGCCGCACGGATGCGGCCAATCTCCTGCACCACTTCATCGGGTGTCTTGCGCAAATTGGCCAGGCTGTGGGCATGGCTGGCGGAAAGCGGCAGCAGCATCAGGTCGGCGCCTGATTCGATGGCGCGTTCGGCACCTTTGAGATTGGGCACCAGCACGGACGTGACCAGGCCGGGCAGCGTTTTTGCATAAGCCACCAGCTCGGCGGTGTCGGCCAGTTGCGGCAGCAGCCGTGCCGGGACAAACGAGCCCACTTCGATTTCGCGCTGGCCAGCGTCGTAGGCATCGCGGATCCACGCCAGCTTGCGCGCTGTGGGCATGACGGTGGCAATGCTCTGCAGCCCGTCGCGCAGGCCCACTTCACGAATACTGACCTGCCGAGGCAGGGCCGGCTTGGTGGCCAGGGCGGCTTTGGGGGAAGCCGAAGCACTTGAAAGCATGTTCACTGACTGTCTCCAGGTATTTTGAAATTCAGGCGCACAGTTTAGAATTTCCCGAGTGGTTCTAATAATCAATTTTGGAACCGCTGACGTTCCATATTGGAATATCTAAAGAGGGCTGCATCAGCCTGCCGAACTGAGTTGCCTGATCGGAGTTGCCCCATGAGAGACCTGGACATGACCACCCTGCGGCTGTTTGCTGCCGTGTGTGAAACGCGCAGCATCGCCCGGGCGGCCGAGCAGGCCAACATCGTCGGCTCGGCCATCAGCAAGCGGCTGGCGCAGCTTGAAGACACGGTGGGCACCCCGCTGCTGCTACGCCGACGGCGCGGCGTCGAACCCACGCCGGCCGGCGAAAGCCTGCTGGAACACGCGCGCACCATGCTGGCCAGTGCCGACCGCATCGAACGCGACATGGCCGCCTACGCGCTGGGCGTGCGTGGCCAGGTGCGCATCCTCGCCACCGCTTCCGTCATGGCCGAGTCGCTGGCCGATGACGTGGCGAATTTTTTACAGGCGCCAGCCCACCACGACATTCAGGTCAACATGGAAGAACGCGTCAGCCCCGATGTGATTCGTGGCATCAAGGAAGGGGTCGCTTCAATTGGCCTCTGCTGGGACGCCGCCGACCTGACGGGCCTGCAGTCGCGCCGCTACCGCAGCGACCACCTCGCCATCGTGGTCCACCCGTCGCACCCGCTGGCCGTGCACGAGACCCTGCGCTTCGAGCAGACGCTGGACTACGAGCATGTCAGCCTGCCGGTACACAGCGCCGTCCAGGTGATGCTGCAGCGTGCTGCCGCGCTCCAGGGCAAGACCATCATCCACCGCGTCATCGTCTCCAACTTTGAAGCCGCGTTGCGGGTGGTGCGCGCCAACCTGGCCATCAGCGTGGTCCCGCGCGAAGTGGCCGAGCCCTATGCCCGCACCTATGGACTGCGCGTGCTGCCCCTGGTTGATGCCTGGGCCAGACGCCGCTTTGCCATCTGCTTTCGGGAGGAAGCCGGCCTGTCGGCAGCTGCACAGCTGCTGGTAAAACACCTGACTTCCGAAGGGGCGCCTTCGTAGGTAAGCCATAGCCAGTTCTGGCTGGGAGGGTGCTACAAAATCAGGAGCTGCCTGCGCCCGTCATCAATGGGCTGCAGGCCTTTTTTCTTGAATAATCGGCTTCCGGCCAACGCCTGAACGCAAGGGGCTTGTATTTGAGGCTGGAAACCCCAGATTTTGTGCATGAACGCCACCCAATTCCATCCACTCAAAACCGATCTGACGGTGACTCATGTGCTGGCCGCGCTGCTTGAGCGGCTGGAGCACAGTGACGCGCCGGTCAGCGCCGAGCAGTACCGCTCGGTGGTGCAGCACCTGCTCAGCGAGTTCGGCGACATCGAATCGGGTACGGCGTTGGGCGCCTTGCTGGATACCCACCCGGCCGCTGCAGAGCTGTACGAAAACCTCAATTACCAGTATGCCGGCCTGTGCCGTTCGTCACTTGATGCCGCGCTCCGTGCGGAGCGAGAGGCCAAAGAAGCCATAAACCGTGCCATGCGCCGCCCGCAGAAAGGTCCCGACTATGGCCAAAGCTGAGACCAAAACCACCGTCCTCGCAGACGGCTTGCGCTACAAGTCCAAGGCGTCAGGTTCGCCCTTTGTGGCATCCGCCTCGTTTGGGGCGGCCACCATGTCGTGCTTTCTGTGCGGCAAGCATCGCCCCCGCTCACTGATGGGCACGCGCAAGGTGCTGGGCAAGTCCCAGGCCGTGTGCTCACCCTCCTGCAAGGCGCTGGACGACGCGCTGAATAAAACGGCCGGCTGACGGGTTTTCGCGACGGGCTAAAACCGGATTGCGCACCGGTCAGCCAGCCGGGTGGTCAGCGGGACTTGACAGCTACCCACCGGCGCTGTCACATTGGTCAAACCGTGGCTGCGCGGCGCCTGCTGCGCTGCACATCGTCGAAGGGGAACGCCATGTCTGCCAACCTGATATCTGACCGGATTTTCAAGCCCGACGAGGCCATCGACCATATCCGGGGCCCGGCATCTGCGAGGGTGACCGTGATTGAATACGGTGACTTTGAATGCGCATCCTGCGGCCAGGCGCATGCTGCGATGAAAATCTTGCACGCCCATTTTGACCAGCAGGTGAGGTTTGTGTACCGCCATTTCCCCCAGCGTGCGGCGCACCCCCACGCCGAACTGGCGGCGGAGGCCTCGGAAGCGGCCGCAGCCCAGGGTAAATTCTGGCAGTTTTACGATCTGCTGTTTGATCACCAGCAGCACCTGGAGGGCAAGCATCTGCTGGGCTATGCCAGCCAGCTCGGCCTGGACATCCCGCGCTATCAGAATGAAATGAACGACCATGTTTACCTGCAGCGCGTACAGGAGCACATGGCAGGCGGGCAGCACCTGGGCTTGCGGGCAACGCCGGCGTTTTATGTCAACGGCACGGTCACCGATGTGTCCTTCGGCCTGCATCGCCTGCATGAGGCCATTGACCGGGCGCTGCTTGGCTAGCGGGTGACTGACCGGGAAATCCGTGAAAAGGCGTGAAAAGGCGTGAAAAGACCCGCCAAACCACGGGACAAGCGGCGGGTTAAGTTTTGCGGTAAAATAGGCCTCCTACCCACGGCAGACAAGCACTGGCAGCTATAAATAATATAGCGCTTACGGCTGATCCAGCCTACTCAAAAGCGGGCCTGGCAAGTGCTGCAGAGCCATGCCCTGACCGTACAGTGCTTGCGTTTGGGGAAGGAAGCCCCAAACCCTGAACATCAACGCCACCCAACCCAAGGAAGATCCAAACCATGGCAAGAGCTGACGCCAAAACCGCCGTACTCGCTGACGGCCTGCGCTACAAGTCCAAGGTGTCGGGTTCACCGTTTGCCGCCACCACGTCTTTTGGTGCCGCCACCATGTCGTGTTTCATGTGCGGCAAACACCGCGCCCGCGCCCTGATGGGCACGCGCAAGGTGCTGGGCAAGTCCCAGGCCGTGTGCTCACCCTCCTGCAAGGCGCTTGACGAAGCGCTGCTGGAAAAAGCGGCAGGCTAACGCCCCGCCGCTGCGATACACCTAGGACATCCGTGAGAAAAACGTATTTATTGAATATCGAAGGCAAGCACCGCGACCGCTTGCTGGATGCTGCCAAGCATGACATCCGCAAGTACGTCAAACGGGAACGCAGCCGCGCCTTGCCCGCAGGTGTTGATTTCTGGGATTTCGACTGCAAGTTTGGCAGCAGCGAAAGCACGGCTACCGTGGTGCATTTCGCCACCCTGACGGGTTTGATTGACACCATTGCCGCCGAGGGTGGCGAGCAGTTTTATGTCGAGGTCGTGACCAAGCACGGCCACCGGACGGCCAGGCCGCAGAACGCGCTCAGCGAAGCGGACGCGGACGCTGAATAGCGCGGCGTTCCCTTCGCTTATTTTTCCCGCCTTATTTGTCCTGCTGTAGCGATTGCCCGCGTGCCGCGGCTTCGCGCAGCTTGTCTTTCTTGCTTGGGCGTTTGCCTTTGATGCCGCCATTGGGTAGCGATGTGGAAGATGGCGAACCCGCATTATTTGCCACCTCCCTTTCAACCGGCTCAAAGCCCGCAACCCGCTCACGCGGCACAGTCACACGCTGGCGTTTCTCAATCAGCCGAAAGTGCGCCTGAGTCGCCGCGCTGACAAAACTAATCGCCACACCACGTTCACCGGCGCGGCCGGTGCGGCCTATGCGGTGCGTGTAGTCAACCGCTGAGCGCGGCAAATCGTAGTTGACCACCACCGGCAATTGCGCGATATCGATGCCGCGCGCTGCCACATCGGTGGCCACCACCACCTGCACGATGCTGAGTTTGAAGTCGTGCAAGACCTGCGTGCGCTTGCCCTGGCTCAGCTCGCCGTGAAAGGGCTCGGCCTCAATGTCGGCCTTGCGCAGCTTGTCGGCCACAATTTCTGCCGCATGTTTGGTTGCCACAAACACCAGCACACGGCTCCATTTTTCGCTTTGCACCAGATAGCGCAGCAACTGGGTTCGGCGGCCGGCATCGACTTCAATGGCGCGCTGCATGATGTCGGGCTTTAGCTCGGGCGTGGCCTCAACTTCAATGCGCAGCGGCGTATGCAACAGGCTTGCGGCCAGCGCCTCAATCGCCGGCGGAAAGGTGGCCGAGAAGAACAGGTTTTGGCGTTGGGGCGGCAGCAACGCCAGAATGCGGCCCAGCTCCTCGCCAAAACCCAGGTCGAGCAGGCGGTCGGCTTCGTCCAGCACCAGCGTGCTGACCGCCGCAAGACTCAGCGCGTTGTGCTCGACCAGGTCCAGCAAGCGCCCCGGCGTGGCCACCACAATGTCGGCACCACCGCGCAAATTCATCATTTGCGGGTTGATGGACACACCGCCAAACAGCACCGCAACCTTCACCCGATGCGGCAGGTATTTGGCGAAGCCCACAATGGCCTCGCCCACCTGCGCCGCCAGCTCACGCGTGGGCACCAGGATCAGCCCGCGGGTGCGCCTCGGCGTTTTTGCGCCTGACTCCGCCAGCTGCTGCAGCATTGGCAGGGAAAACGCCGCTGTTTTGCCGGATCCCGTTTGGGCCGAAGCCACCACATCGCGGCCCTGCAAAATCGCCGGAATCGCCGCCGCCTGAATGGCGGTAGGTCCAAGGTAGCCTTTTTCACCCAGGGCGCGTAACAGGGTGGGCAGGGTGGCGGGTGAGAAGCCCAGTGAAGAAAATGGCATGGATAGGGGCTTTGGAGGGTGGAGGGCGGCTCGCGCGAAGTGCGAATGCGTGCAGGCGAAACGACGCCGCTGGAACCCGCAAGTTTAAGCCCGGCGCTGATGGCGATGCGCGTGACGAGTTCGGCTGCCGACCGCTATCCCCGAATCGCAACGACCTCAAGGTATTCAGCCTCGTAACGGGTGCTGCCGTCCGTGGCCCGATTTTGCTGTGTCCACAATTGCTCGAGGTCGCTGCGCAAGGCCGCCTGCCCGGCTGCGTCGAGCGCGGCGAATGCACGATTCGTGGGGCCATAGTAGGTGCGGTAGAACTCCACCACTTCAGATGGGCTGAAGGGATAGTGAAAGGGATACAGGCGCTTGGCCATGCGCAGTTCCGTAATCCCGCCCTGCAGTCGCTCACGAACGACCGCTTCGCTGCCCCATAACAGTGGCGACGGCATCAGAGGCGGTGGCGGCACATGCTTGCCAATCGTCTTGAACATCTGGCCGACAAAGCCCTCGGGCGTCCAGTTTGCCATGACGATACGGCCACCCGATCGGCAGACGCGCGCCAGTTCAGCCGCGACCCGCTCGGGCCGGGGTGCGAACATCGCACCGATGAGGCTGACCACCAGGTCAAACGAGCCGTCCGCAAAGGCCAGCATTTCAGCATCGCCTTCGTCAAAGCGGACATCCAGGCCCTCGGCTTGGGCGCGAGCGCGTGCCTGCTCCACCAGGTTCACGGCAATGTCAACGCCGGTCACGTGAACGCCAGCGCGTGCGGCCGGGATGGCGATCTGGCCTGCGCCACAGCCCACGTCGAGCATGCGCGTCCCTGGTGCGATGGACAGACGTTCCAGGAACTCCAGCGCGCCCGGCTCCAGATACTTGGCAAAGTGCCCGTAGTCGCCGGCCATCCATGTGGCTTTGAGGCGGGCTTTCAGCGATTCCATCTCGGGGGGCATGGTGCTCATGGTTTTCTCCTGTACTGATGTGTTGGCAAACAGAACTCGGGAAAGCCGCCGAACGTTTGAGTTCAGCGGCCGCCAGAGGCGAACCGCCGGAAAAAGCTTGAGTGCGCATCCAGGAGGTGTAGCGATGTGCCGGTATGGCACCCGCAGGCCCGCAAGCCTATTCGGCTGCTGTCGGATCTATCATGGTCCGGACTTGCGACACCGCGTTGGCGGGAAAGCCGCCCTGTCGCGCATGCTCGCGAACCATGGCTTCATTCGGGGCGATGTATACGCAATAGATCTTGTCGTCGGTCACATAGCTCTCGACCCATTGAATCGACGGCCCAAGATCGCGCAATACGCCGCAGGACTTGGCGGATATCCCTTGAAGCTCGGCGCTGCCCAGCTTTCCCGCACCGGGAATTTCGCGTTCGATGACATACTTTGGCATGATCGTCTCCTTGTGGCGGTTGCGATGGATTTCACTACGCGCCGCCGCAACCCATGCGGCTCGTAGCACCTGGCGTCCCCCGGCGTTTATACGCGGATGATCTCGCCCTTGAGCGAGTAGAGGATGGCGATGACATCCTTCTTCGCATCCTCGCCGTGGCCATTCTTGTCCATCGCCCCAACGATGTCATCCATCACCGCCAGGTACTCCTGCTCACTGATGTTCATGCCCTTGTGTGCGGCGAGCATGTCCTTGCCCGTGTAGGCTTCGGGGCCGCCTGAGCCGGCGCTAAAAAACTCGCGCGCCATCTGCTTGAGATGATCCAGGTCCTTGACGTTCTCGAATCGGGTCTTGACGAGGGGGTTGAGCAAATGCGCGGCAACGACATCATCCACGAGTCGAGCCATGCCTTCAGCCCCGCCCAGCCGTTGGTAAAGTGTAGTGGTCATCGCAAACTCCTCTTGGTGTTTCTAGGGCTGCGTAATGAGGGGCAATTGTCGCCGCAGCCCGACGCAACAATTTCCAGTACCGGGAAAGCAAAAAAACCATGGGCAAGATGGCCAGTTGCTCAGAATCGTAAAACGACTCGCGCGAAATGCCCAGCCAGCTACGTAGTCTGGCACCGCTGGCACCGTTGGCACCGTTGCACGGCACGCCCGTTTCGTGAACCTTTCTGCCCGGCACCTGACCTGCAATCAGTATTCGCGCATGCAGATGCACTTGAAAAACCGGGCGGCGACCCAGCGCCAAATGCTCTGCACAGAGCGTACAGGCTCGAACTTCAGCGAGTGGCAAGGGGAGGTTCATGCGAGTGATCCGAGAGAAATTAGAATCTGGCCTCGACTAATTGTGTGTGCTTGCTCATGGTGGCGCTAAACATGCACTACCGCAAGAACCGCTGCAGCGTTGCCGAGGACGCGGCTGCGATGGCCCATTCCAACAGTGTCTGCCAGCAGCAGCGTGCTTCCGGGGATGATTTGTTGCCGCTCGCCGTCCCCGGCCTCAAACTCCATTTCCCCGGACAGCACAATGATCCACATGCGCAGGGGCGAGGGATGAAGGTCACCGACCCATCCGCTCGGCAGGTGCAAGAACCCATGGCGCGATGCCGGTGCCAAGGCCGAGACGCCGAAAGGCGGGGCAGGCGGCGCGAACTCGCGGAGAGGTACCTCAATGCTGAGGGGCGCGAAATGCGAGACGCCCATGTCGTCAGCGTAGAGGCGCTGGTAAGTGAGTGTGTTGGACATCGCGTACTTCTTTCTGCCGCCTGGGCGAAATGGCTCGTGAACATAAGCTGGCCCATCCCCGGAAGCACCGCGGGCTGTCCGCTGACGCAAGGTTGGGCGCGGTCTGACTATTGTGGTTTGAGCGTGGTGGCCACAAACTCTCTAATCGCCTTTCTCGCCTCTGTAGACGCCTTCTCGTCATAAGCAACCGTCGGGCCATATTCCACGCACGGATCGGCGTAGGTGAACGGCTGCTTTGTCTTGGCATTGATAACAACGCCATCTTGTGCTTCAGCCAGCTGGCATTGTCTTGTCGTTGGCGCCTTCTCAAGCTTCAGCGGCTTCTTAAGCGCCTGTCCATCGAAAATGTGCCCCGCACCGGCGTATTCGGTCAACTGGATGTCCTTGCCTTTCGCTTTCAGGCGCTCGACATAGGTGCGACACGGCGCGACGGGGGCATAGTCGTCTGCGCTGCCATGAAACAGCCGAATCGGCTTGTCGGTCACGTCCTCGTCGTCGCGATAGCTCGTGCCGCAGGCCGCATAGAACGGGATATAGGCGGCGAACTCCTGGCCTGCCGGTCCGTGCATGCGCTGGAAGCGCTTCATGCTCGCGTAGAGAGCCGGCTGGCCACCCCGTGAGAAGCCCATAAGCGCAATCCGCGCTGGATCGACTCTTGGATGCTTGGCGAGCAGATCGAGCGCCCGATAAGCGTCGATGGTCATCGCAAGCCGTCCAAGTTGGGATTGATCGTTAACAGTGCTGACGATGCCACGCGCCGTGAAGCTGTCGATGACGAATGTGGCCACGCCCATCCCATTGAGATACTGCTCCCAATCGGTGACAGACCCTCCTATGCCCCCTGACCCATGCAACAGGACGACGACCGGCAGTCGATCATTTCCCGGACGTGGCAAGCGAAGCTCCCCCGCCAAGGTGACTGGCTTACCCTCTTTGCGGTCGCTCAGGAACTCCTGATCCGTCAACGTCGTCGACTGGAACGAATGAATCTCCATCCGCGCCACCTGCGCATTGCCCGCGGTGGGGACGCCGACAGCCAATGCAACGAACACCGCGCAGACGACGCGGCGACAGGCTGACCATGTAATAAGACGGGAAGCAAGCATTGCGATCTCCTTTAGATATACGTGCACGGGCTGTCTGCGGTTAAGCCATATCAACGTTGGAGTTGGGCGTGATTCTTCTTACTTGGCGGGCGCCGGATTCACGGGTGGAAGCGGAATCGGCAAGATGCTCGCTACGCGCCAACCGGAAGCAGTCTTTACCAAGGTTTGATTCATCAAGATTGGGGCATCTGGCGCCGGTTGGCCGGCTGCTCCGATGTTGAACATGATGGGAACAAAGAGCTGCGCTGTGGTGTCGCTCAAGACGATTACCTTCAGGCCCCCGTTGTCTGGCGTGAGTTTCCAGGTTCCCTGGTATAGCGCTTCAAAGCGCTTTAGCGCCGCTTCCCGGCCCCAGATTGGCGAACCGCGTGTGATCCAAAGAAAGCTTGGCGAATCAAGCAGAAGATCGCGCACAGCGGCAACGTCGTGTGCATTTTGCGCGGTGACAAAGCGGTCAAATACGGCTCTAACATCGTCCTCATTGGCGCCGAACGCCGATCCAGAAACGAGCAGTGCGCCGGCAAACAACAGTCCGAACCGGCGGCGAGCGAGATGAGCATTCATGATTCTTCTCCTCTCTTGTGTCGCGGCAAAAAAAAAAGCCATGCCGCACGGCCCAACGCTCCGCTTGAGGGGCGCGACGTTTTTTGCCGCGTCCCTCTCGAGCGGTGTTAGGTAGATCTCACGC
>DASXRN010000019.1:0-18026 GCA_036506595.1 Polaromonas sp. | reverse complement strand
CTCCGTGGCCTGGGCCTGGCCTATCTGCATGTCGCCCTGTTTGGTACGAAGGTCGACTACCACGCCCTGCTGCGCGCGCGCTTCGACGGCACGTACCTGATAGGCGGCGGGCTGACCCAGGACAGCGCCGAAGCCGCGCTGGCGGGGGGTAAGGCCGACGCCACGGTGTTCGGCAGCGCCTTCCTAGCAAACCCTGATCTGCCAGAGCGCTTCCGCCAGGGCTCCGCGCTCAACGCGCCGGACCGCAACACGTTCTTCGCGCCGCCCAGTGCCAAGGGATATATCGACTATCCGGCGCTGGCGGTGGCCGAAGCCGCCTGAGGCCGACTGTCATGACCACCACTGCTCGCATGCATCGCGCCAACCGGGGAAGCCATTTCCGGGCCTATGGCCTGCATGGCTCCGATCCCGCGCAGACCGATCCCTTTCTGGGGATTGACCATGCCTGGATGAGTGCGCCCACATTCCCGCCGCACCCGCACGCCGGCTTCTCCGCGGTGACCTACCTGTTCCTCGACTCGGAAACCGGCATTGCCAACCGCGATTCGCTGGGTAACAGCACGCTGATCCAGCCGGGCGGCCTGCATTGGACCGCCGCCGGGCGCGGTGTGGTCCATGAAGAGAATCCAGCAGTGATGGGGAGTACCGTGCACTTGCTGCAGATCTTCGTCAACCTTCCCCGGGAACGACAGGACGCGGCGCCGTTTGCGCTGAGCCTGGCGCCACAGGACGTGCCGGTGGTTCAGCGCCCTGGCGCACGGATTCGCGTTCCCTTGGGCAGCTTTGGCGGCGTGCGCTCCCCGCTGGCGCCGCCGACCGAGGTCACCTTGCTGGACATCTCGCTGGAGGCAGGCGCTGAGCTCGAAGTGCCGGTGGCCGCGGGACACGGCGCCTTCGTCATGCCAATCTTTGGCAGCGTGGAGGTCGATGGCGAGAGCTTCGGCATTGACGACCTCAGTGTCCGGCTCCTTCCTGTCCGAACCAAAGCGATGACCCACAAACTCGTCGCCAAGTCGGGCGGCGCCAAGGTCGCACTGTTCGTGGGCGAGCCACTTCGCCAACCCGTGCACTCGAATGGCCCCATGGCTTTTGCGAGCCTGAAGAGCCTGACCGCGGCGACAGCCGCATACCACCGTGGCGACTTTGGAAAGCTGTAGCAGGTCGCCACACCCCCGGGGCATGTGTCCCATTTACTTCCCAGGAGATCCATCATGAAGTCTGTACGATTCACCGCCAACGACACCGCCTTGCTGCTGATTGACCATCAGGTCGGCACCATGCAACTGATCAAGAATATCGACCGCGAACTCGCAGCCAAGCAGTCGATTGCGCTGGCCAAAATGGCGAAGATACTCAATATGCCGGTCGTGATTACGTCCAGTCAGGAAGATCGCGCCCAAGGCCCGATTCTTCCGGAAATCGCCGAGATCCTGCCCGAAGCGCACGCAGCTCGGGTCAAGCGCCCCGGCGTGGTCAACGCCTGGGCCTATCCCGACTTCCGCAATGCGGTGCTCGCCACCGGGCGCAAGAACCTGATCATGGCGGGCGTAACCACCGATGTTTGCCTTATCTTCCCGGCAATTGACGCTGCACTCGAAGGCTTTGCCGTTCAGGCCGTGATGGATGCTTCGGGATCGCCCAGCGATCTTTCCGAAGAGTTTTCACGTCAACGGATGCACGATGCGGGCGTTGTGCTCACCGCCACCAACACGCTCATGGCGGAAATCGCGCAGGACTGGTCCACTCCGGCCGGACAGCAGCTGATCACTTTGCTGTTCACCGATGTCTTCCCGGCCCTTGGCGCCGGCATCGTTTAAACCCGAAACAACAGCCTATTGACCGAAGCGCATGGCGCTTCGGTCTCCAGATTGCAGTGTGGTGTGACGGCTGCAAACGTGCCGCTGGGGGGCCACACGCTGCCGGCGATTTATGTCTGATTTCCCCATGTCAAAACAGCCACCTCCCAAAGCAGCATCGCCAGCGCTGCTTGTCACGATTCTTCTGCTCACCGTACTGGAGTTTCTGCAGTCCGGGATGATCGCTTTCGCCGCCGGCCCGATCATGGGCGAGGTTGGCGCCTCGCCTGAGGAATACAGCTTGACGGTGGCGGTCTATGCCTGCGTGGCCATTGCGACCATTTCAAAGCACCGCTGGCTGGTCGAACGCATGGGCTGGCGCACCTTCGTGCTGGCATCGCTGTGCATGTTTGTCTTCGGCTGCTTGATCTGTGTCATGGGGCAGTCGTACCAGGCCTTCGTCATCGGTCGTGCCGTCATGGGACTGGGCGGGGCTGCCTTCATGACTTCGGGCCGGGTCATTGTCAACATCATTCCGCCTGGTCCTCACCGGTTCACAGGGATCAAATTCTTTGCGACAGGACTGGCCATAGGCATAGCGTTCGCCCCGGGTCTGGCGGCGTTCGCCGTGGCTCAGGGCCAATGGCGTGGAATATTCGGAATACTCATTGCCATTGCATTGGTCTCGGCACTGTTCGCCGCGCTGTCCTTGCCGGACGATCTGGTCAACCGGGATCTGCGCAGTCAAAGTCATCCCATACTTTTTATGGCGTTGACCAGTGGAAGTTTTTTGCTGCTCTACACGTTGCAGCGCAGTCAGTACGACTACTTCAGCGACGCCACGATGCTGATCGCGGGCGCAGCCTGCGGCGTGCTCGCGCTTTACTATTTCTGCCGGGCCGCTTGGCGGCACGAGAGACCGGTGATTAATCTTCGGGCCCTGACGCATCCCCGCTATCTCGTCGGCGTTGGGCTCTTCACGTTGTGCTATGTGCTGCTCGGTGCAAACAACTATGTCCTGCCGGTATTGATGCAGCGCACGATGGGATTCTCCTGGCACACCGTCGGCTGGATGCAGTCCATCGGGCTGCTTTCTACTTTGGCCGCCTGGCTGGTAATGGCTTGGCTGATGCCCAGGTCACCTGGACCGCGCAAGTTCTTTGTTGTGGGTTTTCTCGCTCTCGCACTGTTTGGGTGGCAACTCTCGCGCCTGACCGGGGAGGCATCGCTATGGAGCGACGTGATTCCTGCACTCATGTGCAACGGGATCTTCCTGATGTTTGTGATGGGAACCACTGCAATGCAGACATTCAAGGATGTGCAGCACCAAGAGTCGGTTTTGTCCCATGCTCAACAGCTCAAGAACATGCTCGCCCAATTTGGAACAGCCTTGGGGGTCGCGGTTTCAACGCTGACGCTTCAGTGGCGGGCGGCCGAACACTACAACGCCCTCAACGTCCACTTCACTTCAGGGGACCCGATCTACCTGGAAGCATTGGGACGGTTGACTCAGACCCTTGCATCACGCGGCGCCGGACTGCAATCCGAATCCATCGCGTTGTCTCAGCTAGCGCAGATGTTGAGTCAACAGTCCATGCTGTTGGCCTGTCTCGACTATTTCGCAGGCATTTTCGCCGTGGGACTTATTGGGGCAGGCGCAATGCTGTATCAGCGACTTATGCGCTAGTCACGCCTCCATGGCTCGCCTGGACAGCGCTTCGGTCGGATCAAGTTGCAGCCAAATTCGTTCAGTTCGGCGCTTCGCTGTCTCGTGTCAATTTAGCAACCGCCACAAACTGCACCAAGACCGATATCCCCCTACTTAGGCCTGTTTCTGCGTTTTTTACATGAATCCCTGCCGCCCCTCAAACTGCGCGTGACCTGTGTCTATCCCGGCGCGGTGGAATCCGAACTTGCCTCGACCATCACTGACCCCACCGCTGCCGCAGCGTTGGTGGCGTTTTGCAAAATTGCCCTGAGCCCTGAGCCCATTGCTCGCGCCATTGCGCATGTGATCGCCCAGCCGGCTGACATGGACACGAGCGGGATCGTCGTCCGGCCAACGGCAAGCCCGTATTAAACGGCTCTATAAGCGAGTGCAGCTGCTGCGGATAAGCGGTCCGGCGCAAAATTGCTTGCTGACTTGAGCGGCTGCTTTGGGCACTCAGGCCTCCAACGCAGTGTGAGTATGGTGGCCGCTCACCGTATGGAGAAGTCCGGTTTGTCCTCTACCCGACCGAGCAAATTTGCAATCGTTGTCCGCAGCCACGCATTGCCCGGGTCGGCATGAAAGCGTTCATGCCAGTGTTGTTTCACGTCGTAATGTGGAAGGACGTGTGGAACGGGCGTCAGACGGATAGCTTCACGGGTACGCATGAGCTCACCGTAGCGCACGGGCACGGTGGCGATGAGGCTGGTCTCGGCCACGATGCGGGCTACCCCCAGGAAGCTGGGCACACGCAGCACGATGTCACGTTCGATGCCGGCGCGGTCCAGAAGTTTGTCGACGATGGAGTGGCCGGTGCCTGACGCAGTCACCTGCACATGGCCTTCGCGCGAGAAGGCGGCCTTTCCAAGCCGCGGGCCCACACGCGGATGCTCCAGCGCGACGAGGCAAACGAAATTCTGTTTGAACAGCACCTGTTGATAAAAACCGGCGTCTAGCTGCGGCATGAAGCCGACGGCCAAGTCGACATCCCCGTCCTGCAGGCGGCGCACGCTGTCCACGCTGATCCTTTCGACCTCGACCTGAATATGGGGCGCGACTTGGCGTAGGTGATTGACCAGAGTGGGCAAGAGCACGATCTCGCTGATGTCGGACATGCTGATTCGAAAGCTTCGCCGGCTTGTGCTTGGGTCGAAACCGTTGCGCTGGGCATGCACCTGGTCGAGGTGGCCGATCACTGCGCGCAGCGAAGGCTGGATGCCTTGCGCATAAGGCGTCGGCAACATGCCGCGCGCCGTGCGGCTGAAAAGCTTGTCGTTGAAGTGCGCACGCAGCTTGCTGAGGGCGGTGCTGGCGGCAGCCTGGGGCATGCCCAGCCGTTCAGCCGCCTTCGAGACGCTCGCAGTCTTGAAAACCTCGTCGAACACCTGTAGCCATTCCAGGTCCAGTTTTGACATGTAAGGGGTGCGCTGACCGGCGCCAGCACTATTGAAAAATGAGATACGGATTATCTCACTCCATGCTTGCGCGAATAAAGGAATCGGCTGACACTCCTTTCAAACAACAAGCAAAGCCGCGTGACCTCGCGGTTTCCATTCTAGGAGCCCTCCAATGTTTGCAACCGAGACAATGTCTGCTGCCGGTGCCACCCGTGCCGACACCGCGCCATCCGATAAGAATGCACGCGCCGGGTATTACCGCCGCATCGCCCTGCATCACCTCAAACCGCTCTGGGAAGAGCTTCACAGCCTGGTACCGCGCGAGCCCCGTTCGCCCTGCGTGCCGCATCTCTGGCGTTATGCCGATATCCGCCCCTTCCTGATGGAATCGGGCGTGCTGGTCACCGCGGAAGAGGCGGTGCGGCGCGTGCTGGTGCTAGAAAACCCTGCCATGGCGGGTCGCTCCTCGATCACCCAGTCGCTCTATGCCGGCCTTCAGCTGATCATGCCAGGCGAGGTGGCACCTTCGCACCGGCACGTGCAGTCGGCCCTGCGCTTTATCGTGGATGGTCGCGGCGCCTACACGACGGTCGGCGGAGAGCGCACCACCATGTACCCCGGCGACTTCATCATCACGCCTTCCTGGGATTGGCACGACCACGGCAATGAAGGTATTGCCGGCAGCACCGAGCCGGTCGTCTGGCTCGACGGCTTGGACATCCCGCTGGTCCGCTTCTTCGATGCCGGTTTTGCCGAAAACGACTCGTCGGCCGTGCAGCATGTCGGCAAGCCTGAAGGCAACAGCTTCGCGCGCTTCGGCTACAACATGGCGCCGGTGCGCCACACGCACACCTCGGCGACATCACCCATCTTCAGCTACCCCTATGCCCGCAGCCGCGAGGCGCTGACCCGCCTGCAGCGCGACGAGGCGGCTGATGCCTGGCAGGGTTGGAAGCTGCGCTACATCAACCCGCTGACCGGCGGTTCACCGATGCCGACCATGCAGACCTACCTGCAACTGCTGCCGGCCGGTTTCAGGGGCAAGACCCACCGCGGCACGGACGGCGCGGTCTACAGCATCGTCGAAGGCCGTGGCACGGCGGTCATCGACGGCCAGCGCTTCGACCTGCAACCGCAGGACACCTTCGTCGTACCGTCATGGGCCAGGCTCAACCTGGAAGCCGAGGGCGATCTGGTGCTTTTCAGCTTCTCCGACCGGCCGGTGCAGGAAGCCATTGGCATCCACCGCGAAGCCTTCCTCGACTGAAGGCATGAATCGACCTGCTGCGCGTCCGGATCCCGACGCTGCGGTCCTCACCGCACTGGCGTACGGCTCCGGTCCTTTCACAGGACTCCGGGCACTCGCTACGGTTTCTTCACACCTTCATACGCCGGATTCACCCCGCGGCGCCCGTATTTCAGCATTTCAAACTCGTTAGCCCCTCATGACCTTTGCTTTTTCTCCTGCCCCCACCGTCGGCCTGCACATCGCCGGCACGACCGACCTGTTCCCTGTTCGCCGCGTCTACTGCGTCGGCCGTAACTACGCCGCGCACGCGAGAGAGATGGGCTTCGACCCTGACCGCGAGCCGCCGTTCTTCTTCTGCAAGCCGAACGACAACGCGTCCGTCGTGCCTGTCGCCGATGGCGAATCCGCTGTCCTTCCTTACCCGCCACAGACCAGCAATTACCACTATGAAGCCGAGCTCGTGGTCGCTATCGGCAAGGGTGGCAAGGACATTTCCGTTGCCGACGCGGCCAGTCACATCTACGGCTATGCCACCGGCCTGGACATGACCCGGCGCGATCTGCAGATGAAGATGCGCGAGCAGGGCCGCCCCTGGGAAATTGGCAAGGCCTTCGACTTCTCCGCACCGGTCGGACCGCTTCGCCGGCTCGAGGAGGGCGGCGCGATCAACACCGGCGCCATCACCCTGGACGTCGACGGCGCGGCGCGCCAGAGCAGCGACATCACCCATATGATCTGGTCTGTCGATGAGGTCATCGCCAACCTGTCGACGCTTTTCGAACTGCAGCCCGGCGACCTGATATTCACCGGAACACCCGAAGGCGTGGGTTCGGTGACGGCGGGTCAGTCGTTGACGGTGCACATCGACGGCCTCTCGTCACTGTCCGTCACCATCCGCTGACAGGTGTGCCGCAATGGAACTCTTCACCTATTTCCGCAGCTCGGCGTCCTGGCGGGTGCGCATCGCGACGAACCTCAAGGGCCTGTCGCCTCAGCAGCACTTCATCCACCTCACGAGGAACGGCGGCGCCCAGAACGCGACTGACTTCGATGCGGTCAACCCCGAACACCTGGTGCCCGTGCTGCGCGATGGTGACCAGACGCTGACGCAGTCGCTGGCCATTCTTGAGTACCTGGAAGAACGCCATCCCACACCCGCGCTGCTGCCTGCCAATCCGGCTGACCGCGCCTGGGTGCGCGCACTGGCACTGCAGATCGCGTGCGATATCCATCCGCTGAACAACCTGCGCGTGCTGCAGTACATCGAGCGGACCCTGGGCCTTGCGGCAGAGGCCAAGCAGGCCTGGATCGAGCATTGGGTCGCGGCCGGATTCGCGGCGCTCGAAGCCCACCTGGCGCGCAGCCCGCGTACGGGTTTGTGCTGCTTCGGTGACACGCCGACGATGGCGGACTGCTGCCTGGCGCCGCAGGTCTTCAACGCGCGGCGCTTCAACGTGAACCTGGACGCCTACCCGACCCTCGTGCGCATCGATGCGCACCTGGCCACGCTGGACGCTTTCCGCCGCGCGGTGCCCGCCGCACAGCCGGATGCTGAATAAAGGAGGGCCGCAACATTGCGCGCCGCATGACATGACCACGAATCCACCTTCAGATCACTCACCATCCCCGAACCCACCGCGCATGCTGATCGTTGGCGGCGGCATCGGCGGCATGTCGGCCGCGCTGGCCCTGGCGCGCCTGGGCATGCCGGTCGATTTGCTGGAGCAGGCCGCCACCATCGGCGAGATCGGCGCCGGCCTGCAACTTGGGCCCAACGCTTTCGCCGCACTCGACGCGCTGGGCGTCGGCGAGGAAATCCGCCGCAAGGCGGTTTTCACCGACGGCCTCTACATGATGGACGCGATCGATTGCAGCGAAGTCGCCTGGGTACCTATGGGCAAGCCTTTCCGCGAACGTTTCAAGAATCCCTATGCCGTCACGCACCGCGCCGACCTGCACCAGGTGATTTACGACGCCGTGCGCCAGCATCCGCTGATCAACTTCCACACCTCGGCCCGCGTGGAAAGCCTGGAGCTCGGTGCCGACAGGGTTGCGGTGACCACCGCCGACGGCCGCCGCTTCGAGGCGGACGGCGTGGTCGGCTGCGATGGCGTGAAGTCGGTCATCCGCGACACCATCATCGGCGACGATGCGCGCGTGTCGGGCCATGTGGTCTACCGCGCCGTCGTGCCGCTCGCGGACATGCCCAAAGATTTGCAGATCAACTCGCCGGTGGTCTGGGCCGGCCCCAACTGCCACCTGGTGCACTACCCGCTGCGTGGCGGCGAGCAGTACAACCTGGTCGTCACCTTCCACAGCCGTGAGCAGGAAGAGTGGGGCGTGAAGGACGGCAGTCCTGAAGAGGTGCATTCCTACTTCCAGGGCATTCACGACCGGCCGCGCCAGCTGCTCGACCTGCCCACGTCCTGGAAGCGCTGGAGCACCGCCGACCGCGAACCGGTCGCCACCTGGAGCCAGGGCCGCGCCACGGTGCTGGGCGATGCCGCGCACCCCATGATGCAGTATCTGGCGCAGGGCGCCTGCATGGCCATGGAAGACGCGGTGACGCTAGGCGAAGCCCTGCGCGCCAGCGGCTTCGACCTGGTCGCTGCCTTCAAACTGTACGAGGCAGCACGCGTCGCCCGCGCCGCGCGCGTGGTGCTGTCAGTGCGTGAGATGGGCCGCCTGTACCACGCCGCCGGCGTCGAGCGCCTGGTGCGCAACAGCCTGTGGACCGGCCGCTCGCCCGAGCGTTATTACGATGCGCTGGAGTGGCTCTACGGCTGGCGCCCGGAGCACTGCCTGGCAGACGCAGGCCGAACCCAGACGGCTGAATCCGCGACTTGAACAACCCCGAAAACCGATAGGAGACATGTCCACATGCCAGTAGCAAAACCTTCACAAGACCTGATCGACAAGCTCGTCCTCGCCAACCGCATCCTCTACGACCATGGTGTGGTCGACGGCCTCGGCCACGCCAGCGTGCGCCACGAAACGGCGCCCGGCATCTTTTTACTGTCCTGCAACCGCGCGCCAGGCATGGTGCGCCGCCAGGACATCGTCTGCTATGACTACGATGGCAACGCCGTCTCGGACACCACCGAGCGCCCCTACCTCGAGCGCTTCATCCACGCCGAAATCTACCGCGCGCGGCCCGATGTCATGGCGGTGGTCCACAGCCATTCCCCCAGCGTGCTGCCCTTTGCCGTGACGAAGAACGCGCTCAAGCCCGTGTTCCACATGTCCGGCTTCCTCGGCGAGGGCTCGGCGCATTTCGAGATCCGCGAAGCCGGCGGCAACACCGACATGCTGATCCGCAGTTCCTACCTCGGCGAGGCGCTGGCCCGATCGCTGGGTCACCACAGCTGCGTGCTGATGCGCGGTCACGGCTCGACCGTCGTCGGCACCACGCTGGAGCAGGCCGTCTACCGCGCCATCTATGCCGAAGTGAACGCCAAGCTGCAGCTCGCGGCGCAGCCGCTGGGCGAGATCACCTTCCTGAACAAGGAAGAGGCCCAGCTGTCCTCTGACATGAACGACGGGCAGATCCCGCGCTCGTGGAACCTGTGGATCAATCGCCTCGGCAACATCGACCTGGACGCCTGAGCGCCGGGTTACCATTTTTCAGAACAAGGAGACCGACATGACATTCAAGAACAAGCTGCTGGCCCTCGCGGCCATCGCGCTGTGCGCGGCCGTGCCCATGACCCAGGCGCACGCCCAGGGATTCCCCAACAAGGCGGTGCGCATCGTCGTGCCTTACGCCACCGGCGGCGGCTCGGACATCCTGGCACGCCAGCTCGGCGCCGGCCTGCAGCCCATCTGGGGCCAGGGCGTGGTGGTCGACAACAAGGCCGGCGCGTCCGGCAACATCGGCAGCCAGGAAGTCGTGCGCGCGCCGGCCGACGGCTACACGCTGCTGCTGCAGAACAGCACCATGGTCACCAACCTCGGCGTCAATGGCAAGCTGCCCTACGACCTCGACAAGGACCTCACGCCCATCATGCTGCTGGGCATCACGCCCATCGCCCTGGCCGCACACCGCAGCGCCAAGGTCAGCAACGTCAAGGAACTGATCGCCGCCGCCAAGGCCAAGCCAGATGCCTTCAACTATGGCTCCTGCGGAATCGGCACCCCTCAGCATTTCGTGATGGAACTGCTCAAGCAGGAAACCGGCACGGCCGCCGCGCACGTCGGTTACAAAGGCTGCGCACCTGCCGTCACCGACGTGCTGGGCGGGCAGATCCAGCTGGCCATCGTCAGCGCCAACCTGGTCGCGCCCTATGCCAAGAATGGCCAGCTCAAGGTGCTGGGCGTGTCGACCGCGCAGCGTTACGCGCTGCTGCCCAACACCCCGACCTTCGAAGAGCAAGGGCTCAAGCCCTTCGACTTCTCCATCTGGTACGCGCTGATGGGCCCCGCCAAAATGCCGCCTGAAGTTGTCGCGAAGATCACGGCGGATGTAATCAAGGTCCTGGCCGATGTACGCGTGCAGGAGAATCTCTCGACCGCTGGCGTCGTGCCTTACAAGGGGACAGCGCAGGATTTGTCCAAGCTCATCAAGTCCGACTCGGCGCGGTATATCCAGTTGGCAAAAAGCGCAAACATCAAGGCCGAATAAGACGCTATCGGGCAAAGTTAAAAAGCACCCTCACGGGCAATGCCAGTCAGTTAAGAGCTTGAGCGAAGCGCAGGGCGATATAAAAGGGATGTGTTGAACACGGCCCTTTTTACGTGGCAGATGCAACTTCGAGAAGAATTCACCCAGACACTCAACCGAACGCCAGCGAGCCTGCAGGCGCTGAGCGAACTCATCCCGCAGTCCGCAGCGCGTTCCTTCAACCTGAGGCGCCCATGGATTCCGATGACAAGATGCTGACCGACTACGCCACCGCCGCCGAGGCGATGGCCCTGCTCAAGGTACGGCCGCAGACGCTGTACGCCTACGTCAGCCGCGGCTGGATACGCAGCGTCGCGCAAAAGGGGTTGAAGGAAAAACTCTATTCGCGCGAAGACCTGGCCCGTGTCGGCCGGCGGTCGCTGGCCCGCTCCGGCCACGGCCCGGTGGCCGCGTCGGCCATGAACTGGGGCGAGCCGATCTTCGCCACGTCCATTACCGAAATCACCGAGCAGGGCCCGCGCTACCGTGGCCAGCTGGCGGCAGATCTGGTGCACAGCGGCGCAGCTTTCGAGCGCGTGGCCGAGTTGCTGTGGACCGGCACACTACCAATAGCCTCCACCAAAGCCGCCATCTGGCCGGTGCCTCGGCCGGTGCGCGAGTTGGCCGGCCTCACGCAGACGCTGGCCGCGCTCAACGCCGGCGACAACCTGCTAGAGGCCTTCGCGTTGGTTGTGCTGATGCTGGGCATGCGACGCGGCCTGTTGGCGCAGCGCCTACAGCAAGAAAACACGCTGGCCGCTGCGCGCGAGATCATGCAGACACTTGTTGGTTGCTGCGGCTTCGTCGGTCCCGCTCAGGCCTTCCAGCCGCTGCGCAAGGGCCAGAGCCTGGTCGATGGCCTGGTGCAGTCGCTGGCCATGGCCCCCACCGCCGAGAACCGCGAGGCGCTGCGTGCCGTCCTTATCCTGATGGCCGACCACGAGTTGCCGCCCGGCACGCTGAGCGCGCGCGTGGTCGCGTCCACTGGCGGCACGCTGCACAGCTGCCTGGCCTCGGCCCTGTGCGCGACGTCCGGCGTCGACGTGGGCCGCATGTACGGCCGCGTCGAGGATTTCCTCGGCCGTCCGCAGGGCAGGTCGGTGCTGGCCCGGCGCGCCCACAAGCTTCATGCCGCCGGCCAGCGCGTGCCCGGCTTCGACCACCCGCTGTACCCCAAGGGCGACCCGCGCGCCACCGTGTTGCTGGACATCGCCCGCGCCCGCAGCGAGGGCGGCCGCGAACTCCGCGCCATCTTCGGTTTCCTCGACGACATCCGCGCCAGCGCCGGCTTGCTGCCACGACAGGAATTTGCCGTCGTCGTTCTGTGCCGCGCCCTGGGTCTGCCCCGCCAGGCGGCGGCTGCGCTGTTTGCGCTCGGCCGGACGGCGGGGTGGGTGGCACATGTGCAGGAGCAGCGGGCGGGCGGGACCTTGCTGCGGCCGCGGGCCCAGTTTGTGGGTGGGCCGGCAGGCAACTGAGCTCTTTCGAACGTCTTGATCGATCGCGCGCCGATCCCATTGCCATTGGCGCTGGGGCCGAAGCGCGGGCGGCTTGCACAACGCCCTCACCGCCGTTCGCCCTGAAATATAGGAGGATCCGGTCATTCACCCGCCTTTCTCCCTGAACCTCCGATACCTCAGGACGATCGCGGCGATCGCAGGACGCGTCATTCAAGCCAGGGCCGCGGGACCGGCTTCGCCGGACCGCAGGCGCAGCGGCGTCCTCGGAGGGCAGGGCGCTACACGCGGTGAGCACCCGTGGGGGCCTCGTTCACATTGATTAAATGTTCAAGATTGAATTAATGTCAGAGTGTCCCTAGGATCGCGGCGCCACCCCAATAAATCAGGAGACAAGCATGAACATCAACCGCCGCCTGTGGGCCGTCGCCGCCTGCACTTTCGTCGCCTTCGCCGGCCCGCTGGCTCACGCGCAGGATTACCCCAACAAACCGATCCGCATCATCGTGCCACTGCCGCCTGGTGGCTCCAACGACGTGCTGGCCCGCCTGCTCGGCCAGAAGATGTCCGAGACCTTCGGCCAGCCCGTGATCGTCGAGAACCGGCCCGGCGCCGCCGGCAACATCGCGACCGACTACCTGGCCAAGTCGCCGGCCGACGGCTACACCATCGGCATTGCGCCCAACCAAACCGTGGCGGTTAACCCGGTGCTCTACCCCAAGCTGCCTTTCAACGTGGTCAAGGACCTCGAAGGCGTGTCCATGCTCGGCCGCGTGCCGATGATGCTGGTGGTCTCGCCCAAGGTCACGGCGAAGTCGGTGGCCGAGCTGATCGCGCAGGCCAAGGCCGCGCCGGACAAGCTGACCTACGCCTCCGCCGGCTCCGGCAGCCCGCAGCACATGGCAGCCGAAGTCTTCAAGTCGATGACCGGCACGCGCCTGGCGCAGATTCCGTACAAGGGCTCGGCCCCGGCGCTCATCGACGTGCTGGGCGGCACGGTGGACGTCATGTTCTGCCCGATCAACTCGGCGCTGCCGCACATCCGCAGCGGTAAGCTGCGCGCGCTGGGTACCACCGGCACCGTACGCCTGGCCCTGCTGAACGGCGTGCCGACGATTGCCGAGACGGTGCCGAGCTATGAGAGCGACATCTGGATCGGCATGGTCACCCCGGCCAAGACGCCACCGGCCGTGGTGGCCAAGCTCAATGCCGAACTGCGCCGCGCGCTGACGCTGCCCGACGTGAAGGCAAAGTTGGCCGAGCAAGGCATCTATGCGGAAGCCAGCAGTGCCGCCGACTTCACCAAACTGATCGCCAGCGACCAGAACCGCTGGGCCGCGGTGATCAAAGCTGCCGACATCAAGCCCGAATGACAGCAGGGCGTCCCGCGCCCGTTTTTTCTTTTTTTACCAGGAGTTTTCATGACCGCTTCTTCCGTTGCGCCGGTGCGCCGCGATATCCCCACACCTTCGACGCCCGACACCACGGTCTGGTGCAGCGATGCCATCGCCGACATGCTGCGCGCGCTCGACATCCCCTATGTGTTGCTAAACCCGGGCGCGAGTTTTCGCGGCCTGCACGACAGCATCGTCAACCACCTGGGCAACGAGAAGCCGCAGATGATCGTCGTGCTGCATGAAGAGCATGCGGTCGCGATCGCGCACGGCTACACCAAGGTCGTAGGCAAGCCGCTGGCCGCCATCCTGCACAGCAATGTCGGCCTGATGCACGGCTCGATGGCGATCTTCGACGCGTGGGTGGACCGCGTTCCGGTGATCGTGCTGGGGGCGACCGGCCCGGTCGACGCGGCGAAGCGCCGGCCCTGGATCGACTGGATCCACACCGCGCAGGACCAGGCCGCGCTGGTGCGCCACTTCATCAAGTGGGACTGCCAGCCCGCGTCCATCGGCGCTTCGCAGGAAGCGCTGCTGCGTGCGAAGCAGATCGCCACCACCGCGCCGCAGGGCCCGGTCTACGTCTGCTTCGACGCGGCGCTGCAGGAATCCAAGCTCAGCGAAGCGCCCGTGATGCCGGACCCGTCCCGCTACCTGGCTCCGCCGCCTGCGAGGCCGTCCGACGAGTCGGTGCGCCGTGCCGCCGAACTGCTGTCCAAGGCCCGCCGCCCGGTCATCCTGGCCGGCCGCGTCAACCGCGACACCGCCGCCTGGCAACAGCGCGTGCAGCTCGCTGAAATGCTGAACGCCGAAGTGCTGACCGACCTGAAGATCGGGTGTGCCTTCCCGACCGCGCACCCCTTACATGCTGCGCCCAGCGGCCACTTCCTCAACGCCACCTCGCGCGAGGTGCTGCGCGGCGCCGACGTGGTGCTCAGCCTCGACTGGCTGGACCTGGCCGGCACGCTGAAGCAGGCCTGGGAAAACGGTCCGGTCGGCAGCCAGGTGATCCAGGTTTCGGTCGACCACTACAGCCACAACGGCTGGAGCATGGACCACCAGGGCCTGCCGCCGGTCGATGTATTCCTGGCCTGTGAGCCCGAGCCGGCCGTCGAGCTGCTGCTGCAACACGTCACGAAACGCGCAACATCTGCGCCGCAGCGCGCGCCGCTGCCTGCACCCGCCGTCATCGCGCCGGGCCCGATGAGCGTGCCCATCCTGGCCGGCACGCTGCGCCGCGCGGTGGGTGAGCAGAAGGTGTGCCTGATGCGGCTGCCGCTGAGCTGGAGCGGTGACCTCTGGGACTTCGAGCATCCGCTGGACTTCCTCGGCTACGACGGCGGCGGTGGCATCGGTTCAGGCCCCGGCATGGCCATCGGCTCGGCGCTGGCGCTCAAGGGCACCGACCGCCTGCCGATCGCGGTCATCGGCGACGGCGACTACATGATGGGCGTCAACGCGCTGTGGACCGCCGCCAACGCGCAGATCCCGATGCTGATGGTGGTCTGCAACAACCGCTCCTTCTTCAACGACGAGCTGCACCAGGAACGTGTCGCGCGCCAGCGCAGCCGGCCGGTGGAAAACCGCTGGATCGGCCAGCGCATCGCCAACCCCGAACCCGACCTGGCCATGATGGCCCGCGCCCAGGGCCTGACGGGCTTCGGTCCTGTCGAGGACGCGGCCGAACTCGAGCGCGTGCTGGTCGAGGCCATCGCCCTGGTCAAGGGCGGCGCCACGGTCGTCATCGACGCGGTGGTGCAGACCGGGTACAGCCCGTCGATGACGGCCGGCCTGACCCGCGCCGATTGACCCGCGTCGACTGAAACCTTCATCCGAAAGATACCCATGCGAGCGAAAGACATTCCCGCCGGCATCCTGCCGACCCAACGCGGCCTCTACTACGGCGGCGCCTGGCACGCGCCCAGGGCCGGCGGCTCAGCCGAGACCTTCAACCCGACCTACAACGAGGCCATCACCACGGCGCCGATTGCCGATGCCGACGACGTCGATGCTGCCGTGCAGGCCGCGCATGCCGCCTTCCCGGCCTGGGCTGCCACGCCGCCGGTCGAGCGCGGCCGGTACCTGCGCCGCGCCGCCGCCGTGCTGCGCGAACATGCACAGCCGCTGGCGCTGCTTGATGCGCTGAACAACGGCAACCCGGTGTCCGCGCTCGCCATGGATGCGGGTTTCGCGGCCGACTGCCTGGATTACTTTGCCGGTCTTGCCACCGAGATCAAGGGCGAGACCATCCCGATGGGCGACGGCAACTTCAACTACACCATGCAGGAACCGCTGGGCGTGATCGCCCGTATCGTCGCCTACAACCACCCGCTGATGTTCGCCGCCGCCCGACTGGCCGCACCGCTGGCCGCCGGCAACACGGTGGTGGTGAAGTCGCCCGACCAGGCGCCGCTGTCCATCCTACGGCTGGCCGAACTGGTCGGTGACATCTTCCCGCCCGGCGTGGCCAACTTTTTGTGCGGCGGGCGCGAGTGCGGCGACGCGATGACGCGCCACCCGCTGGTGCGCAAGGTCACGCTGATCGGCGGTGTGCCGACCGGCAAGGCGGTGATGAAGACTGCATCCGACAATCTCAAGCCGGTGCTGCTCGAACTCGGTGGCAAGAACGCGCTGATCGCCTACCCGGACGCGGAAATCGACAAGCTCGTCAACGGCATCATCGCCGGTATGAACTTCACCTGGTCGGGCCAGAGCTGCGGCTCGACCAGCCGCGTGTTCCTGCATGAATCCATCCACGACGAGGTGCTGGACAAGGTCGCGAAACTCTTGCCGCAGCGCCACAAGCCCGGCATCCCGACCGACCCGAAGACTACCATGGGCTCGCTGGTCAGCCGCGCGCAGCTCGACAAGGTGATGGGCTACGTCGCCAAGGGACTGGAAGACGGCGGCCGCCTGGTTTGCGGCGGCAAGCAGCCGGACGATGCCGCGCTGAAGGATGGCTTCTTCTACGAGGCGACCGTCTTCGCCGGCATGCAGCCGCACATGCGACTGGCACAGGAAGAGGTTTTCGGGCCGATCCTGTCGGTCTTCAAGTGGTCCGACGAGGACGCGCTGTGGCCGCAGGTCAATGGCGTGGACTTCGGCCTGACCGGCTCCATCTGGACGCAGAACCTGAACACTGCGCACCGCGCCGCGCGCCGCATCCACACCGGCTACGTCTGGCTGAACAACGCCAGCCAGCATTTCATGGGCGCGCCCTTCGGCGGCGTCAAGCAGTCAGGCATCGGCCGCGAGGAATGCTTCACCGAGCTGCTGGAATTCACCTACACGAAGAACGTCAACCTGAAGTTCAGCTGACGCGCCGGCGAAGGTCCGGCGAGGGCCGGTGCAGCGGTGTTACAGCTATCACAACGTAGCAAACCCCGGGCTGCCAGGCAGCCCTGGCCTGCCTATACTGGGCAGCTGCCGCGCGCCGCCACCGCCCCGTTTTCCCCCTCGGAAGTCAAGGTGTTGTCGTTGATGGGTTTTTGACCCATTGACCTGGATAAGTCTGAACCGCCTTCGGTTCAGATACATCATGAACTCAAGGTCAGTCCAAATTAGCACAATGGCTTAATTTGACGTCGACGACAACAAGCGGTTCAACTGTTGCTCGGGCATACGAAGCTTGAAAGCACAGTCCGCTACCTTGGTATCGAAGTTGAAGACGTGGATTTTAGGTAAATTTAGACTGTCTGTGGACTGCACCCCTGAGGTTGGACAGTGGGGCCGGTGAAATTTGACATTACCGTTGTCGGTCAAGGAGAACATCCATGGCCACATACAAGCGGCACAGCACCGCACTGAAGCTCCAATTGGTTCACGCCTACCTCAATGGCGAGGGCAGCTACAAGGAACTGGCTGCCAAGCACAGCATCGACCACTCCCTGCTGGTCCTGTGGGTCCAGAAGTTTCAGCGCGGTGAGATCACCGAGGAGCAGGACCAGTACCTGCAGGCCGAGTTGCGCACGCTGAATGAGACCCTCTCGGCCAAGCAGCTCGAATCTGTCCAGACCCATCAGGAAAACGCGCGTTTGCTGGGCGATTTGTCACGCGCCCAGGGCGATCTGCATCAATCCCAGGAAGAGGTGCGGGGACTGCGGCCGCTGAAGGATGAACTGGCGTTTGCGCAACGGCGCACCGAGGAACTGGGCCGGCACCTGGTGGAGCAGGACGCGGCCGTCAAGCAGCTCGGTGCGTCGAACGAGCAGCTGCAAGCCAAGGTCGATGAGTTGCTCACGATGAGGCAGCAGTTGGAACTGGCACTGGCGACGGCTAGGTCATCCGTCACAGCGCAAGAGCAAGTGGTGGCCAGCATGCTTGCGCGACTGACTGCGACATCGCCCGAGCCTGATTTGGCGGCGG
>DASXRN010000018.1:0-4263 GCA_036506595.1 Polaromonas sp. | reverse complement strand
CCCAGAATGATGGAGGAAATCGTCAGCCCCTCAATCCAGCCATTGGCCTTGACCAGTTGCGAGGCCGGCAGCAGCTCGGTCAGGATGCCGTATTTGGCCGGCGAATAGGCGGCGGCGCCGAGGCCGACAATCGCATAGGCCAGCAGCGGGTGCGAGCCAAACAGCATCATCAGGCAGCCCGCCACCTTGATGGCGTTGCTCATGAACATGACCTGGCCCTTGGGCCGGGCATCGGCATAAGCTCCCACAAAAGGGGCTAACACCACGTAAAACAGCGCAAACATGGGCACCAGCGCGGCCGGTTGCCATTTCGGTGCGCCACTGGTTTTAAGAAGTTCCACTGCGGCTACAAATAGTGCGTTATCAGCCAGCGAGCTGAAAAACTGGGCCGCCATGATGGTGTAAAAACCGCGCTTCATTAATTTGTAGTGATCACTGCATGAAATGCATCAGCTGTTCTGATGCCGCAAGATAAGAGTGAATGTCTCCAGACGATTCCGGTTTATAGCATGGGGGCTGGTGTCAGAATCTGCAAAAGACCTTCAACATGCTTTAAACCGGCTTTTTAAACAGCGGCCGCCCATGCCGTGCGCCTCCATCCATTCACCACCATTTTTTGCCATGCCACGTCCCATTCTTGCCACCATTCACACCGCAGCGCTAGCCCACAACCTCGCGCGCGCGCGCGCCGCCGCACCGGACGCGCGGGTCTGGGCCATCGTCAAGGCCAATGCCTACGGCCACGGCATTGAACGGGCCTTTGAAGGCCTGCGCGGCGCCGACGGCTTTGCGCTGCTGGACCTGGCCGAGGCAAAGCGCCTGCGCGCGCTCGACTGGCGCGGGCCGATCTTGCTGCTGGAAGGCTGTTTTGAGGCGCGCGACCTGGAGCTGTGCTCGCGCCTGGGCCTGTGGCATGCCATCCACTGCAACGAGCAGATCGACATGCTGGCGGCGCACAAGACCCAGCTGCCGCACCGCGTGTTTCTCAAGATGAACTCCGGCATGAACCGCCTGGGCTTCCCGCCCGAGCGCTACCGCGCCGCCTGGACGCGCCTGAACGCCCTGCCGCAGGTTGAAGAGATTTCGCTGATGACGCATTTCTCGGACGCCGACGGCCCCAAGGGCATAGACGCGCAGCTCAAGGCCTTCGATGCCGTCACCCACGACCTGCCCGGCGAGCGGACCCTGAGCAACAGCGCGGGTCTGCTGCGCCATGGCGATGTGCTGGCGGCTCGCTCCGACTGGGTACGGCCCGGCATCGTGGTGTACGGCAGCGCCCCCGACTTTCCCGAGCACAGTGCCGCCTACTGGGGCCTGCAGCCGACCATGAGCCTGGCCTCCCGAATCATCGGCGTGCAAAACCTGGTCGCTGGCGACACGGTGGGCTATGGCTCCAGCTTCATTGCCGAGGGGCCGCTGCGCATAGGCGTCGTCGCCTGCGGTTATGCCGACGGCTACCCGCGCCACTGCACGACCGGCACGCCGGTGCTGGTGGGCGGCGTGCGTACCCGCATGGTCGGCCGCGTCAGCATGGACATGATCACGGTAGACCTGACGCCGGTGCCCGAGGCCGGCATGGGCAGCGAAGTGACTTTGTGGGGCAATGCTTCGAATGGCCCCGTGCTTCCCATCGACGAGGTGGCCCAGGCGGCGGGCACGGTGGGTTATGAGCTGATGTGTGCGCTGGCGCAACGTGTGCCGGTGGTGGTGGCCGAGTGAAGCACATGCCGGTTTGACTTCAGCGAATCGGCGCCGATCAAGGAGTATTCAATGCTATGGGCTGTTCTTTCCCTCGCCATCATTGCCGAGGTCATCGCCACCTCGGCGCTCAAGGCCTCGGACGGATTCACGCGGCTGGGGCCTTCGCTGCTGGTGGTGTTCGGCTACGGGGTGGCGTTTTACTGCCTGTCGATCACCCTGCGCACGCTCCCCGTCGGGGTGGTGTATGCGATCTGGTCGGGTGCCGGCGTGGCCCTGATCGCGCTGATCGGCTGGCTGCTGTTCGGGCAGTCGCTCGACGCACCCGCCATCGTCGGCATGGCGCTGATCGTGGCGGGCGTGCTGGTGCTCAACGTCTTTTCAAAGTCCGTGTCGCATTGAGGGCCGGCTTAGAGCCTGTTCACGATTTATTTGGGGTCGCGCAGGTGTCTTTTCGGGATGGGCTGCAAGGCGCAGTGCACCGCCAATAGCCCGGCTATTGGCAAGCAATGCAACGCCGCAGACCGCCCGAAAAGGCACCTGCCCTTCGGGTTGGGGCGAAATCGGGCGATTTGACAGCCAAACCCCTTGCATGGGCATATGCCCATGCGGCGTGGTGTTGGCCGCCAACTCATCCCGATTGCGTCCCAACGCGACCCCAAATAAATCGTGAACAGGCTCTTAGGCCAGCGCCTCGATCGGCGCACCGTGGTTGATGTGGAACACCGTGCCGCTCCAAGGCGCGAGGGCACCTTGCGCGGCCCCCTGTAGATCGTGAACAGGCGCTCAGAACGAGCGGGAGTCTGGCAAGCGCGGGGCCATGTCAGTACAAGCCGCGCACCCGCGCCTGCAGCCGCGCCAGCCCCAGCAGCGCATCGGTAAAAGGCGTCGGCACCTGCGTCAGCCCACCCAGCTCTTTGACGGCGGCCACCAGCGCATCGAGTTCGACCGCCTTGCCGGCTTCCACGTCCTGCAGCATCGAGGTCTTGAAGGCGCCCAGCTTGCGCGTGACGGCGTGGCGGTCTTCGGGTTGCTGGTCAATATTTATGCCCATGCGCGCGCCGATTTCCCTGGCTTCCAGCATCACGCTGGAGATGAAGCCGCGCACCAGCTCGTCGTCCAGGATCAGGTCGGTGGTGGCGCCGGTCAGCGCGCTGATCGGGTTGACGGTCATGTTGCCCCAGAGCTTGAACCAGATGTCTTTCTGGATCTGCCCGGACACCGGGGCTTCGAAGCCGGCTTTCTCCAGCAGCGCGGCGAGTTGCAGCACGCGGTCGGTTCTTTCGCCCGAAGGCTCGCCGATGATGAGTTTGTTGCCAAAGTGATGGTGCACCTGCCCCGGCTCGTCCAGTGAGCAGCTGGCATGCACCACGCAGCCAATGATGTGCGACGCAGGAATCGCCCGGGCCAGCTCGCCGCTGGGGTCTACCGAGACCAGGCGCGTGCCCGCCAGCGCACCGCCAAAGCCTTGCAAAAACCACCAGGGCACGCCGTTCATGGCGGTCAGCACCGTGGTGTTGGGCCCGATCAGCGGCGCGATCTGGCGCACGACTTCGGCCAGCGACGGCGCTTTGACGGCCAGCACCACCAGGTCCTGCACGCCCAGCTCCGCCGGCGCGGCGCTGGAGGCGACGGGCTGCGAGGTGACGCGGTCCCCAAGATTGAGCCGCAGGCCGTGCAGCTGCAAGGCATCCAGCGTGGCGCCGCGCGCGACCACGCTGACGCGGCAACCGGCACGGGCCAGCCCGCTGCCTATCCAGCCACCAATGGCGCCCGCGCCGTAAATGCAAACTTTCATCTGTTGTCCACCAAAATGTTGAATGAAACAAGCTGTTGGCCCAATAAACATGGGCGCAAGCAGCTCCTTATTTAATAGCGTTGGGGTTAGCCTTTCGGCGTGAAATGGTCATGGTGTGCCTGTTCAGGTGGGTCGATTGAATGATGGCAAAAGGATATCTGCCAATAGGGCTGTCCATGCGCTGGTGGCTACGGGCCAAGGACAGGATTCAGCGGATTTCGACGGTTTTGCCCAGAAATGCACTGTAGCGTTGCACCGCCTGGGCAAACAGGCGTTTTTGCATTGTGCCCAAGGCGGCGAAGGGCTGCGGCGAGAGGGTGATGAGGTCTTTCCGGTTGGTGCGGCTCCACACGCCAGCGACGCGGCCATTGACGATGATGGTCGAGGCAAACATGCCATTGCCGCCGGGGCAGACTTTGACCGCATGTTGTGCGTCAAGCACCACGCTGCGGTCCTGGTAGCCCAGCAGGTACTCGTCGAAGCCGGGCAGCGCGTAGGCGGCGCGCGGGGCGGCCGCATTCGCTGCCATTTCAGTGTCGGTGAGCCCGGCTGCCATCCAGTAATCCTTGCCAGCAACGCTGGTCTGTACCAGGCCGGGTTTGATGGTTTCAAAACCAGCTCTGGCGTCCGCCGCTGCCAGACCCGACCACCACAAATAGTCTTTCCAGGTGGCGGGGCCGCGGCTGACGAAGTAGCGCCTGGCCAGTTCAGCGCGCGGGTCCTCGGGCGTGAACCGGTCGACCGGGGCGACCCATTCGTCCAGCAGG
>DASXRN010000017.1:0-3895 GCA_036506595.1 Polaromonas sp. | reverse complement strand
ACTGCAGCCTGAGCGGCTATGGCCAGACCGGACCCTACAAGGCCGCGCCGGGGCACGACATGAACTACAGCGGCTGGGCCGGTGTGGCCGACCAGATCGGTGCGCCTGGCCAGGCGCCGGCGCTGTCCAATGTGCCGGTGGCGGACCTGCTTGGGGGTTCGCTCACGGCCGTCATGGGCATACTGGCGGCGTTATTTGATGTGTCTCGCAGCGGCCTCGGACGTCATGTGGACATCGCTATCGCCGACGGTCTGCTGGCGCACGCGGTGATTCCGCTGGCGGCGGTGAACACGCAGGGCCGGACCCAGCCCGTCGGCGCCAGCAAGCTGACCGGTTCACTACCGTGCTATGCGGTGTACGAAACAGCCGACGGCCGCCATCTGGCGGTGGCCGCGCTGGAAAAGAAATTTTGGGATGCCTTTTGCGACGTCATTGGGCGCGACGATCTCAAGCCCTTTCATCATCCCATCGAACCCGCCCAGGCTGACTGGGTCCGGGCCGAACTCACGGCGCTGATCCGTGCCCATGGCCTCGCCTGGTGGACCAGGACTTTGCACGCTACCGACTGTTGCGTGACGCCCATGTTGAAGCTGGAAGAGGCGCTGACCAACGAGCACTTCGTGGCGCGTGGCATGGTCCTGCCCATGACGGCCAGCCCGGGTGCAGGCGGTGCGCCCGGCGCCCGGCAGCTGGCATGCCCGGTGAAGATGACCGGCTTCGAGTTTGCCGTGCGGCACGCGGCGCCCCTGCAGGGCGAGCACACCAACGAGGTGCTCCAACGGGCCGGTTACAGCCTGGAGGAGGTACAGGCGCTGCGGCACCAGGGCGCGGCGGGTTGAGACAGTTTTTTTCCGGTACATGGTCGGCGGGTGATTTTTGCAACAAGTGGAGTACACAATGACCGAACGATGGCGAGATCGATGGAACCCCGCAAGGGGGCTGGTGCGGTGGCTGTGGCCAGCACTGTTACTTGTTTGCATGGCTGTCGTGTGGCCGCAGGCGGCGAGGGCGGACACCTTTCCCTCGAAACCCATCACACTGATCCTGCCGTTTCCTCCGGGTGGCGCGACCGACGTGCAGATCCGCGCTCTGGCGGCGGCTGCGTCCAGGGAACTGGGTCAGCCCATCGTCATCGTCAACCGTCCCGGCGTGGGCGGCACCTTGGGGCCGGCCAGCATGGCGCAATCGGCGGCTCCGGACGGCTATACCGTCTCGTTGGTGGCGGCCACGCTGTTCAGGTTGCCGCACCTCATGAAGGTCAGCTTTGATCCCACTACCGATTTCACCTACCTGATCTGCCTGACCGGCTACACCAACGGCATCGTGGTGCGCCAGGACGCGCCGTGGAAAAACCTGCAGGAGTTGCTGGCCCACGCGAAAGCGAGTCCGGGTGCGGTCAGCTACGGCTCCACGGGCAAAGGCAGTGGCGGTCACATTGCCATGGAGCGGCTGGCCAAGTCAGCGGGCGTAGAGTTCAATTTCATTCCCTACAAGGGCATGGCTGAGGAAACGGCGGCCCTGTTGGGCGGACATCTGATGGTGATTTCCGATCCCGGCTGGGGCAGTCAGGCCGAATCGGGCAAGGCCCGCGTGCTGGCCACGCTGGGTGATAACCGCCTGAAACGCTGGCCGCAGGTTCCCACGCTCAGGGAATTGGGGCACGACATCGTGGTCAACTCGCCCATCGGCCTGGCCGGCCCCAAGGGCATGGACCCGAAGGTGGTCAAGGTCCTGCACGATGCGTTTCGCAAGGCCATGGCCGATCCGGCCTACAACCGCGCGTTGGAGCAGAACGACCAGGTGCATCTCTATATGGGCAGCGAGGAGTACAGCAAGTACGCCATCGAGCAGACCGCGCGCGAAAAACGCTTTGTGCAGGAACTGGGCATTAAACTCGACTGATGTCGGTAACGGTGACCCACCATACGATTGCCATTCTGCAGGTTGTCCAGATCCTGCAGGGGGTACGCGAACGCGGCATGGATGTGGCGCCCATCCTGCGGCGCGCCGGCATTGCCCCGGCGTTGCTCGATTCACCACTGTCGCGGGTCACGCAGGCTCAGTACGCGGCGCTGATCCGGATTCTGAGCCGTGTCACCCGCGATGAGCTCTGGGGACTGTGCAGCCAGCCGCTCAGGCTGGGCAGCTTTGTGCAGGTGTGCCGTCTGCTGATTCATTGCCGCACGCTCGGCGAGGCGCTGCGCACCGGTTTCCGCTTTTACCACCTGCTGCTGCACGACTTTGTACCGCGTCTGGTGGTGGAGCAGGGCATGGCCTCGGTGCGGCTGGTCTCGCGTGGCGAGCGGGATCCGAAACTGGGCTACGCCGATCGCACCTTCTGTTTCTTCACCTATGGGCTGGCCTCCTGGCTGGTGGCCCGGCGCATCCCTGCGCTGGAGGTGATGTACCGTCCGGTCGACGTCGGCTGCAGCAGCGATGCCGGGCGGCTCTTTCAGGCTTCGGTGCGCTACGAGTACCCCTGGGTCGGTTTCCGTTTCGATGCGCGCTGGCTGGACCTGCCGCTGGTGCAGAACAGCCAGAGCCTGCAGGAGTTCCTCCAGCAGGTACCTACCAGCCTGCTGGTCAAATACCGCGACCAGACCAGTCTTACCGAGCGCATCCGCCGTTTGTTGCGCCGGCACCTGTCTGGAGAGCTTCCGTCACTGGAGGCCGTCAGTCAGTCGCTTGCCATGACGCCGCAGACCCTGCGCCGGCGCCTGCGCGACGAAGGGCAGGGGTACCAGGCGATCAAGGACGACCTGCGGCGCGACGTGGCCATCGAATACCTCGGCCAGCCCGAACTCACGCTGCTCGACATTGCGAACCGGCTCGGGTTTTCCGAGGCCAGCACCTTCCACCGTGCCTTCAAGGGCTGGACCGGGCTGTCACCGGGCGTGTACCGGCAAACCCATCTGTCGTCGGCCGCATCCTGATCGTTTCTGCCAATCTATTTTGCACGCGGCGGCCATTGTGACGGCCGGGGGAGCTTCGTACGCTTGTTGCCTGTAACTCCAGGAGACAAGCCGATGTATCTGACCCAAGGCCTGCACCGGGCCCTGCAGCAATGCCCTGAGCGCAGGGCGACGATTTTTGCCGGGCGGCACCACAGTTTCCGCACTTTGGGTGACCGCGTGGCCCGCCTGGCCAGTGCCTTGCGCACGCTGGGCGTGCAGCCGGGCGACCGTGTCGCCATGCTGGCGCACAACTCCGACCGCTATGCCGAATTTTTTCTGGCCGCGTGGTGGGCGGGGGTCGTGGTCAATCCGGTCAACACGCGCTGGAGCGCAGCCGAGATCGCCTATTCGCTGAACGACTGCGAAAGCGCCGTGCTGCTGGTGGATGATGCTTTTGCCGCGCAGGTGCCGGCCATCCGCCAGCAGGCCACGGTGGTGCGGACTGTGGTCCACGCCGGCGACGCTGCCACGCCCGAGGGCATGCTGTCGTATGAAGCCCTGCTGCAGGCCGCGGCCCCCATGCCGGACGCCGGGCGCCAGGGCGATGAGCTCGCTGCCATCCTCTACACCGGTGGCACCACCGGCTTCCCCAAGGGGGTGATGCTCTCGCACGCCAACCTGTGGTCGGCCGCCGTGGCGCGGCTGGCCGAGCTGTCCATGCCGCCGGAGGGCATTTCGCTGCTGGTCGCGCCGCTGTTCCATGTGGCGGGGCTGGGGCGGCTGGTGTCGCAGATCGTCATTGGCGCCACCAGCGTGATCGAGCCGGTGTTTCGCGCCGACACGGTGCTGAACGCCATCGAGCAGCATGGCGTCAATGACGTGGTCCTGGTGCCCAGCATGCTGCAGATGCTGTTGGACCATCCGGCATTTGAACCGACGCGCCTGCGCAGCCTGCAGCGCATCGTGCATGGAGCTTCCCCGATGCCGCCCGCGCTGCTGGA
>DASXRN010000016.1:0-5973 GCA_036506595.1 Polaromonas sp. | reverse complement strand
GTTGGCGGCGGCTATGACGGCTTCGCTTTGCGCCGTAGTGAGCGGTTCCGTGGGCTGCCATAGGCGGGCTATGTTGTGGGCAATGCTGCCGCTGTGCAACTGCACGTCTTGCGGCAGGTAGCCCGTGGCGGAGCCGCGTGTGCTGCCGTGGTACTGGTGCAGGGCTGCGCCGTCCAGGGTGATGCCGCCGCGCTGTGGGGCAATGGCGCCCACCAAGGCGCGGGCCAGCGTGCTTTTGCCGCTGCCGCTGGCACCCAGCACGGCCAGAGTGGCGCCTGCGGGCAAAGCAAAGCTAATGTTGTGCAGCAGCATGGCATCGCTTTGCGGGGCTTTGATGGCGAGTTGCTGCACGCCCAGCGCGCCTTGTGGGGCGGGCAGTTGTGTTTCGGGTTGCTGCAACGCGGCCAGTGCGCGAGGGTGCAAAACTTGCTGCAAGCGGGCGTATGCCTTGCGGGTTTCCAGCAATTGCTTCCAGCTGCCGATGAGCACTTCCAGCGGCCCCAAGGCTTTGCCAAGCAAGATGCTGCCGGCAATCATGACGCCGCCGGTGGCTTGGTTGTTAATGACCAGCCACGCACCGGTGGCCAGCATGGCTAGCTGCAACGCTTGCCGGGCCAGTTTGCCCCAGGTTTTAAGGCCATGGGCGGGCAGGTCGGCAGCCAGGCGGGCGGTTGACGCTATGCTTTTGATAGCTGTCTGCGCACTGTTTACCTGGGCCTGTTGCCCGTGGGCATGTAAAACTTCGGCGAACTGGGTAATTTCCTGGCTTAAGTTCTGGGCCTGCATATGGGCTTGCTCTGCCCGGCTCACCACATCGCGTAAGCGTCGTTCAGTCAACCAGGCCAGCCCTGCCAGCACGGCGATTCCCAGCAGCACCACAGCGCCAAGCAGCGGATGGAAGGCGGTAATGACCAGCAGGTACACCACGCACCACGGCAAGTCAATGAGCGCTACGGCCATGGGACTGGCTACAAAGCCGCGCAGGGTGCCGATGTCTTGCCAGGCCTGCTGGGCGCTGCCGCTGGCCCGCTGCAGTTGCATTTGCAGTACCTGGCCGCTCGCGCGCTCGCTTAGGTCGTGCTCAAGCTCGGCGCTTTGGGCTGAAAACCAGCGCGAGCGGCCCGTCTCGACCACCCACCAGGCGAGCAGCGATAGCGCGGCACACACCATCAACATGGCCAGGGTTTCCAGCCTGCGGTTGGCTAAAACCCGGTCGTAAATTTGCAGGGTGATAAGAGTGGGGACAAGCAGCAACAGGTGGGTAACCGCGCTGCTGCCGAGTGCAAAGGCTAAACCGCTGCGCGGCAGTGATATACGCATCATGGCCTGACGCGACGCGCGAACGCTGTTACATATTCGGGTTTCAGGTTTCGAATGGGCGGCGCGTGCATTGGATTTTCTCCCGCTTTTTTAATTCTTTCATTTGCAACCGGGCAATTTCCCGGTCGGTGATGCGCCGATCACCGCGTGCATTTGGCCGCGATTTCGCCAGCAACCGCGCCCCGAGTCAAATACATTCGTGATAAATGGAAATATTCACCAGAATTTTTGAGTCCACGCAAGCGGGCCGCGCTCTGAACGGCGCTGGCAATTTGTGACGCAGGCCACGCGGTTCCCGGGCTACCGCGAGGCGCTGACCGGCGTCACCACACCGTACCCAGCAGGTCGAGAAGCAGCCGATTACACTACCCAATGTTGCACTTCGTATCTGAATCTTCGAGACAAAGCCCTCCCGCCCATACGGGACGGGCGTCAGCAGCTCCTCTTTTTATAGCAACTCCAGGGCACTCGCCAAAGAGACAGCCAAGGCTTCAGTCGGTCAGGCCAGGGCCGGCTGTTGCACACAAGCTGGGGTATTCTTTGTCCACGATGCCAGTCCCAAACAAAAACACCCCCGCCCCCCTTCATTACCGCATCGAGACAGGCGAGCTGCATGCCCATCTGTTTCGCGTCACCCTCACGATTGCGCAGCCTGCGGCGCTGCAGCGTGTCTCCTTGCCGGTGTGGATACCGGGCAGCTACCTGGTGCGGGAGTTTTCCAAAAACCTGCAAAACCTGCAGGCGCGCCAGGGTGGCCGCACAGCGCTGGCGGTAGAGCAGCTCGACAAATGCAGCTGGCAAATCCAGTGCGCTGCCGCCAAGCCGCTGGTGCTGAGCTACGAGGTCTATGCCCATGACAACTCGGTGCGCACCGCCTGGCTGGATGCCCAGCGCGCCTTTTTCAACGGCACCAGCCTGTGCCTCAAGGTGCATGGGCAGGAGAAAGCGCCGCATGTGCTGGAGCTGCCGGGCTCCAGGCTGCTTGCCGGCTGGTCGGTGGCCACCGGCCTGGCCCCGCAAAAAATCAACAAGCAGGGCTTTGGCCGCTATATAGCGGCCGATTACGACGAGCTGGTGGACTGCCCGGTGGAAATGGGCCCGTTCTGGAGTGGCAGCTTCAAGGCCTGCGGTGTGCCGCACCGCTTTGTGGTGGCCGGTGCCACCGCCAGCTTCGACGGCGCGCGCCTGCTGGCCGACACCCAGAAAATTTGCGAGACGGCCATCCGCTTCTGGCATAGCAGCAAAAAGCCCCCGTACAAGAATTACCTGTTCATGCTGAACGCGGTGGACGATGGCTATGGCGGGCTGGAGCATCGCAACTCGACCGCACTGATCTGCACCCGAAAAGACCTGCCTCGGCTGGGCGAGGCCAAGGCGCCCGAAGGCTACACCACGCTGCGCGGCCTCATCAGCCATGAGTATTTCCACACCTGGAACGTCAAGCGCCTGCGCCCCGCCGAGCTTGCAAGCTACCAGTACGGCCACGAGAACTACACCGAGCTGCTGTGGTTTTTTGAGGGTTTCACCAGCTATTACGACGACCTCTTGCTGCGCCGCGCCGGCTTGCTGGACAACGCGGCCTACCTGAAGCTGCTCAACAAAACCATCAACCAGGTCCTGCAAGCCCCGGGACGGCTGGTGCAGTCGGTGGCCCAGGCCAGTTTTGACGCCTGGGTGAAGTACTACCGGCAGGATGAAAACACGCCCAATGCCACGATCAGCTACTACACCAAGGGCGCGCTGGTGGCCCTGTGTTTTGACCTGACCCTGCGCAGCGAAGGTAGCGAAAGCAGTGGAGACAATGAAGGCAGCGCCGGCCACGGCGCGACGCTGGACGACGTGATGCGCGCACTGTGGCAGCGCTGCAAGGCCGGCCCCATGCGCGAGGCTGATTTTGCGGAGGTGCTGCAGGCGCTGGGCCAGCGCTCGTTTGCGCCCGAGCTGGCGCGCTGGGTGCACGGCCGGGAAGAGCTGCCGCTGGAGGCCCTGCTGCAGCAACACGGCGTGTCCGTGCTGCAAGAGCCCGCGCAACTGGCGCAGCGGCTGGGCCTGCGTGTCAACGACGGCGAAAACCAGGGCCTGCAGATCAAGACCGTGCTGCGTGGCGGCGCGGCCGAGCAAGCGGGTTTTGCGCCCGGCGATGAATGGTTGGGGCTGGAGCCCGCGGGCGGCGCAAAGCCCAGGCCGGCGGGCCAGGCGGACGGCGGCTGGCGCATGAGCCGGCTCGACGACCTGTTGCTGTACGCAGGCACGGCCAAAAAAGTCATCGCCCTGGTGGCGCGCGACAAACGCCTGCTGCGGCTGGAGCTGGCCTTGCCGCCTGCACTGACCACCTGGCGCCTGGCGGTGCAGGATGCGGCACGGGTCAACCAGTGGCTGTCGCCCGCAACCTGAGTCATCTGAATCCTTCATTCATCCCCATCAACACCATCGAAAGGACCTTCCATGAGCTACGAAATGATTGTCACCTCGACCCAGGGCCCCGACTCGCGCAAGGTGGGCATCGTGACCTTGAACCGGCCCAAACAGCTCAATGCGCTCAACGACCAGCTGATGGACGAGCTGGGTGCGGCGCTCAAGGCGTTTGATCTAGATGCCAGCGTGGGCTGCATCATCCTGACCGGCAGCGAAAAGGCCTTTGCGGCCGGCGCCGACATTGGCGCCATGGCGCAGTACAGCTTTGCCGATGTCTACAACCAGGACTACATAGGCCGCAACTGGGAGCAGATCCGCAGCATCCGCAAGCCGGTGATTGCGGCCGTCAGCGGTTTTGCGCTGGGCGGCGGCTGCGAACTGGCCATGATGTGCGACTTCATCATCGCCGCCGACAACGCCAGATTTGGCCAGCCCGAGATCAAGCTGGGCATCATCCCCGGCGCGGGCGGCACACAGCGCCTGCCGCGCGCCGTCGGCAAGGCCAAGGCCATGGACATGGCGCTGACCGGCCGCATGATGGATGCCACCGAGGCCGAGCGTGCAGGCCTGGTGAGCCGCGTGGTGGCTCTGGACAAACTCATGGACGAAGCGCTGGGCGCGGCCCTGGTAATTGCCAGCCTCGGCCGGCCCAGCGTCATGGCGGCCAAGGAAGCCGTCAACCGGGCGTTTGAAAGCGGCCTCAGCGATGGCGTGATGTTCGAGCGCCGGCTGTTTCATGCCCTGTTTGCGACCCAGGACCAGAAAGAAGGCATGGACGCTTTTGTGAACAAGCGCCAGCCCGTGTTCAAGAATTGCTGAAATGGTCGCTATAATGCTGCTCGCGGGGTGATATAGCTCAGTTGGTTAGAGCGCAGCATTCATAATGCTGATGTCGGTGGTTCAAATCCACCTATCACCACCACCGATATTCCCAAGGCCTCAGCGGTGTTTTCCTCTGAGGCTTTGTTGCTTTAGCATCGTGCTTGAGCTTTTTTACTTCACAGCCTCTGGACACATACCATGAACCGCTGCACACCCCACCTGATGGCCGTCTTGACGGCAAGCTTGATGCTGCTGGCCGCCGCTGCCAGCTTTGTCAGCCCGTCGGCCTTGGCCCAGACCGACGATGCCAAACCCACGCTCAGGGAATTTCCCAAGGCGGCCCTGCGCGGTGAAATGGTGGTGCTCATGCCGCCCGAGATTTCCATGAACGGCAAGCCCGAGCGGCTCTCGCCCGGCGCGCGCATCCGTGACGCCAACAACCATCTGACGCAGTCAGGTGCGCTGCTGAACCAGCAACTGCTGGTGAACTACCTGCGCGACAACCTCGGCCAGGTGCACGAGGTCTGGATACTCAACAGCGAAGAAGCCAGGGAAAAGCGCGCAGGCCTGCAAACGCGCAATTTCAGTTTTGGCTCTGAAGCCAGCGCCGCGCCGCAAGACGACGGCAAGACCCCCTACGACCAGCTGCCCGGCTTCAAGCAGTAAATCCTGTTTTCTTAAGCAAAACAGGCCATTCGCCCATGCATAACGGGCGCAAGAAGCTATCAATTTAGTAGCACATCATGAGCAAAAAAGTCTTTATCAAAACCTTCGGCTGCCAGATGAACGAGTACGACTCGGACAAGATGTCTGACGTGCTGCACGCTGCCCAGGGCTACGAGCCCACGCAAGACATGGAAGCGGCCGACCTGATCCTGTTCAACACCTGCTCGGTGCGCGAAAAGGCGCAGGAAAAAGTGTTCAGCGACCTCGGCCGCGTCAAGCACCTGAAGGAAAAAGGCGTGCTGATTGGCGTGGGCGGCTGCGTGGCCAGCCAGGAAGGCGCGGCCATCATCCAGCGCGCGCCCTATGTGGATGTGGTGTTTGGCCCGCAAACCCTGCACCGCCTGCCAGATCTGCTGGCCAAACGTGCTCGCCTTGGCAAGCCACAGGTCGACATCAGCTTTCCCGAAATCGAAAAGTTCGACCACCTGCCGCCGGCCCGTGTCGAGGGCGCCAGCGCCTTTGTCAGCATCATGGAAGGCTGTTCCAAGTACTGCAGCTACTGCGTGGTTCCTTACACGCGCGGCGAAGAGGTCTCGCGGCCTTTTGACGACGTGCTGGTCGAAGTAGCCGGCCTGGCCGACCAGGGTGTGAAAGAAGTGACGCTGCTGGGGCAAAACGTCAATGCCTACCGCGGGCCCATGGGTGACACGGCAGAGATCGCCAATTTCGCCACGCTGCTCGAATATGTCT
>DASXRN010000015.1:0-13487 GCA_036506595.1 Polaromonas sp. | reverse complement strand
TTGACCGGGGCCAGCCAGGGGTTGGCAGGCCCCGTCAGGTTGCCCAGATCACAAACCTGGAGGCCGCGGCCTTGCAGCGCTTCCTGAATACCCGCCACCCGCAGCGCTTCAGGCCCCATGGAGGCACCACGGCTGCCCGCGCCAATGTCCGTGGGCGCGCCTATCAGGTCTACAGCAAGGTCAAGCGGGGTTTTCATCATGGGGTCATTTCAAGTTGGGCGGACATCGCGGCATTTTGCCGGGTCGGGCTGGCCTGTGCACGGGCCAACAGGTCAAAGAGGTTTTTGGGGTTGTCAAGGTCGGGAATCAGGTCGATGTGCTGCTGGCCTTGGGCGTCTTCCTGCTGGAGCTTGTGCAAATAACGCAGGGCCGAATAGTCTTCCAGCGCAAAACCCACGGAATCAAAAATCGTCACCTCGGCCGGCGAGGTGCGGCCTGGGGCCGCGCCGCTGAGCACCTGGGCAAATTCCGTCACGGCAAAGTCGGCGGGCAGCTGCTGGATCTCGCCTTCGATGCGCGACTGCGGCTCGTATTCCACGATCACGCGTGCATCGGCGCGGCGCAGGATGTCGGCGTGCAGCTCGGTCTTGCCGGGGCAGTCGCCGCCCACGGCGTTGATGTGCATGCCGGGTGCAATCATCTCGGGTGTCAGGATGATGGCGTTGCGCTTGTCGGCCGTGACGGTGGTCACGATGTCGGCGCCCTGCACGGCTTCGGCCGCCGAGCGGCAGAGCAAGACCCGCAGGTCCGGCAAGCCGAGCGCCTCGAGGTTGCGTGCCAGCTTTTCCGTGGCCTGGCTGTCGACGTCGTACAGCCTGAATTCGCGGATGCCCAGCATGTGCTGAAACGCAACGGCCTGGAATTCGCTTTGCGCGCCGTTGCCAATCAGGGCCATGGCGCGGCTATCCGGCCTGGCCAGCCATTTCGCGGCCAGCGCCGACATGGCGGCGGTGCGCAGGGCGGTGGTCACGGTCAGCTCGGACAGCAGCAGCGGGTAGCCGGTTTCCACATCGGCCAGCACGCCAAAGGCCGTCACCGTGAGCAGGCCCAGCGCGGTATTTTTCGGGTGGCCGTTGACGTACTTGAACGAGTACATCTGGCCGTCGCTGGTCGGCATCAGCTCGATCACGCCGACCGGCGAATGAATCGCGTGGCGCGCCGACTTGTCGAAGTCGCCCCAGCGCCGGTAGTCGGCCTCGATTTCCGCCGCCAAGCCTTCCATGAAAGCCGCCGGCCCCAGGCGCCCGACGATGCGTTGTATGCCTGCTATGCCAATGTACTCAACCATGATGTGACTCCCGATGCTTGACCGTTAACGCTGGATAGGTAGTGGACGGCGCTATGCCATCAGTCTGCAAACTATTGTGCTGAGCCGCTGCGCTAAAAAATAGCCAACAAGTTGACTGTTTAATCAATTAAATTGCGCAAAACGTCAGGCTTTATTGGCGTTTAGTCATTAAAATCACGTCATGGACGACACAGACCGCCAACTGATCTCTTTGCTGCGCGACAACGCCCGGGCCTCGGTGGCCTCGCTGGCCAAGGTCTTGCGCGTGTCGCGCGGCACGGTGCAAAACCGGTTGAGCAAGCTCGAAGCCGACGGCACCATCGTGGGCTACACCGCCCGCCTGCGGCCACAGGCCGAAGCCCACCAGATTCGGGCCTTGATGACGGTGGCCGTAGAGGGCAACCGCATTGGCCCTGTGCTGAGCGCGTTGCGCGGCGACCCGGCCGTGAGCGCCCTGCACACCACCAACGGCCGCTGGGACATCGTGGCCGAGCTGCGTGCCGACAGCCTGGAGGCCTTTGACCGCGTGCTGGGCCGCATCCGCCTGCTGGACGGCATTGCCAACACCGAGACCAGCCTGCTGCTGTCCACCAGCAAGCTGTAGTTCCATTTCTAATTCACTGCGATATGTCGTTGCACCCCCTTGCCGTGCTGTAGCACTGTCTGCGGGCGTGCGCCTAATCTCGCAGTGAATTAAAAATGGAACGGGCCCGGCGCTAAACTTCAAGCATGAACCTGGCCCCAGCCCAACTGTCCGAGCACCTCAAGCGCGGGCTCAAAAGCCTCTACACCCTGCATGGCGACGAGCCCCTGCTGGTGCAGGAGTTTGCCGACGCCCTGCGTGCGGCGGCGCGGGCTCAGGGCTATACCGAGCGCACCGTGCACAGCGTGGCCGGCGCGCATTTTGACTGGAGCGAGGTGTTGGCCAGCGGCGGCTCCTTAAGCCTGTTTGCCGACAAGCAGATTGTGGAAATCCGCATCCCCAGCGGCAAGCCCGGCAAAGACGGCTCGCAGGCGCTGCAACAGATTGCCGAGCGTGCCCAGGGCGACGATTCCACGCTGACGCTGGTGATCCTGCCCAAGCTGGACGGCATGACGACCAAGGGCGCCTGGTTCGGCGCGCTCGACAGCTTTGGCGTCACCGTCAAATTCGACCCGATTGACCGCCGCAACCTGCCGCAGTGGATTGCCCAGCGCCTGCAGCAGCAGGGCCAGCGCGTGGCGGCGGGTGAGGAGGGCCAGCGTACCCTGCAGTTTTTTGCCGACCGGGTCGAGGGCAACCTGCTGGCCGCGCACCAGGAAATCCAGAAGCTGGGGCTGCTCCATCCGGCGCAAGAAGGCGGCGATGGGGTGTTGAGTTTTGACCAGGTTGAAAACGCCGTGCTCAACGTGGCGCGTTACGACGTATTCAAGCTGTCCGAAGCCGTGCTGGCCGGCCAGGCGGTGCGCGTGGCGCGCATGATAGACGGCCTGCAGGCCGAGGGTGAGTCCGAAGTGCTGGTGCACTGGGCGCTGGCCGAAGACATTCGCAACCTGAAGCGCGTGAAAGACGCCCTCAATGCCGGCCGTCCCATGCCCATGGCGCTGCGCGAAAACCGCGTCTGGGGCGTGAAGGAAAAACTCTTTGAGCGCGTGCTGCCGCAAATCAGCGACAGCACACTGGCCAATCTGCTGCATTCGGCGCACAAAGTGGACGGCATCGTCAAGGGCCTGAAGCAGCCCGACTGGCCCGCCAGCGGCTGGCAAGCCCTGCACCGGCTGGCGGGCATGGTCTGCGAGCAGTGCGCTGCGCCTTCGCGCACCAAGCGAGCCTAAGCCTTCCCGAGAGCGGCTTGCCATTTGGCAGTCCGATCCGTCCGGTGCAAGAATGGGTGCAACGGCTGCCGGGCGGCATTCGCCCCGCGGCCTTTCCTGAGGAGCGTGTGACATGAAGCGCGACCACTTTGGCCGGCCGCAAGACGTGACGGCCACCCAGCCCATCAGCCAGGACGTGCTGAAGGAGAAATACCTCAAGCCCGGCGAAAACGGGCTGGACGACCTGTACCAGCGCGTGGCGCGGGCCCTGGCCTCGGTCGAGCCCGAGGCGGAACGCGCCAGGCACGAGGCGCTGTTCCTGGAGAACCTGCATGTAGGCGCCATCGGCGCCGGCCGAATTATGAGCGCGGCGGGCACCGCGATCCAGGCCACCCTGATCAATTGCTTTGTGCAGCCGGTGGGCGATTGCATCCAGGGTATGGATGAGGGCGGCTACCCCGGCATTTACGAGGCCCTGCGCGAGGCGGCGGAGACCATGCGGCGCGGCGGCGGCGTGGGTTATGACTTCTCGCGCATCCGGCCGCGCGGCGCCGAGGTCAAGGGCACGGCCTCCATCGCCTCAGGGCCCTGCAGCTACATCAACGTGTTCGACCAGTCCTGCTCCACGGTGGAAAGTGCCGGCGCGCGGCGCGGCGCGCAGATGGGCGTGCTGCGCATCAACCACCCGGATGTGCAGGAATTCATCACCGCCAAACGCACGCCGGGCCGCTGGAACAACTTCAATGTCTCGGTGGCGGTGCCCAACGCCTTCATGCAGGCGCTGAACGACGACCAGCCCTGGCAGCTGGTACACAAAGCCAAACCCGGCGCCGCGCTGATCGCGCAGGGCGCCTTCCAGCGTGCCGACGGCCTCTGGGTCTACCAGACGATCGCCGCGCGCGCACTGTGGGACACCGTGATGCGCTCAACCTACGACTTTGCCGAACCTGGCATCCTGTTCCTGGACCACATCAACGAGGACAACAACCTGCGCTATTGCGAGGCGATCGAGGCCACGAATCCCTGCGTGACGGCCGACACCTGGATCATGACGGCAGATGGCCCCGCGCAGGTGGCCGGCCTGGTCGGCCGGCATTTCAGCGCCGTGGTGGATGGCAAGGCCTTTCGCGTCGAGAGCGAAGGTTTCTTCAAGACGGGGCACAAGCCCGTGCTGGCGTTGCGCACGCGCGAAGGCCACGCCCTGCGTCTGACGGCCGACCACCGCGTGCGGCGCGTGGCGCGCAAGACCCGCTACACGCTGGAGGTCGAATGGACGCCGGCCGCGCAGCTGCGGGCTGGTGATGAAATCGTGCTGCACGACCACCGTGCGCTCGGCGGCTGGGAGGGGGCGGGCACCGAGGCCGAGGGCTACCTGCTGGGATTGCTGATTGGCGATGGCACGCTCAAAAGCGACAAGGCGGTGATATCCGTCTGGGCGCCCGAACTCCGGCAGGTGGGCAACGGCGCCGTGGCCTATGCGGCCACGGGCGCTGCCGGCATCGTGCAGGCCGCCGAGGCGGCTGCGGCCACGCTGGCGCACCGGGCCGATTTTCGCGGTTTCCAGCGCCCCGTGGCGGGGCGCGGCGAGGCCCGCATGGCCAGCGGCGCCCTGTGGCATCTGGCGCACGCCATGGGCATGCGTCCGGGCCACAAGACCATCACGCCTGCCATGGAGCGGGGCTCGTCGGCATTGGCGGCGGGTCTGCTGCGCGGCCTGTTCGACGCGGACGGATCGGTGCAGGGCACACAGGACAAGGGCGTGAGCTTGCGGCTCTCGCAAAGCGACGCGGGCCTGCTGCAGACCGTGCAGCGCATGCTGCTGCGCATGGGCATCAACGCCACCCTTTACACCGAACGCCGTTCCGCACAGGAGCGCTTGCTGCCCGATGGCCGCGGTGGCATGAAGGGGTACACGACGCAGGCCCAGCACGAGCTGGTCCTCAGCGGCGACAACCTGCGGGTCTATGCCGAACGCATTGGCTTCGCGGACACCGACAAGGCCGCGCGGCTGGCCCAGGCGCTCGCAAGCTACAGCCGCAGCCTGAACCGCGAGCGCTTTACCGCCACGGTCGGTTCGCTGGATGACGATGGCTGCGAAGACGTGTACGACGTCACCGTGGCCGACTGCCACGCCTTTGACGCCAATGGCCTCCATGTGCACAACTGCGGCGAGCAACCGCTGCCGCCTTATGGCTGCTGCGACCTCGGGCCCATCATCCTGACGCGCTTTGTGCGCCATCCGTTCGGCTTCGGCGGTGTGCCGGCCTTTGACTTCGAGGCGTTCGGACAGTCGGTCGCGACCCAGGTACGCGCGCTTGACAATGTGCTGGACCTGACCTTTTGGCCCCTGCCGCAGCAGCGCGATGAGGCGGCCGCCAAGCGCCGCATCGGCGTGGGTTTCACCGGCATGGGCAACGCGCTGGCCATGCTGTGCCTGCGCTACGACCTGCCCGAGGGCCGCGAGATGGCCGCACGCATTGCCGTGCGCATGCGGGATGCGGCGTATGCGGCTTCAGTGGAACTGGCCCGAGAAAAGGGCGCCTTTCCCAAGCTGGACGTTGACGCTTATCTCGCTCCGGGCACCTTTGCCAGCCGGCTGCCGGCCGAGCTGCAGCAGGCCATACGCACGCATGGCATTCGCAACAGCCACCTGCTGTCGATCGCGCCCACGGGCACCGTGAGCCTGGCCTTTGCCGACAACGCGTCCAACGGCATCGAACCGGCATTTTCCTGGGTGTACCGGCGCAACAAGCGTGAAGCGGACGGCAGCACCACCGAATACGTGGTGGAAGACCATGCGTGGCGCCTGTACCGTGAGCTCGGCGGCGACATGGAGAGGCTGCCCGGCTATTTCGTCTCGGCCCTCGAGATGTCCGCGGCCAGCCATATCGCCATGATGGAAGAGGTGCAGCCTTTCGTGGACACGGCGATCTCCAAGACCGTAAACGTGCCGGCCGATTACCCTTACGAGGACTTCAAGGGCCTGTACCAGCAGGCCTGGCGCGTGCGGCTCAAGGGCCTGGCCACCTACCGGCCCAACACCATTCTGGGGGCGGTGCTGGAAACCGGCCCGGCCCGGGCCGACGCGGCGGCCCTGGCGGGAGCATCCGCGATCAACCCGATGCGCACAGTGATCGAAAGCCGTCCCAAGGGCGCGCTGTCGGCCGTGGCGGAAAAGGTCGAGTACTGGACCCAGGAAGGCCACAAGACGCTGTACCTCGTGGTGTCCTTCCTGCCGGTGCCGGCGGCCAGCGGCGTGGGCACGGTGGACCGTGCCATCGAGTTTTTCATGCCGGTGGGCCAAAGCGGCGAATCGCAGCAGTGGATCACGTCCAGCATGCGCCTGCTGTCGCTGGCGGCGCGCGGCGGATTTCTGGAGCGTGCGCTCAGCGACATGCGCAAGGTCGCCTGGGACCGCGGCCCCGTGCGCCTGGGAACGCATCAGAAGGCCGACGGCAGCCAGGTGCCCCTGTGGCATGACTCCGAGGTCGCGGCCATCGCACACGCCATCCAGAGCATCCTGGCGCGCCGCGCCGGCCAACGCGAGGACGCGCCGCCGCCGCAGCAGGAAAGCGCCCCAGCCGCCGCCACGCCGCCCGTCATGGCGGGCAAGAAGTGCAGCGAATGCGGCGCCCATGCCGTGATCCGCAAGGACGGGTGCGACTATTGCACCCAATGCGGCCACCTGGGCGCCTGCGGGTGAGCCGGGGTCCCTGATTACGGGCTAGCGTGCAGCGAAGGGCCGCCCCGAGCAAGCGACGGCCCCCTCGGGGGGCAGGAAGCTACACGCAGTGAGCGACCGTGGGGGTCTAAAATAGGGGGATGAACGCGCCTGATTTACCCCTTGCACTCGCCCACCTCATGGAAACCCTGGGTTCCAAGGCAAAAACGGCCTCAGCCCAGATGGCACGGGCGCAGGCAGCTATTAAAAACAGAGCGTTATTGAACCTCGCGGCCTTGCTGCGGCAAAACCTCGCCGCCCTGGAGGCCGCCAACCAGCGCGACCTGGAACGCGCCAGCGCCGCCGGGCTGGCCGGCCCGCTGCTGGACCGGCTCAAGCTCAGCCCCCAAATCATCGACACCGTGGCGCTCGGCTGCGAGCAACTGGCCGCCATGCCCGACGTGATTGGCGAGATCATCGGCATGAAAGAGCAACCCAGCGGCATCCGCGTCGGCCAGATGCGCGTGCCGATTGGCGTGTTCGGCATGATTTACGAGAGCCGCCCCAATGTGACGATTGAAGCCGCGTCGCTGGCCATCAAGAGCGGCAACGCCTGCATTTTGCGCGGCGGCTCCGAGGCCATCGAATCGAACAAGGCGCTGGCCGCGCTGGTGCAGCAGGCACTGACGGGCGCCGGCCTGCCGGCCGATGCGGTGCAATTGGTGCCGACCACCGACCGCGAAGCCGTCGGCCTCTTGATCACCATGCCGCAGTATGTGGACGTCATCATTCCGCGTGGCGGCAAGGGCCTGATCGAGCGCATCAGCCGCGAGGCCAAGGTGCCGGTCATCAAGCACCTGGATGGCAACTGCCATGTCTATGTGGACGACCCTTGCGATATCGCCATGGCCGTTACGGTGGCCGACAACGCCAAAACGCAGAAGTACAGCCCCTGCAATGCGACCGAGGGCCTGCTGGTGGCGCGCGGCGTGGCCGCGGAGTTTCTGCCCAAAATTGGCGCGGTTTACGCGGCCAAAGACGTGGAGATGCGCTGCGATGTTGAGTCCCAGGCGATTCTCTCCGGCCTGTCCGGTGCCAATATCCAGCCCGCTTCCGAGCAGGACTGGTACGAGGAATACCTGGCCCCCATCATCAGCATCAAGGTGGTGGCTGGCCTGGACGAAGCGATTGCCCACATCAACCAGTATTCCAGCCACCACACCGACGCCATCCTCACGCGCGACCACCTGCACGCCCAGCGTTTTTTGCGCGAGGTCGACTCGGCCAGCGTCATGGTGAATGCGAGCACCCGCTTCGCCGACGGCTTTGAGTTTGGCCTGGGCGCCGAAATCGGCATCAGTACCGACAAGTTCCACGCCCGCGGCCCGGTCGGCATCGAGGGGCTGACTTCGCTCAAGTATGTGGTGCTGGGCCAGGGCGAGGTGCGCACCTGATGATTGGCGTTGCGGTGGTGCAGGGCTGACAAGGCCGACAAGGCTGACAAGAGCCCCGGCTGACAGCCTTTTGGGAGGCGGCGACGGCCTCTTGTAACCGACCGCCTTGTCCCAATATCCCTGTGAATCGGTCAAGATCTACCGAACCCATAACCAAAACCTCTCTTCTGAAAGTGGCCGCATGGTTCCGCATCTCATCACCGCCCTGAACGGCCCCATCAACGAACTTGAGCAGCGCATCCTGGACTCCACGCCGGCGATTGAGCGCTGGTTCAGGCTGGAGTGGATGGAGCACACGCCGCCGTTTTACAGCTCGGTCGATGTGCGCAATGCCGGCTTCAAGCTGGCCCCGGTGGACACCAACCTCTACCCTGGCGGCTGGAACAACCTGACGCCCGAGATGCTGCCGCTGGCCGTGCAGGCCGCCATGGCCGCGATTGAAAAAATCTGCCCGGAAGCGCGCAACCTGCTGGTGGTGCCCGAAAACCACACACGCAACAGCTTTTATTTGTCGAATGTGCTGCAGCTCAAGCGCATCTTTCACCAGGCCGGCCTCAATGTGCGCTTTGGCTCGCTGAGCGCCGAGGTCAAGGCGCCGACCACGATCAACCTGCCGACCGGCGAGTCGATCACCATAGAACCGCTGATCCGCAGCGACCGCCGCCTGGGTCTGAAGGACTTCGACCCCTGCACCATCCTGCTCAACAACGACCTGTCGGCCGGCATTCCCGGCATCCTGGAAGACCTCAACGAGCAGTTCCTGTTGCCGCCGCTGCACGCCGGCTGGTCGGTGCGGCGCAAATCCCGGCATTTCAAGGCCTACGAAGAGATCTCCAAGCGCTTCGGCAAGCTGCTGGGCATAGACCCCTGGCTCATCAACCCGATGTTTGCGCAATGCGGCGAGGTCAACTTCGCCGAGAACACCGGCATGGACTGCCTGACCACCAACGTCGATGCCTTGCTGACCAAGATCAAGCGCAAGTACAAGGAATACGGCATCAACGAAAAGCCCTTTGTCGTGGTCAAGGCCGACAACGGCACCTATGGCATGGGCATCATGACGGTGCGCGATGCCAAGGACCTGGAAGCGCTGAACCGCAAGAGCAAGAACAAGATGAGCGTGATCAAGGACGGCCAGCCGCTCTCGGAAGTCATCATCCAGGAAGGCGTGCTGACCAACGAGCGCGTCAACGACGCGGTGGCCGAGCCGGTGGTCTACATGATGGACCGCTACGTGGTGGGCGGTTTCTACCGCATCCATGCCGAGCGCGGCGTCGACGAAAACCTCAACGCCCCCGGCGCCAGCTTTGTGCCCTTGGCCTTTGCCGACAGCGGCCGACTGCCGCAGCCCGGTGTAAAACCCGGCTCCAGCAGCCCCAACCGCTTCTATATGTATGGCGTGATCGCCCGCCTGGCCATGCTGGCCGCCAGCTACGAGCTGGAAGCGACCGACCCGGACGCCGAGGTCTACGACTGAGCCCGTCCAAAAAAAACATGTTGATGCCTTTTGGGTCCTCTGTCCTTATTGGACGGGTGCGGACAGCTATATAAACCATAGCAAATCAGGTGGCTCGAACCTGCTTGCAGCGGGCGCCGGTCTGCAACTGCTCTTGTTACAAGTTGTTGCGCCGCAACAAAAGTCCTGATTTGGGGGAGCTAGGGGTGATTGCCGACCCGCAAGCCAAGCGCCTGAGCGCAAAATGGCGTTCCCAAAACTAAGCATTCCCGCGGCCCTTCACCTGGTTTGTACCGGTGGGCAGCCCTGGACGGGAAGTACGTGTGTCCAGTTCAAAATCATCACTTGCGGCGCTGACTTTAGGCGCCATCGGCGTCGTCTACGGCGACATCGGCACCTCGCCTCTTTATGCATTTAAGGAGGTTTTCGGCGGCGGTCATGTCCCCATCACGGCGGACAACGTGCTGGGCGTGCTCTCGCTGTTTTTCTGGACCCTCACGGTGGTGGTGTCCATCAAGTATGTGGTGCTCATCATGCGGGCCGACAACGCGGGCGAGGGGGGCTTGATGGCCTTGCTGGCCCTGGCGTCCCAGTCGGTCAAGGATCAGCCCCGGCTGCGGGGGGCGCTGCTGATCCTGGGCGTGTTTGGTGTGGCCCTGTTTTTTGGCGACGGGATCATCACGCCGGCGATTTCCGTGCTCTCGGCGGTCGAAGGGCTTGAAGTCATCACGCCGGCCGCCAAGCCCTACGTCGTCCCCATTTCGCTGTTGGTGCTGTTTGCTCTTTTCGCGATGCAAAAACGCGGCACGGGGGATATCGGCAAGTTTTTCGGACCCATCACGGTATTTTGGTTTCTGGCCATCGCGGCCACGGGTGTGGCGCAGATTGTCCAGAACCCCTCCGTGCTGTTGGCTGTCTCCCCGTGGTATGGGCTGCGCTTTGCGATGGCGCACTACGGGATTGCCTTCATCACGCTAGGCGCCGTGTTCCTGTGCGTCACAGGCGCCGAAGCGCTTTACGCCGACATGGGGCATTTCGGGAAGCAGCCCATCAGGCTGGCCTGGTTTGCGCTGGTCATGCCGTCCTTGATGCTCAACTACTTTGGCCAGGGGGCGCTGGTCCTGGCGAACCCCAAGGCGGCCAGCAATCCGTTCTACCTCATGACGCCGGACTGGGCGCTGATGCCCATGGTGGTCCTGGCGACCGCGGCCACGGTGATTGCCTCGCAAGCCCTGATTTCCGGGGCATTCTCCGCCGCCAAGCAGACGATTCAACTGGGGTTTCTGCCGCGCCTGAGCATCCTGCATACCTCGATTCGTGAGACCGGGCAAATCTACATCCCGGCCGTGAACTGGACCTTGCTGGCCGGGGTCGTGATCGCCGTGCTGATGTTCGGGTCTTCTTCAGCCCTGGCGGCGGCCTATGGCATCTCGGTGAGTTTGCTCATGGTGATCACCACGGCACTCACCTTCTTTGTGATCCGCTTCGGCTGGGGCTATCCCTTGCCTCTGTGCATCGCTGCGACCGGTTTCTTCTTCGTGGTCGATGTGGCTTTTTTTGCCTCCAATGCCCTGAAGATCGCCCAAGGGGGCTGGTTCCCGCTGGCAATGGCCGGGGCGCTGTACGTGCTCATGACCACCTGGAAGGACGGCCGGCATCTGCTCAACGAGAAACTGCGTGCCGATTCCATTGACCTCGCCAGTTTTCTGGATGCGGTGTTTGTCAGCCCGCCGGTCCGGGTCGAAGGCACGGCCGTGTTCCTGACCGGCGACACCGGCACCGTGCCCAATGCCATGATGCACAACCTCAAGCACAACAAGGTGCTGCATGAGCACAACCTGTTTGTGACCGTGCGCCACCACGAGGTGCCCTGGATCGGACTGAGCAAGCGCCTCGAGATCGAGTCGCTGGGCCACGACTGCTGGCAGGTCATCATCCACTACGGCTTCAAGAACGACCCCGATGTGCCCACGGCCCTGGAGCAGATTCGCGGCCGTGGCTGTGAGATCGAGGCCATGACCACCAGCTACTTCCTGTCGCGCGACGTGGTGATCCCGACGATTGGCAGCGGCATGGCGGCCTGGCGCGAGAAGCTGTTTGCGCAGATGCACCATAACGCCAGTGGTGCGGCGGACTTTTTGAACCTGCCTAACAACTCGGTGGTGGAGCTGGGTTCGAAGATCGAGATTTAAGTTTTTTCGTTTTAAGGTTCTGGCCTAATGGATACGGGCGCAGACAGCTATTGAATTGATAGCGGTTGTCTTTCACTGCCAGGCCGGGTGTAGCCCGGCGGCTAGTCACTTTCTTTTGCTTCGCCAAAAGAAAGTAACCAAAGAAAAGGCGACCCGCAGTCTGGGGCCCCTTCGCTTCGCTACGGGGCAACTTGCGGTGCTCGAACCAAGCGGGGTCTCGCTCGAACTCGCCTTCGGCTCAGACAATCGCGAGCCCTGACCCGCTTGCTTCTGCGCTCCTCAGCCCAGCCAGGACGGGGCAGGCAAAAAACCGGATACCAAATACCAATACAAAAACAAGTACGCGCCATGGCGCGTACTTGTGGATTTCGGCTGTTGGTATTTCTTCCCCCACCCCTTGTATGCTTAAAAATTAGCGATTCAGACATGTTGATGTGCTTTGTTTTGGGAAGTTATCCACAGCCTGTCTGCCCCTTGAGCATGTAGCTCGTACAGAAGCTTTTGGCGTGGATCGCTTGCCGCTCGTTGTAAGCCCGAACAGTTGCTAGTTGGCCATATTGATTTTTTGGACCCCGTATTTGCAAGGATGGGATTTATGAGTGCTCCTTCAGAACAAATATTTATTGGTATCGATGTCTCCAAAGCAACGCTTGATCTGGCCGTTCGCGGTCAAGCCAAAGCACGGCAGTTTGCCAATACTGATGCCGGCGTTGGCGCCTTGATAGACAGCCTGGCAGCGCGTAAGGATAGTGTGGCGGTAGTCTTGATGGAGGCCACGGGAGGCCTGGAGCGGCTGGCGGCAACGGCGCTGTGTCTGACCGATTACGCCGTCATGGTGGTCAACCCCAGGCAGGCCCATGACTTTGCCAAGGCGCTTGGATTTTTGAGCAAGACCGACAAGAGCGATGCCCAGGCGTTGGCCCAGTTCGCCCACACTCTCTACAGCAGTGACAGGCGGGACAAGTTGCTGCTCAAGTTGCCAACAGTGCAGCAGGACATGCTCGCGGCAATGGTCACCCGGCGCTCCCAGCTCGTGGTGATGCGCGTGGCGGAGGGTAACCGGCTGGCAAGCAGCCATCCGACGCAGAAAAAAAGCATTCAGGCTGTACTCAAGGTCATTGACCGTCAGGTCAAGGAGCTTGATGCAGACATTGCAGGCAGTCTGGGCAAGCATTTCAAGGAAAAGCTCGATTTGCTCAAAGGTATGAAAGGTGTGGGGATCTCGACCCAGGCGGTCTTGATGGCGTCGTTGCCAGAGTTGGGCAGTTTGAGTACGCGCGAGATTGGCAAGCTGGTAGGGGTGGCACCGCTTAACCGCGATAGCGGCACGATGAAGGGCAAAAGAGTCACTTGGGGTGGGCGTGCTGACATGCGCTCGGCCCTGTATATGGCCAGCCTGAGTGCAGTGCGCCATGACCCCTTGATCAAGGCTTTTTACCAGCGCTTGCGTGCGGCAGGCAAGCCTGCGAAGGTGGCGTTGGTGGCCTGCATGCACAAGCTGTTGACGATCATGAATGCCATCATCAAGTCGGGCAAGCCCTGGCAGGCGGGCTATGGTTGTCCACAGGCTGGAGAAGCTTGAAGTTTTATTCAAAATCGTTTGACTTTGAACACAGTTGCTTCTGTCTGCGCCGAGGAGCGG
>DASXRN010000014.1:0-17247 GCA_036506595.1 Polaromonas sp. | reverse complement strand
GCGTCGGCAGCAAAGGCGCGTATGCCCTCGGCCAGTTTCTCGGTGGCCATCGCGTCTTCGTTAAGCGCGTAGCGGAAGCCGGCTTCGTCAAAATTCACGGCAGGCAAATCCAGTGACTTCGCGGCGTTGGCATCCAGCGCGCGTGGCAGCGGCGCTTCGCTGGCGGCCAGCTGAGCCAGCAGCTCGGGGCTGAGGGTCAGCAAATCGCAGCCCGCCAGCGCGGTGATTTGGCCGACATTGCGAAAGCTCGCGCCCATGACCTCGGTGGCAATGCCGAAGTGCTTGTAATGGTTGTAAATCTGGCGCACCGATTTCACGCCCGGGTCGTTGGCACCGGCGTTCGCGGCCTCGTCCCAGCTGGCTCCGGCCGATTTCTTGTACCAGTCGTAAATGCGGCCGACAAACGGCGAGATCAGCTGAACCTTGGCCTGGCCGCAGGCCACCGCCTGGGCAAACGAAAACAGCAGCGTGAGGTTGGTATGGATGCCGCGCCGCTCCAGCTTTTCAGCCGCCTGGATGCCTTCCCAAGTGGACGCCACCTTGATCAGCACGCGGTCGATATGAATGCCCTCGGCCTGGTACAGCTCCACAATGCGTTCGGCGCGCGTGTAGCTGGCGTTGGCGTCAAAGCTCAGGCGGGCATCCACCTCGGTCGAGACACGGCCGGGAATGATGGAGAGGATCTCGCAGCCAAAGCGCACCAGCAGCCGGTCCATGATTTCGTCAAGCGGGCGGCCCTTGAACTTGCTGACGGTGTCGCTCAAGAGCGGCTGGTAGTCCGCTTTTTGCACCGCCTTGAGGATTAGCGAGGGATTGGTCGTGGCATCGTGCGGCTTGAAAGCATCAAGCTGCTTGAAGTCGCCGGTATCGGCGACCACCGTGGTGAATTGTTTCAGCGCGTCGAGTTGGTTCATGGCAATGCTGCGAAGTTTTTCGGGATTGAGCACAGGTTAATGCACAAGGAAAGCACATGGTGAAAGCACGGGGAAGCCGGTTACCATTATGCCCATAGAATATGAAACTTTATTACCAACGCAAATTCTGACCATGAGTTTTGACCTGATTCTGTTTGGTGGCACCGGCGACCTGGTGTGGCGCAAAATCATGCCGGCCCTGTTTCAGGCCTTCCGCCACGGCTCGCTGCCGGCAGGCGGACGCATTGTCGGGGTGGCGCGCGACGATTTGTCTGACGACCAATACCGAGCCCTGATCAAGGCCCGCTTTGACCATGTCGAGCTGGCCAAGCGCCCCAGTGATGAGGAGTTTTCGCGCTTTGCGGCGCTGCTCAGCTACCTGCGCATGGATTTGTCCAACCCGGCCGACTATGCGAATCTGGCGGCCAAGCTGCAGCAGCGCCCGGCCGAGGTGGTGGTGATGTATGTGGCCACCGCCCCCAGCCTATTTACCACCGTCTGTGAGCAGATCGCCGCTGCGGGCCTGAACGGCCCGCAAACCCGGGTGGTGCTGGAAAAACCGCTGGGCCATGACCTGGCCTCCAACCGCACCATCAACAAAACCGTGCGCAGCGTGCTGACCGAGCAGCAAATCTTCCGCATCGACCATTACCTGGGCAAGCCCTCGGTGCAGAACCTGTTTGCGCTGCGCTTCGGCAACTCGCTGTTTGAACCGCTGTGGCGCCGCGAAACGATTGCCAACATCCAGATCACGATTGCCGAAGACCTGGGTGTGGAAAAACGCGGCGCGTTTTACGACAGCACCGGCGCCCTGCGCGACATGGTGCAAAACCATGCCTTGCAACTGCTGTGCGCCATCGGCATGGAGCCGCCCATCAACTCCCACGCCGATGCCATCCGTGACGAAAAGCTCAAGGTCTTGCGCTCGCTGAAGGCCTGGACGCCCGAAACCCTGGGCCAGCACGTGGTTCGCGGCCAGTATGCTGGAGGCAGCATCGATGGCGAGGCCGTGCCCGGCTACCGCGATGAAAAAGGCGTGAACCCGGACAGCCGCACCGAAACCTTTGTCGCGCTGCGCACCGAAATTGCCAACTGGCGCTGGGCCGGCGTGCCGTTCTACATACGCACCGGCAAGCGCCTGGCCGACCGCGACGCGCATATCGAGGTGAACTTTCGCCCGGCACCACACGCGATTTTCCAGTCGCCGCTGGCCAACGCCAGCGTGGCCAACCGGCTGGTGATCAATTTGCAACCCAAAGACGGGCTTGAATTGCATTTGCTGGCGCAGGGTGCCGACCAGCGCAATGGCCGGGGCAACCCCACGCTGGCACCGGTACAGCTCGACCTGGACTTCGACAAACGCTTTGGCTCCGAGCGCGTGGGCGCCTACGAACGGCTGCTGCTCGACGTGATCGCCGGACGGCTCAACCTGTTCGTGCGCAGCGACGAGCAGGAAGAAGCCTGGCGCTGGGTCGAGCCGATTCTGGACGCCTGGAGCAACGACGCCAGCGGGCCCAGGCCTTACGCGGCAGGCACCTGGGGGCCGAGCGCTTCGAGCGCGATGATTGCCAAAGACAACTACTGCTGGAGCGAAGAAAGTTAACCATGCTTGATCGAATCAAAGCCTCCCTGCCCTCGCTGGCCCCCGCGGAACAGCGCGTGGGTCGGCTGGTGCTGACAGACCCGCGTGCGTTTGCCAACCTGCCCATCACCGAGCTGGCCGACCGCTCGCATGTCAGCAAGCCGACCGTGGTGCGTTTTTGCCGCAGCATGGGCTACGACGGCCTGAGCGACTTCAAGCTCAAGCTGGCCGGCACGGTCAGCGAAGGCGTGCCTTTCATTCACCGCAGCGTCGATGTCGACGACAAAACCAGCGATGTGCTGGTGAAAGTGATCGACAACACCGTGGCCGCGTTTTTGAAGTACCGCAATGACGCCAGCTCGCTCGCCCTGGACCGGGCCACGCAGGCGCTGCTGGCCGCCTACAACACCGGCAAACGCATCGAGTTTTTCGGCGTCGGCAACTCCGGCATCGTGGCGCAGGACGCGCAGCACAAGTTCTTTCGCCTGGGCATCAACACCATCGCCTACAGTGACGGTCACATGCAGGTCATGAGCGCCTCGCTGCTCGGCCCCGGCGACTGCGTGGTGGTGATTTCCAATTCGGGCCGCACGCGCGACCTGATGGATGCCTGCGACATCGCCCGCAAAAACGGCGCCACCACCATCGTCATCACCGTCACCGGCTCGCCGCTGGCCGCTGCCGGGCACATTCATTTGGCCGCCGACCACCCTGAAGGCTATGACCGCTACAGCCCCATGGTGTCGCGCCTGATGCACCTGATGATTGTGGACATCCTGGCCACCTGCGTGGCGCTGCGCATAGGCGCCAAGCTGCAGCCGCTGCTCAAGGAAATGAAAAACAACCTGCGCAACAAGCGCTACGCCTGAGGCAGGCGTGGCAAGCAGGCATTTCGCCGAGAATATTAACGAAAATCGAATCCAGCCCAATAACAACGGGCGCAAGAAGCTATCAAATTAATAGCAAATTCGACCCTCAGACCCGCGGCAGCGAGCGCTCCACGATGCCCGCGAACAGGGCCGAGCCCAGCGGCAGAACAGCGTCGTTGAAGTCATAGCAGCTGTTGTGCAAAAAGCGGCTGCCCACGCCGCCGACGCTGCCACCCTTGCCGTCCGGCAGTTGCTCGCCCTGGCCCAGGCGCAGGTAAGCCCCCGGCTTGACCTTGAGCATGAAGGAAAAATCCTCGGAGCCCATGCTGGGCTCCAGATTGCGCTCCACGTTTTCCGCGCCTACGAGTTGTTCGGCGACGCTAGTGGCCAGCGCGTACTCGGCTGGAGAATTAATGGTGGCCGGATAAATGCGTTCGTATGTCACGGTCGCCGTGGCGCCAAAGCCCTGCGCCACCGCCGTGCAAAGCGCTGCCAGCCGCTGCTCGAGCAGATCCTGCACCTCGGGCCTGAAGGTGCGCACGGTGCCCACCAGCGTAGCATTGCCGGGCACCACGCTCATCGCATTCAGATCACCGGCCTGCATGGCACACAGGCTGATCACCGCGTTGTCCATGGCTTTGACGTTGCGCGACACAATGCTCTGCGCCGCCGTGATGATGTGCGCGGCCACCAGCACCGGGTCCACCGTGAGGTAAGCATGCGCGCCGTGGCCGCCCTTGCCGGTAATTTCAATCGTGACACGGTCGGCCGCCGCCATCATGGGCCCGGGGTTGATGCCTATGGTGCCGGGCCGCATGGCGGGCCAGTTGTGCATGGCGTAAATGGCCTGCACCGGGAAGCGCTCGAACAAGCCGTCCTTAATCATGGCGTCGGCCCCGCCACGCCCCTCTTCCGCAGGCTGAAACACCAGCACCGCATTGCCGGCAAAGTTGCGGCTTTCGGCCAGGTAGCGGGCCGCCCCCACCAGCATGGTGGTGTGCCCGTCATGGCCACAACCATGCATTAGCCCAGGCTTGGAGGACTTCCAGCCAAACACGTTGTGCTCTGTCATGGGCAATGCGTCCATGTCGGCCCGCAAGGCCACCATGGGCAGGGCGCCAGACTTGAACGCTGCGCCGCTTTGCTGGCCCTTGATCACGGCGACCACACCAGTTTTGCCAATGCCGGTGTGCACTTCATCAACCCCGCACAGCTTGAGCGCATGGGCCACGCGGCTGGAGGTATAGACCTCTTCAAAGCCGAGTTCGGGGTGGGCATGCAGGTCGCGGCGAAAAGCCGTCAGCTCCGGATGAAATTGCGCGATCTGTGCAAAGGCACGGCCACTGGCGCGCAGCCTGGTGCCAGCGCCACCTATCGAATCTGGCATCGAATCAGCTGAGGAGCCCTGCGTGGCAGGGGAAGAAGGCTGCAAATTGGTTCGCATGAAAATACCGTCAGAGAATTTTTGAGACAACGCTACTTTTTGGGCAGCGTATCTGGCACAAGTGTAACGGGGCCATACCAGGCCAGGGTGCTGCTGCGGGTGTTATCCGTATCCGTCATGATGCCAATGGCCAGCAAGGCGCCTGGCGCTTCGCCAAAAGCTTTTTCATAGTCGGCGCGAATGTCGCGCTCGTAGTCGAGCCAGCGGCCAAGTTGCTGCGGCCCCGACTCCAGCACCAGCTTGCGAATGCGGTCTGTGCGCGGATTGATGATGACGCTGCCGGGCGCACGGTGGTTGCCCCATACGTACATCAGCGTGGCATAAGGCAGTGCCTCGCCCGTCAACACCATCGCCAACTCCGACAACATGGCGTTTTTTGCGGAAAACTTCGAGCGGTCGCCCTCAAAAGCCAGTACCAGCCGCACCGGGGAGTCGTCGGTGTCGCGCTGGGTCAGGTCCGCCCCCTTGATCAGTTCAGGCACCTTCCAGGAAAAACGAAGCGTGCCGAGCTCGGCGGGCTCCACACGCAGGCTTTGCCGCAGCATGCTGGCCGCGCTTTCCGAGTCGCTCTGGATAACGTGACGGCCATCCAGCCGGGTGGCGTGATAGGCCGTGGGCTTTTTACCTGGAAAAACGCAGTGCTGCCACTTGACGGAACTGCCTGCAGAAGCTTGACCTGCCAGCGCAGTCGGCACCCACTCCACGTCCCGGTTCGCTACAGGCTCGACAGGCCCGGTCGGCTCAATCGGTGCGATGCCGGCACAAGCGGTCAACAGGCATAAACCAGCAGCGCCCAGCAGCTGCTGGAGTCGGCGCATTAAAAAAATACCGAAACAAAAAGTCATGACGGCAAGCGTGTCAACAATTCAAGCATCATAAAAAAAAGCCGCTCCGGGTTGCCCCGAAACGGCTTTTGGATTCTCCTAAGAAACTGGCGCTAGGCCAGCCTCAAATCAGAAGCGGTGACGAATACCAGCGGCGTAGGTCGTGGTACGGCCGATGTTGCTGCCTGGCAGGCCAGCCAGAGTTGCCGTCGTCAGAGTGTCGTAGGCCTTGGTGCTCAGTGCGCCTGCGTACAGGGTCGTACGCTTGCTCAGAGAGTACAGAGCCTGGACACCGAAGCCGGTGCTCTTGCCCAGGGTATCACCCTTGGAACGGGCGTAGCCAGCGCTCAGGGTCGTGGCGCCCACAGGCACTGCAACGCTCAGGCTAACTTCTTTTTGGGCCTTGAATTCGCCGCCAGCGCCAGGAAGACCAGCAGGAACGATCACGTCTTTGTACTTGGCGCGGTTGAAACCAGCACCGACTTTGGCCACGCCGAAGTCATAGGCAACGTTCAGCAGCGTGTTTTCCAGTGCAGGCTTGGCCGATGCGGTGCGTGTAGCGCCTTCGGACTGCCAGCCGCCAGAAATCAGCAGAGGGCCGTTGGCGTATTTCAGGTTAGCCGACGCCGATCGGCTGGCGCCGATAGCTTGGGTCTTGTCTTCGCCGAAAGCGTACATCGCGGAACCGCTGAAGCCGCTGAAGCTAGGGCTGACGTATTTCACGCTGTTGTTGAAACGGGTGTTGAAACCAACCCAGGTCGTGTTACGGCCCAGGAAAGCAGCTGCATTGGCTGCAGTATTAATGCCGGCAGCTTGAGCTGGGCTGTTACCGTTGTTGGTGTTCGATGGATCGAAAATCGTGGCTTCCATCATGGCGTGGTCAGCAGACACGTCATCATAGGAGCTGGAGTTACGGCCAATGGTCACGGTACCGAAGCCGCCGGACAGACCAACGATGGCTTTACGGCCAAACAGCAGGCCGCCTTGTCCGGAAGAACCGGTGTCGATGTTGAAACCGCTTTCGAGGTTACCGATCACGGCCAGGCCGCCACCGACGTCTTCGCTGAAGCGCAGGCCCCAACGGTTGCCGTTCAGACCACCACCGTCAATTTTGGTCTGCTTCAGGTTTTGAACCGTGTTGCCAACAGCGACGTTGGTTTTGTAGCTGCCGAAGTTAGCGTCGAGCAAACCGTAGAGGGTTACGGTGGACTGAGCTTGTGCTGCACCAGCCATCGCGCCGAGTGCGGCCAAAGCGATAAGGGTCTTTTTCATTAAGAATTTCTCCAAGGTTAAACATAGGGCTCCGGCACGGGGACCATTTCAGACTTTCGCCTTCATGGCTCCACCAGAGACCCGGGCCAACCCCCTTTCGGGAAGTTGGGTCTATTGCACCAGACCCGGCCTCGTTTCGCAAAGAAATCAGACCAAAAATCCCTCCTTCGTTGCATGTTCGCAACAGTTTAAGACCCTCCGTGGAACAGATACAACACGGCAGCTCCACAGCGCCCCGCAAGCAGGAAGTTCAAGTTCGCCAGCACTTTGCGTGGACTTGCGAAAAAAGAGCTCCGCTTTGCCTGGAAACCGGCAAACTTGACAACTCTGCGCGCAACCTGTCGCATGGTTGCCACGCAGCTCGAAAAATAGAGGGAAAAACCTAACCGGCCTTATGGCCCCGGCGACAGAAGCGGCCACAGCCTGCCGGGCATAGCCCAAAAAGCAAAGCGCCTCAGAGGGGAAAAGCAGAAAACCGGCGCAGCTAACCCATTTTTTTCGCTCCCCAGCCACCCTGATCAACACAGGGTTTCCCCCTGTCGCGAAAGCGATACCCCCGGTAGTGCCACTCTTTACGCGTCTTTACATCGCCATTAACCTCGCTTTCGTCGAGACAGCAAGGTGAATTCACGAATGCTGCAAAGATTCCCCTTTTAAAACAACTCCTGGAGACTCCATGAAAAAACTGACTCTTGTGGCAACTGCGGTCATGGGACTTTTGTCCACCACGACCGCCATGGCACAAAGTACCGTAACGATTTACGGCATTCTTGACGGTGGTTACAACCATGTGTCTGGCCTCAAACAAGGCAGCGTCAGCACGATTGCCAGCGGCATCATGGACGGTTCGCGCTTCGGTTTTCGCGGCACGGAAGACATTGGCGGCGGCTACAAGGCCATCTTTACGCTGGAAAACCGTTTTGAACTTGACACGGGGTCGGTAAGCAACCGTCCCAATTCGGGCTCCCAATTGCCGGACCGCTTGAGCACCGCTGCGCTGCTAGGCCTGCCTGCCGCGCTGCAGCCGGCAGTCAGCGCCGTTGGCGCGAACATCGGTTCTACGGTGGGTGTGAACCTCGCCGGTAACTTGTTCGACCGTCAGGCTTTTGCCGGCCTGATCACCCCGATTGGCGCATTCACTTTGGGCCGTCAGTACACCCCCGGCTACCTGCTCAGCGCCACCTTTGACGCGTCGCAGACACAGTCGAGCCTGGCAGTTGGCCAGGTCGCCAGCTTTCCGCCTGCTGTTGACATTCGCCTGAGCAACACCCTGCAATACGGCATTCAGACGGGCGGCGTGAAAGCAGCGTTGATGTATGGTGCAGGCGAGGTCGCAGGCAGCAGCAACAACTCGGCTGGCCGTTTCTGGGGCGGCATGGTGATTTACACGGGCAACGGGTTCTCTCTGGGCTATGGCCACAACACGAAGAACAACGAGCTGGGTCAAAAATCCTTGACGAACGATATCCTGGGCGCAACTGTTGATGTGGGGCCTGGAACCTTGTATGGCCAGTACGCCACCATCAAGGATGAAAACCCCACCGGCTTGTCTACCATCGCTGCGGGGTTGATCCCCGTGGTGGGCGCGACGAACGCTGCCCTGGTTCAAAACGCTTTCATCAATGGCTTCAAGCAGGACGCCACCCTTGCGCACATTGGCTACAAACTCACCAGCGGCGCTCACACCGTGGTGGTGGCCTACAACCGCCTGAACGATAAGCGTGCGGCCAATGCGGACACCAACTCCTACGGTGCAACCTACGCCTATGCGCTGTCCAAGCGCACCAATCTGAATGCCGTGCTGACACGTTTCAACAACAAGGGATCGGGTCAGGCTGCTCCGGGCCAAGCGGGCTTCCTGGGTGGCGTTACTTCTGCCGCAGGCGTTGGCTCTACCAATATCGCCTTCGGTATCAACCACAAGTTTTGATCAGCTTAGGTCGCTTTCAACTCCAAAGCAGCTCGAAAGAGCTGCACTCAAAAGCCCCCTGACTGGGGGCTTTTCTTTTGCTTGTTTCCACTTTTCACCACTGGCGCTACGATCAGCTTCACTATTTCTCAATTCCCCCGCCTGCGAAGCCCCAAAGTGAGCACACCATGAACCCTGCACTTGACACCGTCCTCAACGCCGCAGATGGCGCACTGCGCACCCTGTTTGCAAAACCCCGCGCCAGCCGGACCTGCCCCACGGTGCCAAGCCAGAGTACCGCGTTGAGTACGCAGGACAAAGCCTTGTCGGGGGCCTTGATGCGGGTCAACCATGTGGGCGAGGTTTGCGCGCAGGCGCTGTATGCCGCGCAAGCGTTAGGAACGCGTGATCCGGTCCTGCGCGAGCATTTTCTGGCGGCAAGTCGGGAAGAAGGCGATCACCTGGCCTGGACCAAGGGCCGGCTGGATGAGTTGGGGGCGCGGCCTTCGCTGCTCAACCCGCTGTGGTACGCCGGGGCCTTTGGGCTGGGCCTGCTTGCCAGCAGGCTGGGCGACCGGCTCAACCTGGGCTTTGTGGTGGAAACTGAACGGCAGGTTGAGGCCCACCTGGCCACGCATCTGGAACAACTGCCCGAAGGCGATCACGAGTCACGTGCCATCGTGGCGCAAATGAAGGACGATGAAGCGCAGCATGCCCGGGCGGCCGAGAAGGCAGGCGCACTGCAGCTGCCGGCGCCCGTCAAGGCGCTCATGCGTTCGGCGGCCAGGGTCATGACGACCACTGCGCATTACCTCTAATACAGCTGCGCCCCCTGCCTCAAGCTTCCACAAGCTCAAAACTGGTGCTGATCTCCGCCGTCTTGCCCAGCATGATGGTGGCCGAGCAGTATTTGTCATGGCTCATGGCAATGGCGCGCTCCACGGCGCTGGCAGCCAGGCCACGTCCGGTGACCACAAAATGCATGTGGATTTTGGTGAAGACCTTGGGGTCAACCGGCGCCCTTTCGGAGCTGAGCTTGACCGAGCAGCCCCGCACATCGTGGCGGCCGCGCTTGAGAATCAGCACCACGTCATAGGCAGTGCAGCCGCCGGTGCCGGCCAGCACGGTTTCCATGGGGCGAGGCGCCAGGTTGGCGCCGCCGTTCTCCGGCTTGTCGGCATCGGGCGCACCATCCATCACCAGGGTGTGACCGCTGCCGGTTTCGGCCAGAAAGGTCATACCCGAACGTGACCCGGTTGTTGCGCTGCCGCCCGTCCAACTCACTGTGCATTCCATAAACAGAACTCCTTATGCGTAAAATTTATGACAAAAACCGGAGAAATGTCGAATTTTCGCCACGAAATATTGTGCAGCGCAACATTGCTCCGCTATACTTAAATCATCGCATCAATACCGAATGAACTTCAGGTTTTCGTATTTTTGCACTGGTTGTCTCCTCCACCTCCTCTAAGGGTGGATTTACAGGCCCAGACCGCAAGGTCTGGGCCTTTTTTCTTGCCTACTATGATGTAGGGAAGCTCTGCATAACCTCTCGCGGTCCGTGAGCGCCCGGATTCGGGCGGTCTGCGGCGTTGCCTTTCTTGCCAATAGCCGGGCTATTGGCTGCAAAACGCGCCTTGCAGCCCATCCCGACCCGAGCGACACGAACTCGCGCGGAGTTATGCAGAGCTTCCCAAGCTTGCGAGAGAAAACATGCCAACCCAGACCAAACCTGCTGCCCGCCCTCCATCCAGAACCGCCAAACCCGCCGGAAAAACGCCCGTCACGTCCGTTAAAGGGCTTAAACCGGCTGATTACCTGAAAAAAATCCTCACGGCCAGGGTTTACGACGTGGCCGTGGAGTCCGCGCTGGAGCCGGCCAAAAACCTGAGCCAGCGCCTGAACAACACCGTGCTGTTAAAGCGCGAAGACCAGCAGCCGGTATTCAGCTTCAAGCTGCGCGGCGCTTACAACAAGATGGCGCATTTAAGCGCCGCCCAGCTCAAAAAAGGCGTGATTTGCGCCTCGGCCGGCAACCATGCCCAAGGCGTGGCGCTGAGCGCACAAAAACTCGGCACGCGCGCCGTGGTGGTCATGCCGACAACGACGCCGCAGGTCAAGATTGATGCCGTCAAAGGCTGGGGAGGTGACGCTGTCGAGGTGGTGCTGCATGGCGACAGCTACTCGGATGCCTACACCCATGCCGTGGCGCTGGAGAAAAAGCGCGGCCTGGCGTTTGTGCATCCGTTTGACGACCCGGACGTGATTGCCGGCCAGGGCACGATTGCGATGGAAATCCTGATGCAGCTGCAAGCCCTGGGCTCCAGCCGTCTTGATGCGGTGTTTGTGGCCATAGGCGGCGGCGGGCTGATTTCTGGCGTGGCCAACTACATCAAGGCCTTGCGCCCCGAGATCAAGGTGATTGGCGTGCAGATGAACGACTCCGACGCGATGATGCAGTCGGTGAGCGCAAAAAAGCGCGTCGCCCTGAACGATGTGGGCCTGTTTTCGGACGGCACGGCCGTCAAGCTGGTTGGCGAGGAAACCTTTCGCATCAGCCGCGAGCTGGTCGATGAGTTCATCACCGTCGATACCGACGCCGTCTGCGCCGCCATCAAAGATGTGTTTGTCGACACGCGCAGCATTGTCGAGCCCGCCGGTGCGCTGGCCGTGGCGGCCATCAAGCAGTATGTGACCGCGCACAAGACCCGAGGCGAAACCTACGCCGCGATTTTGTGCGGCGCCAACATGAATTTCGACCGCCTGCGCTTTGTGGCCGAGCGGGCGGAAGTGGGCGAGGAACGCGAGGCCTTGTTTGCGGTCACGATTCCCGAAGAGCGCGGCAGCTTCCGGCGTTTTTGCGAACTGATTGGCGAGCTGCCTGGCGGCCCGCGCAGCGTCACCGAATTCAACTACCGCATCAACGATGCGGCCCAGGCCCATGTGTTTGTCGGCCTGACCACTTCGGCCAAGGGCGAAAGCACCAAAATTGCCGCCAATTTTTCACGCCACGGCTTCAAGGCACTCGACCTCACGCACGACGAGCTGGCCAAGGAACATATACGCCACATGGTGGGCGGGCACAGTGCGCTATCAAAAGATGAGCGATTGCTGCGCTTCGTGTTTCCCGAGCGGCCCGGTGCGCTGATGAAGTTTCTCTCGCACATGCGGCCCAACTGGAACATCAGCCTGTTTCACTACCGCAACCAGGGTGCCGACTACGGCCGCATTCTGGTGGGCCTGCAGGTGCCTACGACCGACAGCAAGGCCTTCAAGGCCTTTCTCGACACCCTGGGCTACCCGCATGTGGAAGAAACCGACAACCCGGTGTACCGGCTGTTTTTGCAAAGCTCACCGTGACCGAACTGCCCACGATTGAGCCCACCACCAACCTCCCGCTGGAGGCCAGGCTGCGGCACAAGATTGACCACAAGACCAAACCCGTAGGCGCACTTGGGGCTCTGGAAGACCTGGCCCTGCAGCTGGGCCTGATCCAGCGCCGGGAGACCGTCACGCTGCACGATCCGCAGATGGTGGTGTTCGCGGCCGACCACGGCATTGCCGCGGAAGGCGTTTCAGCCTATCCGCAGGCCGTGACGGTGCAGATGGTGGGCAACATGCTGGCTGGCGGCGCCGCCATCAATGTGTTTGCGCGCCAGCACGGCTTTACCTTGCAGGTGGTGGATGCCGGTGTGGCGGCTGAGCTGCCTGCGCATCCGCAACTGCTACAGCGCAAGATTGCGCAGGGCACGAAAAACCTCTGCATTGAGCCCGCCATGTCGCCCGCGCAGGCCCATGCCGCGCTCAAGGCGGGCAGGGAGATCGTGCAAGCCTTGCCGGGCAATGTGGTGGCCTTTGGCGAGATGGGGATTGCCAACACCTCGGCAGCTGCCCTGCTGCTGGCGCGGCTGACCGGCGCGACGATTGAGGACGCGACGGGACGCGGCACGGGGCTTGGTGATCAGCAACTCACACACAAGCAAGGCGTGCTGCTGCGCGCGCTGGCGCGCCACCAGAGCGCCACCGAGCCACTCGACGTTCTGGCAGCCCTGGGCGGCCTTGAAATTGCCATGATGAGCGGCGCCATGCTGCAGGCGGCCAGCGAGCGCCGCGTGGTGCTGGTGGACGGCTTTATCGCCGGTAGCGCGGCGCTGGTGGCGCATGCCCTGGTGCCACAAGTCAGGGACTACATGGTGTTTTGCCACCGCTCGGCCGAACGCGGCCACAGCCTGCTGCTGGATCACCTGAAGGCCAAGCCTCTGCTTGAACTAGGGCTTCGGCTGGGCGAGGGCACGGGCGCACTGCTGGCCTGGCCGCTGGTGCAGTCGGCGGCGCATTTTCTGAACGAGATGGCGAGTTTTGACTCGGCCGGCGTGAGCGGAAAAGAGGCCGGGTGAACCGGTCATGAACGCCTCATGAACTCAGTCAGCCAGTTTGTGCGCGAGTACCTGCTCGCCCTGCAGTTTTTCACCCGCCTCCCCGTCACCGGACGGCTGGCCAACTGGGTGGGCTACAGCCCCGAACTGCTGCGCGCCAGCGCTGGCCACTTTCCCGGTGTTGGCGTTGTGGTCGGCCTGGTGGCGGCTGCGGTGTATGCGCTGCTGCAGGCCGTGCTGCCCGACACCCCCTTCGCGCCGCTGGTCGCAGCGGCCCTGTCTACCGTGGCCACGGTGCTGCTGACGGGCGGTTTTCATGAAGACGGCCTGGCCGATGTGGCCGATGGCCTGGGCGGCAGCCATGACAGGGACCGCGCGCTGGAGATCATGAAGGACTCGCGCGTGGGCGCTTTTGGCGCGATGGCGTTGCTGCTGGCCCTGCTGTGCAAGGTAGCGCTGCTCTCGATTCTGGGTTCGGTGGAGGGCAGCCCCACGGGTTGGGATGAGGCACCGTTCAGCAGCTGGTATATCTGCACCGCCCTGCTGACGGGCCATGTGGTCTCGCGCGGTTTGCCGCTGCTGCTGATTCGCCTGTTGCCGCATGTGGGCGACAGCGCAGCCTCCAAATCCAAGCCCTTGGCCGATCAAATCTCGCTGGGCAGCCTGGTTGTCGCGTCTGCATGGTGTTTTGCGGTGTTGGCCCTTGCAAGTCTTGCGCTGGACGCTATGAATTTAATAGTAGCTTGCAGCTTTTCCGTGCTGGCGCTGCTGTGGATGGCGCGGCTTTTCATGCGGCGTTTGCGGGGCTTTACCGGTGACTGCCTGGGTGCCGCGCAGCAGGTCTGCGAGATCGCTTTTTACCTGGGCCTGGCGGTGAGCTTGTAGGGTATGGCCCCCACACTTATCGCTTCGCGTACTACGCTGGACGTGCCGCGGCGAGACGCAGCGGCTCTTCCGTCCGTCCAAGCCTGCACAGGCAGGCTTGGAGCCGCGGACGTCAGCCCCTCGGGGGCGCATTTCGCCTTGGGACGGCCCGGCGGCGAAACCTTAGCCTCCACGCCGTTTCCAGGATGAAGCTCTGGCTGGTTCGCCACGCCCAGCCGCTGATCGAGGCGGGCGTCTGCTACGGCCAGCTGGACATGGCGGCCGACGCGCAAGCCACCCGCCTTTGCGCCGAAGCGCTGGCCCAGGTGCTACCGCCGGGCATCGCCGTCGTCACCTCTCCGCTACAAAGATGTGAGCAGCTTGCGCACGTTTTAGTGGGGCTTCGGCCCGATTTGACATTTAAAACCGATGCCAGGCTGCGCGAAATGGACTTTGGCAGCTGGGAGGGCCGGCGCTGGGACGCGATCGGCTCTGCGGCACTCGACGCCTGGATTGCCGACTTTGCCCGGCATAGGCCGGGCGGCGGCGAATCGGTGCAGGCGTTTATGCAGCGGGTCGCCGGCATATGGGATGAACTTTGGGCCGGGACACCCGTCCCGGTGACCGACACCGTCTGGATCACCCACGCCGGCGTGATACGCGCCGCTACGCTGCTGCAACGCGGCCTGCGGCAAATCACTCGGGCCGACCAGTGGCCGACGGCCACACCCGGCTGTGGCGAATGGCGCGTGCTGGCCTGACAGGCCTTGCAGGCGCACAAGTCATGACTTCAGGTTTCGTTTGTTACACTTGAATACAAGCAATTGTTTCCACCCTCTCCCCGCACGGGAGGCACTCCGCGGCGCACAACCCGGCTGATTTCCCTGCGAAAAATGAAGAGCACAAGAGCGAAGTCCTTGTCAGGCGAACCCGGCAGGCAGCAACGGCCTCCCCCGTTTAGGCGATTGTTGACGCTGACATCTGGCAACACACTGGACTTGCATTCACCGGAATGCTGTAACAGCGATCTGCGTATCTGTTGTCAAAAACTCCAACAAGCCTGTTACCTGCATCCGCATGTTTTTGGGGTGTTTTTGGAGCGCGGCTGGGACGGACTCTGCTCGGCGCCCGCCCACAGCAGACAAGGAGCGGTGTCATGTCAAGATCCAGGCAAGTCGGCCTTCCGAAACTCAGTCGCAGGCAGTCGCTTCAACTCGGCACGGCCACCGCTGCAGCAAGCCTGCTGACCACCAGGCTCGCGATCAAGCCGGTCGAAGCCAAGGACCTTCCCCCCGGCCCGTACACGACACCGTTCGTGGTTCCCTTGCCGGTGTACCAGGCCAAACAAACCGTGAACGCATTGACGCCGCCGCCGGTCGAGCAGGCCGGATCGGGCGAGTGCGGGTGGGTTTCTCATCAGCGCTGGTCGGAATTCCAACCGCAGAAGTTCTACACCCTCAATGTCAGGGAAGCGCTGCATTCCTTCCATCGCGAATTGCCGACGCAGAAGATCTGGGGCTACGACGGCCTGCTGCCCGGCCCCACGTTTGTCGAGCGCTACGGTGTGCCCATCATCGTGCGCATCCAAAACGATCTGCCGGCCAACACCGTCGGCTTTGGCTCCCCGGAAATCACCACGCACCTTCACAACCTGTATTCCGCGCCAGTTAACACTTCGGAAGGTGGGACACAAAATGACTGATTGTGAAATCGATCTAGATGAACCGGATCAATTGGACCGGATGATAGCGTATGAAGAAGGTCACCTTGGACCGGTTGATACGGTCGAACTTTTTCAGGAACTGATTGACAGCGGGCTTGTATGGAAACTCCAAGGCTGCTACGGCAGGCAAGCGCAGGCACTGATCGACGCGGGTTACTGTCATGTCGTGGTTCACTAAGGTGCTCTTGACCAACAGCAGCGGCGTGAACCAGAGCTTCACCCACATTGCCAACGACGGCAACCTGCTGCCTGCGCCCTTGCGCAACACGCGCAAGGTGCTTCTTGGCGTCGCCGAGAGGGCGGACATCGTGATCGACTTTGCCGGCTACCCCCTCGGCACCGGCTGTCCCTCGTCAACGCCTGGTGCAAACCGACGGCAGGGGACCGGAAGGACCCTTGGTTAACACCCGGGGAGCGGATGGACTGCTGACCAGCGCCGGGACCCAGATCCTGCGTTTTGATCTTGACAGCGATGCGGCGAGCGAGCCGGGTGCCGGATGTGCTGCGCGAGTTGCCGCTCATCAACCTCGCCGAAGTCGTGCGGCCCCGGCCATGGGAGTTCGACAAGGAAAACGAGGTCTGGACCGTCAACGGAAAGATTTTCAACATGGAAAATTCAACCGCCGCGCCCAGCCGCTGATCGAGGCGGGCGTCTGCTACGGCCGGCTGGATATCGCGGCCGACGCGCAAGCCACCCTCCATTGCGCCGAAGCGCTGGCCCGGCTGCTACCGCCGGGCATCGCCGTCGTCACTTCTCCGCTACAAAGATGTGAGCAGCTCGCGCACGTTCTGCTTTGGCTGCGGCCCGATTTGACATTTAAAACCGATGCCAGGCTGCGCGAAATGGGCTTCGGCTACTGGGAGGGCCGGCGCTGGGACGCGATCGGCCCTGCGGCACTCGACGCCTGGGTTGCCGACTTTGCCCGACATAGGCCGGGCGGCGGCGAATCGGTGCAGGCGTTTATGCGGCGGGTCGCCGGCATATGGGACGAGGTTATGGACAAGGTTTGGGATGGTGGCCTGGACGGGACGCACGCACCGGCGGCCGACACCGCCTGGATCACCCACGCCGGGGTGATTCGCGCCGCCACGCTGCTGCACCGTGGCCTGCGGCAGATCGCCCGGGCCGATCAGTGGCCGACGGCCACGCCAGGGTTTGGCGCCTGGACCGTTCTGACGTGACCTGCCTTGAACGCTCACTAATATTGATTTTTTGTTTCGTTTGTTGCACACAAAAACAAACAAGTGTTTCCACCTCCTCCTCGCATGGGTGGCGCTCCGGGATGCAAAAAAAAGATGCTCTCGCTGTGAAAAATGGGAAACACAGGAGTGAAGTAATTTCTGGGCGAGGCTGTCCGACGCAAACAGCCTCCCCCGTTTTAGTGATTGTTGGCGACGACATCCGGTAACACACTGACCTTGAATTCACCGGAATTGTGTAACGGTGATAAGCGTGTTTTTGTGGTGTTT
>DASXRN010000013.1:0-10974 GCA_036506595.1 Polaromonas sp. | reverse complement strand
GTGTGGCCTGCGTGGCCGCCTCCACCGAGGCCTCGTCCGTCAGTTCGACCACTACAGTGATGACCTTGCCGGAAGGCTTGAGCGTCTCGCGCGCCTGCTCAAGGCGTTGCGCATCGATATCCCACAAGGCCACCGCGGCGCCGGAGGCGAGCATTCTCTGCGCCGTCGCGTAGCCCATGCCCTGGGCGCCACCGGTGATCACGGCGACGCGTTTGTTGAGATCCAGCTGGTTCATTTTGTCTCCTGAATGTTGGCGGGGATGGTTTTTTGTTGCTGCTCGCCAAGCCCGGCGATGCCCAAACGCATGACCTGCCCGGCCGACAGGTAGACCGGCGCCGGCTTCTGGCCCATGCCCACGCCGGGCGGCGTGCCGGTAGAGATCACGTCGCCAGGCTGCAGGCTCATGAACTGGCTGATGTACGAGACCAGCGTGGCGACGTCAAAAATCATGGTGCGAGTGTTGCCATTCTGGTAACGCTTGCCATCCACCTCCAGCCACATGTCGAGCGCTTGCGGGTCGGGCACTTCGTCGCGCGTGACCATCCAGGGGCCCAGCGGGCCGAAAGTGTCGCAGCCTTTGCCCTTGTCCCATTGGCCGCCGCGTTCGAGCTGGTAGGCGCGCTCGGACACGTCATTGACGATGCAGTAGCCCGCCACATGGTCCAGCGCCTGCTCCCTGGAAACGTAGCGCGCAGTGCTTCCAATGACCACGCCGAGCTCGACTTCCCAGTCCACCTTCAGGGCGCCGGGCGGAATTTCGACATCGTCATGCGGGCCGACGATGGCGCTCGTGGCCTTCATGAACAACACGGGTTCCGTCGGAACAGCCATGCCGGATTCTTTGGCGTGGTCGGAATAATTCAGGCCGACGCAAATCATCTTGCCCACGCCGCCTACACAGGGGCCCAGGCGCGGGGAACCACTGACCCGCGGAAGCGAACCTATATCAAGCGCAGCAATTTTTTCGAGCGCGGCCACGCCCAGTGCCTCGCCACGAATATCGGTCACGTGCGCCGAGAGGTCGCGCAAACGTCCCTCCTCGTCGATTAACCCCGGCTTTTCCTGCCCGACCGGGCCATAGCGAACCAGCTTCATCCTGTCTCCTTATGTGGTTGATGGATGAGACTGTAAAACTCTTGGCGATATACTTCCAATCAATTATTTGGCCAAAGCATTTCCAAAATGGAATATCGAAAAACGCCAGAAAACGCCACACCACGACTCATTAACCGGCTGCGACTGAAACACTGGGCATTGTTAGCCGCCCTTGCCGAGACCCGCACGCTGCATGAGGCCGCCACACGTATCAGCGTCACGCAGCCCTCCGCCACAAAAATGCTGGCCGACATCGAACTGGCGTTCCAGTTCCCGCTGTTCGAGCGGCACTCGCGCGGGCTGCGCCCGACGTCGCTGGGCGAAGAGGTCGTGGCCTACGCCCGGCAATCACAGGCCAGCCTGGCGCGCTTCATTGAAGGGCTGGAGGTCAAGCGGCGCGGCGGGCACGGGCAACTGGTCATTGGCGCCATCATGGGGGCGGCTCCCGATCTGGTGGCGCGCGCCGTGGCGCAGATCAAGCAGCAAAGGCCGCTACTGAACATCCGCATGGTGGGCGAGACCAGCGACCAGATCAGCACATTGCTGGAGCGCCACGACATCGAGCTGGCCGTGGGCCGTTTTGCTTCGTTGCTGCAGCACAACCTGTTTGACTTCACGCCACTGTCCAATGAAGTCATGCAGGCGGTGGTGCGGCGCGGGCATGCGCTGGTGCGCCACAAGAAACCGCAACTGGCAACGCTGATGGACTTGCCCTGGGTCCTGCAGCCGGTGACCAGTCCCGCGCGTCAGTTGCTCGAAGAAGAATTCGCCAAAGCCCGGCTGTCTACTCCGCCCAATGTCGTCGAATGTGCGTCGGTCTTCGCAACGCTGCAGCTTCTGCAAACCAGCGACGCCGTGGCGGTGTTGCCAGAGTCGGTCGTGCGCGACCACGTCAAGGCCGGCCTCTTGCGCGTACTGCCCATCACCATCGGCAGCGACCTGAAAGGCTTCGGGGTTCTGACGCGAAAGGGTGAAGCGTTGTCGGAAGTCGCCGCCACATTCGTGGCCTTACTGCACCAGTTCGCAGAACCGGTGACAGCGCCGCGCCGAACCCGAAAACAGGCCTTTCGTGCTTAAGAGCTCAGCAGGACCGGCCCCGTGCTCAAGCCCGCCTCGACACCGGATGCGCCCTCACCATCCACCCGTACAGCCCCGCACCTGCCAGCAATGCAGTGGCCGCAATTTCCAGTGACAGCGTAAAGCCCTCGCCGGGACTGCGGCTGCGATGAAGCAGCATGGCCACCAGTGGCGGGCCCAGAATCTGCCCCACGCCATAAGTGGCCGTGAGCAGCCCCATAAAGCTGGCCGCCGTTGCGGGACGCAGGCGGCGCACTTCCTGCATCGCAAAAAAGGTAATCGCCGTGAACGGCACGCCCAGCAGCAGGCTGCCCACGGCAAAGCCGGCTAGGCTGGGGCTCCAGAGGCTGGTGGCAATGCCAAGCGCCTGCATCGCGTAGCAAGCCGCCAGCAACACGCGAAAGTCAACGCGGGGCGAAACACGCGTGGCGACCAGCGCGCCCACCATCACCCCCAGGCCAAAGATGGGCCAGAACATGTCCAGCCACGCAGAGCCAGGCAAGGCCGCCCGTGCAATCACCGGCAAAAATGTGGCGGTGACGATGTAGCCGAAGCCAGCCAGGCCATAGGCCAGCGTTAAAAGGCTCATCTCGCCCCAACCATGCGCCGCAATGTTCCGCGCTGTGTCGTTCGGCTGGCTGGCCAGCCGGGCGCCCAAAGCTGCCAGCCGCTCATCGCCGCCGCGCAAGGTTCGCCACACCGTGGCCGCCAGCGCAAAAGCCAGCACGCCAAAAATCAGCCACCCCGCTGCTGCCGTCCAGTGCCAGGCCACCATGCCGCTGGCAAACAGGCCGCTCACGACAATGCCCGCGCCCGGGCCGGCATAAATGACGCCGCCCAGCGCCGGCTGGCCCAGCCTGGCCAGCCGCGACAGGCACCAGCCCGAGGTGTAGACAAACACCACCGCACTGGTTACCCCGGCGGCAAAACGCAGCGCCGGCCAGGCAACCGGAAGCTGCCAGGCCATGGCCAGCGTCAGCACGCCCGTGGCCACCAGCCCGGTCCGCACCAAAGAGGAATAAGCCAGCAGCGGCAGCCCTTTGAAGCGGGCCCACAGCCAGGGCTGCAGCGTGCACAGCAAGGCCCCCAGCATGTAGCCCAGGTAGTTGGCACTGGCCAGCCAGCTGGCTGTAGGCAAATCGAGCACGCCGTCGTTCAGCATCATGGGCAGCAGCGGCGTGAACGCAAAACGGCCTATACCCATGGCCACGGCCAGCGCCACCAGCCCGGCCAGCGCAATGGCCCAGGGGCCTGTCGATTTTTTTGCTCTGTCGTGTGAGGTCGTCAATGCCCTACCCGCCCATCTCGGAGATGCCACCACACGGCGGCGAAGCGCACTGCGCTCACGGGAAGGTCTCGAAGATTTCGTCCAGCCGCCCGATATGGCGCTGGCGGGTGGCCGCATCGATGAAGCTGGCCTCAAAACTGTTGCGCGCCAGGGTGTACGCGTGCTGGCTCGTGAGCCCCGTCGCCGAAAAAGTCTGGGTAAAGTTGTCGTTCAGGTAGCCGCCAAAGTAGGCCGGGTCGTCCGAATTGACGGTGGCCGCCAGCCCCGCGTCGAGCAGCCGGCGCAGGTTGTGGCTGGCCAGGTCCGGAAACACGCAGAGCTTGAGATTGGACAAGGGGCACACCGTCAGCGCAATGCGGTCTTTGGCCAGGCGGGCCATGAGCGCAGCGTCCTTGACCGACTGCACGCCGTGGTCGATGCGCTCGACCTTGAGCACATCGAGCGCGGTCCAGACGTAGGCTGGTGGCCCTTCTTCACCGGCGTGCGCCACCAGATGAAAACCCAGCTCGCGGCAGCGTGCAAACACGCGCGCAAACTTTTCGGGCGGGTTACCGACCTCGCCTGAATCGAGTCCGATGCCGATGATCTTGTCCCGAAACGGCAGCGCCTGCTCCAGTGTTTCAAACGCATCTTCTTCACTGAGATGGCGCAGAAAACACATGATCAGAGAGGCACTGATGCCCAGCTCCACCTTCGCATCGACACAGGCGCGATGCAGGCCGTTGATCACGGTCTCCATGCTGACGCCACGCGCAGTGTGCGTCTGCGGGTCAAAGAATAGCTCGGTGTGCACCACGTTGTCTTCGGCGGCCTTGACGAAATAGGCGCGTGCCATGTCATAAAAATCCTGCTCTTTCAGCAGCACGCTGGCACCGGCGTAATAGATGTCGAGAAAGCTCTGCAGGTTGGTGAACGCATAGGCGCGGCGCAGTTCCTCCACGCTGGCATAGGGCAGCGCCACGCCGTTGCGCCGGGCCAGCGCAAAGATCAGCTCGGGTTCCAGCGAGCCCTCGATGTGGATGTGCAGCTCGGCCTTGGGCATGGCGCGCAGCAGCGCGCTCAGGCGGTCGGCGGGGATGGCGTCTACGAAAGCGGGGATGGTGTTCATGGCGGGCTGGCGATGGCGCCGGTGTTGTGTTCGTAGCATGCAGCATAAATGAAGAAAGACGCCGGCCGCTACAGCACGTGCGGCGCCTGTCCGCCATCGCGAAGCCCTACACCAGCACGTACACCTTGCGCACGGTTTCGCGCACGTCCCAGACGCCGGTGGCATCAGGCGAAAAGAACAGCGTATCGCCTGCGCAGATCGCCAACGCCTGGCCGCGGTCGGGCGTGAAGCTGCAGGCGCCGGCCAGGAAGTGCATGACCTCGCCTTGCGGAATCTGGCGCTGGAACCGGCCGGGCGTGCATTCCCAGATGCCCGTGCTGCACGCTTCGCGCCCCGGGATGGTGACATCGATGCCGCCCATGCGGCATGCCGGCTGGCTCAGCGGCACGGCGCCACGGTCCGCGAGCCCGCCGACGGCGGTGCTCTGGCGGATGATCTGAATGCCCATGGTTTTGTCCTTCCTTCGTGTTTCGCCTTGGTTCTTGCGCAGCCCCATGCCGGTGCGTCTACCCGATACCACGCACCGAACTGGTCAGCGAGCGCGCGCATTGCAGCAGCGTGGGCGCGAGCTTGCGTTCGGCCTCTTCCAACGTCCATCGGCTCGTGGGCGCCACCAGATGCACGGCGGCCACGGGCCGGCCATGGCTGCCGATCACGGGGGCGCCGATCGTCATGTCGCCGAGGAACAACTCCTCGCTGTTCGTGGCATAGCCGCGCTGGCGCACCTGGCGCAGCGCCTCGAGGATGTCTTCCACCGCCGTGCGCGTGTGGACGGTGTGCGCCACGCGGTCCGCGCGACGGATCAGCTCCAGCGCCTCGTCTTCGGGCAGCGCGCTCAGGTAGGCGCGCCCCGAGGCCGTGCAGTACATCGGGATGCGGCTGCCGATGGGCATGTGCACCGGCACGAACTGCGCGCTCACGAAGCGCGCGACGTAGACCATGTCGAGCTGGTCCGGCTCGGTGAGACACGAGGTTTCCGTGGTCACCTTGGTCAGCTCCGAGAGAAAGGGGTTGGCCACATCGATCAGCGGATCGGCCGCGAGGTAGTTGAAACCGATCTCCATCACGCGCGGCGTGAGTTGGTAACGCCGGGTTTGCGGGTGCTTGCGCACATACCCAAGTTGCTCGAACGTGAAAACCATGCGCTGCGCCGAACTCTTGGTGATGCCGGTCGCGGTGGCCACCTCGGCCAGCGTCATGGTGCGGTTCTGCGCGTTGAAGGCGCGCAGCACCGCAAGCCCTTTTTCCAGGGACTGGTTGAAGAGGAGGCTGGCGCTGTCGGGGGTAAAGGCTTGCGGTGTGTCCATCCGGTTCAGTATAGCATTTCGCTCCTAAAATATCGAATATCGATACAGTAAATTCGAATAGTGGTTTACTATGATTGTTTATAGATTCTTTTGAATCGATTATTGGCATTCTTTTTGCAAGCTACTCATAGACGCGCCCGGTGGGCGGTCGCCGTTTGCATCTTTTATTCAAGGAGTGTCCTCATGAACCGCTTCGTTCGCCATCTTCATCACCTCGCCATGGGGCTGTACGCCGCTGGCGCCGTATCGCTGGCCTGCGCCCAAGGCGCCGCGCCGACCTACAACGTGGGCGCCACAGCCACGGGCGTGCCGTTCACCTTTCTCGACGTGAAGTCCAACACAATCCAGGGGATGATGGTCGACGCCGTCACCGCCGTCGGCAAGGCGGGCGGCTTCAGGGTCAATGTGCAGCAGACGGTCTTCTCAGCCCTGATCCCCTCGCTCACGTCCAACAAGATCGACATCGTTTCGGCCGCCATGCTCAAGACGCCCGCGCGCCAGCAGGTAGTGGACTTCAGCGACCCGGTCTATTCGTACGGTGAAGGCCTGATCGTCAAGAGCGACGACACCCGGTCCTATACCTCGCTGGACGAACTCAAGGGCGAGGTGGTCGGCGCGCAGGTCGGCACGGTCTTCATCGACATGCTCACCAAGAAGGGCATCTTCAAGGAAGTGCGCAGCTACGACTCCGTGGCAGACATGACGCGCGATCTCTCGCTGGGACGCATCAAGGCCGGCCTGGGCGACCAGCCCATCATCGCCTACCAGCTGCGGCAGAACACCTTCACCGGCGTGAAGCTGGTGGACAGCTACAAACCGGTGAACGTCGGCGACGTGTGCCTGGTGGTGCGCAAGGGCGACACAGAGACGCTGAGCAAGATCAACAAGGCCATCGCCACGATCAAGGCCGACGGCACGCTCGCCAAGATCATCCAAAAGTGGGGCATCTGAAATAGGAACGATGCCTCATGACCGCAGCAGCATTCCTTCAACACGCCCGCGACTTCCTGCCGATCCTGCTGCAGGGTGCGATCGTCACGGTGCAGGTGACCGTTCTCTCGTTCCTGCTCAGCAGCGTGCTCGGCCTGGCGCTGGCGCTGATGAAGCTGTCGCCTGTGCGCGCCCTGTCCTGGACGGCGACGGTGGCGATCAACGTGATACGCGGCCTGCCTATCATTGTGCAGCTCTTCTACATCTACTTCGTGCTGCCCGAATTCGGCGTGCAGCTCACGGCCTTCCAGGCCGGCGTCATCGGTCTAGGCATCGCCTACTCGGCCTACCAGGCCGAGAACTTCCGCGGCGGCATCGAGGCCGTCGACGCGGGGCAGCGTGAGGCCGCGCAGGCCATGGGCATGCGCTCCGCCCTGATCATGCGCCGCGTGATCCTGCCGCAGGCCTTCCGCATCGCGCTGCCGCCCTACGGAAACACACTGGTGATGATGCTCAAGGACTCCTCGCTGGTCTCGACCATCACTGTGGCCGAGATGACACGCGCCGGGCAGCTGATCGCATCCTCGACATTCCAGAACATGACCGTCTACACGCTCGTCGCCCTGCTCTACCTGATCATGAGCCTGCCGCTGGTCTACGGCCTGCGCCGGCTGGAGCGCCGCTTCGGCGCCGGGAGGAAGCCATGATCCGCATCACTGGCCTGGAAAAGCGCTTCGGCAGCCACCGCGTACTGCAGGGCGTGAGCCTGCACGTCGACGCCGGCGAAGTGGTGTGCCTGATCGGCCCTTCGGGCTCGGGCAAGTCCACGGTGCTGCGCTGCATCAACGGGCTCGAATCGTATGAGGGCGGCGAAGTCCTGGCGTTCGGCGAGCGGGTGGACCGCAATGCCAAGGACATCCACCGGCTGCGCAGCCGCATGGGCATGGTGTTCCAGCGCTTCAACCTGTTCCCGCACCGCAGCGTGCTGCAGAACGTGATGGAAGGGCCCGTCTACGTGAAGCGCGAAAGCCCCGAGCAGGCGCGCCACGAGGCGCTGGCGCTGCTGGAAAAGGTGGGTTTGTCCAACAAGGCCGACGCCTTCCCGGCCCAGCTCTCGGGCGGGCAGCAGCAGCGCGTGGCCATCGCCCGGGCGCTGGCGATGAAGCCGCAGGCCATGTTGTTCGACGAACCGACTTCGGCGCTCGACCCCGAACTCGTCGGCGACGTGCTGGGCGTGATGCGCACGCTGGCCGACGAGGGCATGACCATGATTGTCGTCACCCACGAGATGGGCTTCGCGCGCGAGGTCGCCGACCGCGTGTGCTTCCTGCACAGCGGCAGCATCGTCGAGGAAGGTCCAGCCGCACAGGTGCTGGGCGCGCCGCGGCAGCCGCGCACGCAGGACTTCCTGCGGCGCGTGCTCCATCCTTCGACCACACCCGCGGGGGCCTTGCCGTGACGGACAACCGGATCGCATCGGGCCAGCAGCTCCCGCCGTCTCTCTGGGCCGCCACCGCATCGCCCGCACCGCCGACGCCATCGCTGCAGGAGTCGCTGGAGACCGACGTCCTCATCATCGGCGCGGGCTTCACCGGCCTGTCGACGGCGCTCCACCTGGCCGAAGCCGGTGCGCAGGTCTGCGTGCTCGAAGCCCACGAGCCCGGCTGGGGCGCGTCCGGGCGCAACGGCGGACAGGTCAACCCGACGCTCAAGCACGATCCCGACGACCTGGTCCGGCTGTACGGCGCCGATCGCGCGGAGCCGCTGATCGACGCCGTGTCGCGCTCGGCCGACCTGGTGTTCGACCTGATCGCACGCCACCGCATCGACTGCCAACCGGTGCGCAGCGGCTGGCTGCAGGTGGGCTATTCGGACAAGGCCGTGGCCGGCCTGCATGCACGCGCCGCGCAGTGGTCGCGGCGCGGCGTGGCGACGCAGGCGCTGGACCGCGCCGGCGTTGCCGCGCGCATGGGCACCGAAGCCTTCGCCGGCGGCTGGCTCGATGGACGCGCCGGTGGCATCCAGCCGCTGGCCTACGCGCGCGGGCTGGTGCGCGCCGCCCAGGACCTGGGCGCGCGGGTCCATGGCGGCACGCCGGTGACCCGGCTCGAACGCCAGGGCGCGCATTGGCATGCCACCACCGCCGGCGGCGCCACCGTGACGGCCGACCAGGTGGTGCTGGCGACCAACGGCTACACGGATGGGCTGTGGCCGGGGCTGGCGCGCACCGTCCTGGCCGCCAACAGTTTCATCGTCGCCACGCAGCCGCTCGCAGGAACGGCCGCCGACGCGATCCTGGCGCGCGGAGAGACGGGCTCGACCTCGCAGCGGCTGCTGCTTTACTTTCGCAAGGACGCGCAGGGGCGGCTGCTGATGGGTGGGCGCGGCCACTTCGCCGACCCGCGCGGCCCGCAGGATTTCGCACACCTCGAGCGCTCGCTCGAACTGCTGTTTCCACAGCTCGGCCCGCTGCAGTACGAATACCGCTGGGCCGGACGCATCGCCGTCACACGCGATTTCATGCCGCATGTGCACACGCCGGCTCCGGGCGTCACGATGGCGCTGGGCTACAACGGGCGCGGCATCGCTCTGGCCACCAGCATGGGCAAGCACGTCGCCAGGCGGCTGGCGGGAAACAGCAGTGGATTTCCGTACCCCGTGACGCCGATGCAGCCGATTCCCCTGCATGGCCTGCAGCGCTTTTACATCGCGGCCGGCGTGGCCTGGTACAGCCTGCTGGACCGGTTTTCCTGAGCAAGGCCGGGCCTTGCATGCGTGCCGTGCGCGAGGCGCCCTGCCATTCACACTTCCATGCGACGCACCCTGCAAAGAGGCCGCCCTCGCGGCGGCCTCGTCGGGAATCGACCCAGCCGCGTCTGGGGCTTACTTCTTCTCGCCTCCCGGCACCTTGCCTTCCACACCCTTGACGTAGAAGCTGATGCCACCCAGGAATTTGTCGTCAGCGACGGCGTCCTTAGGCAAAACTTCCTTGCCGGTGTTGTCCATGATCGGTCCCTTCCAGATCGCGAAGGAGCCGTCGGTCAGGCCTTTCTTGACATCGGCAATCTTGACCTTGGTTTCTTCGGGCACGTCAGCCGCGATCGACACCATGTCGATCGCGCCTTCCTTCACGCCCCACCAGATTTTGGACGGCGAGGTCTGCCATTTGCCATCGAGCGCATCACGCGTGGCCTTGACGTAGTAAGGACCCCAGTTGATGGCGGCCGAGCCCAGGTGAGCCTTGGGGCCGTAGGCCGTCATGTCGGAGTCCCAGCCAAAGGCGCGCTTGCCCATTTTCTCGGCCGTCTGCAGCACGGCGGAGGAGTCGGTGTTTTGCATCAGCACATCGGCGCCGCCGTTGATCAGCGCAGTGGCAGCTTCAGTTTCCTTCGGGGGGTTGAACCACTCGTTGACCCAGACCACCTTGGTCTTGATCTTGGGGTTGACCGACTGGGCGCCCAGCGTGAAGCTGTTGATGTTGCGGATGACTTCCGGAATCGGGATCGAGCCGACCACGCCCAGTGTGCCGGACTTGCTCATCTTGCCGGCGATCACGCCCGCCAGGTAGGCGCCTTCGTAGGTGCGGCTGTCGTAGGTGCGCATGTTCTCGGCCGTCTTGTAGCCCGTGGCATGCTCGAACTTCACGTCCTTGGTGTCAGCGGCCACCTTGAGCATGGGTTCCATGTAGCCGAAAGTGGTGCCGAAGATCAGCTTGTTGCCCTGGGCCGCCATGTCGCGGATCACGCGCTCGGCATCAGCCGATTCGGGCACCTTCTCCACATAGCTGGTGACGACCTTGTCACCAAATTCCTTTTCCACCGCCTTGCGACCGTTGTCGTGGGCGAAGGTCCAGCCGCCGTCGCCGACCGGGCCGACATAGGCAAACGCGATCTTCAGCGGCTCGGTCTTGGCGGACGCGGGGGCCGCGACGGGCGCAGGTGCGGGCGCGGGCTCCTCCTTCTTGCCGCAACCCACAAGGGCTGCTGCCACGGCGGACAGGGCCGCAACTTGGAGCAGGGAACGTTTCTTCAGATCAGTCATGTCATTTCCTATTTTTGAGGGGTTGCGACAGGGATAAAAACTCGATTATGAGCCGGGATAAAAAGGTTTACCAAGCGATGCCGGCATGTTGATGCGGATCCAGGCCGGGTTGCGCGAAATCAGGGCCA
>DASXRN010000012.1:0-2855 GCA_036506595.1 Polaromonas sp. | reverse complement strand
TGTCGATTAGTTTAATAAAAATCGACACAATCAATTGACGTGTCGATGCCATCGACATAAACTGCCCGAAATCCAATGTCATGTCGAAAAAATTATAAAAATTAAACATGAGTTCCGTGCTCTGGAAAGCTGACCAGCCCTACAACGCCTTGCCGCCCTTGCCACCCGGCGCGGAACTGGAGACGCGGGCGGTGCTCAAGCAGTGCATCACCGCCCGTGCAGCGCTGGCGGAACTGAAGCAGGCGGCCCAGCTGATTCCCAACCAGGCGGTGCTGATCAACACCCTGCCCCTGCTCGAATCGCGGGCGAGCTCCGAGATTGAGAACATCGTCACCACGGCAGACAAGCTCTTCCAGCACTTGCGCAATGAAGAGCATGCCGACCCGGCCACCAAGGAGGCGCTGCGCTACAGCCGTGCCTTGCTGGAGGGCTTCGGCGCCCTGAACCAGTACCCGCTGAACACGCGCAGCGCCGAAGAAATCTGTACGCACATCAAGGCCGTGCAGATGAACATACGCCGCACGCCGGGCACCCGGCTTTCAAACGGCGCGACAGGCGAGATCGTGTACACACCGCCCGAGGGCGAAGGCGTGCTACGGGAGTTGTTGGCGAATTGGGAACGCTACCTGCACAACGAGGTGGACCATGACCCCCTGATCCGCATGGCGGTGGGGCATTACCAGTTTGAGGCGATCCACCCGTTTACCGATGGCAATGGCCGCACCGGGCGAATCATCAACAGCCTGTATCTGATTGAAGAAAATCTGTTGACGCTGCCGATTTTGTATTTGAGTCGCTACATCATCCAAAACAAGGCCGACTACTACCGCCTGCTGCTGCAGGTGACGCGTGAGCAGGCCTGGGAGCCGTGGATTATTTACATTCTCAAAGGCATTGAAGAAACGGCAACGTGGACCACCGCCAAAATTGCGGCCATGCGCGCGCTGACAGAGCACACCACGGCCTATGTGCGCAGCCGCCTGCCGAAGATTTACAGCCACGAGCTGGTGAGCCTGATCTTTGAGCTGCCTTATTGCCGCATTGCCAACCTGACGGAAGCCGGCATTGCCAAGCGCCAGACCGCCTCGCAGTATTTGAAGCAGCTGGTTGAAATTGGCGTGCTGGTCGAAAACGCCGAGGCCAAGGAAAAGCTCTTCATCCACCCCAAGCTGATGCAATTGCTCACGCGGGACAGCAACGACTTCACGCCTTACAAAGTGCCCGACCAATGAACGAAGCCGAAACCCGAGCCGAGCACATTGACCCCGCCCTGAAGGCCGCCGGCTGGGGCGTGGTGGAAGGCAGTGCGGTGCGGCGCGAGTTCCGCATCACCGAGGGCCGGCTGCAGGGCGGCGGCGTGCGGGCCAAGCCCGAGATTGCCGACTATGTGCTGATTTACCGCAACACCAAGCTGGCGGTGATTGAAGCCAAGGCCTGGGACAAGCCCCACACCGAGGGCGTGGCGCAGGCCAAAAGCTATGCGGGCAAGCTGGCGATTCGCTATAGCTATGCCACCAACGGCCAAGCCATCTACGGCATTGACATGGCCACGGGCGCAGAGGGTGACGTGGCGGTGTACCCCGGCCCCGAGGCGTTGTGGAAGCTGACCTTTGCCGAGCAGAACGCCTGGCGCGACCGCTTTGCCGCCGTGCCGTTTGAGGACAAGGGCGGCACCTGGGGCGCACGCTACTACCAGGACAACGCGATCCAGAACGTGCTGGAGGCGATGGCGGCGAGGCAGGATCGTATTTTGCTGACGCTGGCGACCGGCACAGGCAAGACTTTCATCGCCTTTCAACTGACGTGGAAGCTGTTTCACAGCCGCTGGAACCTGAAGGACTGGAAGAGCGATGCAGAGCCGGCCCGCAGGCCGCGCATTTTGTTTCTGGCCGACCGCAACATCCTGGCCGACCAGGCCTACAACTCGTTTTCGGCCTTCGCCGAAGACGCGCTGGTGCGCATTGACCCGGCCGACATCCGCAAGAAGGGCAAGGTGCCGAAGAACGGCAGCATCTTCTTCACGATCTTCCAGACTTTCATGAGCGGGCCGCCCAAGGATGGCCAGCCATCGCCCTACTTTGGCGACTATCCGCCCGACTTTTTCGACCTGATCGTCATTGACGAGTGCCACCGGGGCGGTGCCAACGACGAAGGCAACTGGCGCAGCATTCTGGAATATTTTTCGCCGGCGGTGCAGCTGGGGCTGACGGCCACGCCCAAGCGCCGCGACAACGTGGACACCTACGCCTACTTCGGCGAGCCGGTGTACGTGTACTCGCTGAAAGATGGCGTGAACGACGGTTTTTTGACACCTTTCAAGGTGGTGCAGATCGCGACGACGCTGGACGAATACGTCTATACGGCCGACGACACCCTGGTCGAGGGCCAGGTGGAGGCGGGCAAGCGCTACATGGAGTCAGACTTCAACCGCATCATCGAGATCAGGCAACGCGAGGCTTATCGCGTCAAAAAGCTGATGGAGATGATCGACCAGCGCGAGAAGACATTGGTGTTCTGCGCCACGCAGGAACATGCGCTGGCGGTGCGCGACCTCATCAACCAGAACAAAACGAGTACGGACCCGAACTACTGCCAGCGGGTGACAGCCAACGACGGCGCGCTGGGCGAGCAATACCTGCGCGAGTTTCAGGACAACGAGAAGACGATCCCGACCATCCTCACGACCTCACAAAAGCTCTCCACCGGGGTGGATGCGCGCAATGTGCGCAACATCGTGCTGATGCGGCCGGTCAATTCGATGATCGAGTTCAAGCAGATCATCGGGCGGGGGACGCGGCTGTTCGACGGTAAGGACTATTTCACGATCCTCGATTTCGTGAAGGCGTATGAGCATT
>DASXRN010000011.1:0-4782 GCA_036506595.1 Polaromonas sp. | reverse complement strand
CAACCGCACCACGCGCCGCATTTCGCTGACCGAAGAAGGCCGGCGGCATCTGGAGAGCTGCCGGCAGGTGCTGGCGGCGCTTGATGACGCGGAAGCGGCGCTGACGGCAGAAGCCGGCGAACCGGCGGGCCACCTGACCATCACCGCGCCCATGCTGTTTGGCCAGATGCATATCGCCCCGGCGGTCACGCGCTTTGTGCAGCAACACCCCCAGATGCGTTGCAGCGTGGTGCTGCTGGACCGTGTCGTCAACCTGCTGGAAGAGGGCATTGACGTGGGCATACGCATTGGCAAGCTCGAAGACTCCAGCCTGGTCGCACAGCCGGTGGGCCACATCCGGCACCTGGTGGTGGCCAGCCCGGCCTTCCTGCGTCGCCACGGTGTGCCCCAACATCCCAAAGACCTGCTCAAGGCCAACTGCGTGCGCGTGACCGACCATGCCCCTACCTGGGGGCCGTTCAATGACCAGGGACGGCAACTGCGTCTGGCCGTCAGTGGTAATCTGGAGTTCAACCAGAATGCACCGGCCATTGCGGCCTGCGCGGCAGGAGTGGGGTTTGGCATGTTTCTCTCTTACCAGGTGGCACCGTTCCTGCAAAGCAAACAGCTGCGCATTGTGCTGGCTGACTTTGAGCCGCCGACTCGCCCGATTAGCGTGGTCTACCCGCACGCACGCCTGCTGCCCAAGCGCACCCGGGTGTTCATTGAGTGGATCAAAAAGGAACTCCAGGATTTCCAGCCCTGACGAAAAAAGGAAAAGAAGGAAAAACACATGCAGACTTTTGACTTTGACCTCTTTGTGATCGGTGGCGGCAGCGGCGGCGTGCGCGCTGCGCGCATGTCGGCGCTGCGCGGCGCTCGCGTGGCACTGGCCGAGGTGAGCGCCATGGGCGGCACCTGCGTCAACCTGGGTTGCATCCCGAAAAAGCTTTACAGCTACGCGGCCCACTATGCCGAAAGCTTTGAGGAATCGCGTGGCTTTGGCTGGGCGGATGCTGCGCCCACTTTCGACTGGGAGGTTCTGAAGGCCAACCGCGCCCGCGAAATTTTGCGCCTCAATGGCATTTATGTGCAACTGCTTGAAACCGCCGGCGTGACCATCGTGAAAGGTTGGGCGCGGCTGCTGGACGCGCACACGGTGGAGGTCGATGAGCAGAAATTCACGGTCAAGAACATCCTGGTCGCTACCGGCGGCACCCCCACCGTGCCCGCCGTTGCCGGGCGCGAGCATGTCGTCACGTCTGACCACATGTTTGACCTGGACCCCTTTCCCAAACGCCTGCTGGTGGTGGGCGGCGGCTATATCGCCTGCGAGTTTGCCTCGATCTTCAACGGCCTGGGCTCGCAGGTCACGCAGCTGTACCGCGGCGAACAACTGCTGCGCGGTTTTGACAATGACGTGCGCAGTTTTATCGCCTGCGAGATGAGCAAAACAGGCATCAACCTGCAGCTCAACACCGACATCGCCGCCATCACCAAGACACCCGATGGCTTGCAGGTGGAGGTGAAAGGTGATCAGCACAAAAAAGCAACTTTCCATGTGGACACCGTGCTGTATGCAACCGGTCGCGCGGCCAACGCCAGCGGCATTGGCCTGGAAGCCGCGGGGGTGGCGCTGAACGCCGCAGGCGCGATTCAGGTGAACGCGCACTACCAGACCTCGGTGCCCACCATTTACGCACTCGGCGATGTGACGGCGCGCCTGCAACTCACGCCGGTGGCGCTGGGCGAAGCCATGGTGGTGGTGGACCAGATGTTTGGGCCGGCGGCCGGCAAGCCAGCGCGCAACATGAGCTACGAGTTCATTCCCTCCGCCGTGTTTTCCCATCCCAACATCGGCACGGTTGGTTATTCGGAGGCCGAGGCCCGAGAGAAATTCGGCAAAATCAGCGTGTACCGCACCGACTTCAAGGCGCTCAAGCACACGCTCAGCGGCAGCACCGAGCGCACGCTCATGAAGCTGCTGGTCGAAGACGCCACCGACCGCGTGGTCGGCCTGCACATGGTCGGAGCCGATGCGGGTGAAATCGTGCAGGGCTTTGCGGTGGCCATGAAGGCCGGCGCCACCAAGGCCGTGTTCGACAGCACCATAGGCATTCACCCCACGGCCGCCGAAGAATTTGTGACGATGCGCGAGCCCGTAAAAACGCCCGACTGATCAACGCCAACGCCCATACCTACTCCTATGTCCTACCTGCCCACTTTCATCGCCCCCAGCCGCTACACCGACCCCGCCGCCGCACTGGCGCAGGTGCGTGTGATTTACGACCGGCAAATTGCCCACCTGCGCGATGCCATGCAACGCTACGTGGCCGGTGAGACCTTGCCCGGCCATGTGCGCGCCTGCTACCCCTTTGTGCGCCTGCACACCGACACGGTGGCACGCGCGACGCAGGCAACGCCGGATAGTTCGCGGCTCAGCTATGGCTTTGTGGCCGGGCCGGGCCGCTTTGAAACCACGCTGACCCGGCCCGACCTGTACGGCAACTACTACCTGGAGCAATTCCGGCTGCTGTTGCAAAACCACAAGGTCGAGCTGGAAGTAGGCACCAGCACCCAGCCGATTCCCATTCACTTTTCATTCGCCGAGAGCGACCACATTGAAGGCACCATGAGTGTGGACCGGCGCATGCTGATGCGCGATACCTTCGACCTGCCCGACCTGGGCGCGATGGACGACGGCATTGCCAACGGCACGCACGAGCCCAAGCCCGGCGAACCCCAGCCGCTGTCGCTGTTTACGGCGGCGCGCGTGGACTATTCGCTGCAGCGCCTGCGCCACTACACCGGCACTTCGCCCCACTGGTTCCAGAACTTTGTGCTGTTCACCAATTACCAGTTTTACATCGATGAATTCGTGCGCCTCGGCCATGAAGCCATGGCCGACCCCAGCAGCGAGTACATCGCCTTCGTCGAGCCGGGCAATGTGGTGACGCGGCGCACCGGTTTGCCTGCGCTGGCCGGCGACGAGCTCGGCGTGCCGCCACCGCGCCTGCCGCAAATGCCGGGCTACCACCTGCTGCGCGCAGACCACAGCGGCATCACCATGGTCAACATCGGCGTGGGCCCGGCGAACGCCAAGACCATTACCGACCACATCGCCGTGCTGCGGCCGCACACCTGGATCATGCTGGGCCACTGCGCCGGCCTGCGCAACAGCCAGCAACTGGGCGACTATGTGCTGGCCCACGGCTATGTGCGCGAAGACCATGTGCTGGACGAAGAACTGCCGCTATGGGTGCCGATTCCGGCGCTGGCCGAAATCCAGGTCGCGCTGGAAAAGGCCGTGGCCGATGTGACCCATGCCGAAGGCCCTGACCTCAAGCGCATCATGCGCACCGGCACCGTGGCCAGCACCGACAACCGCAACTGGGAGCTGCTGCCCAACAACCAGCCGCAGCGCCGCTTCAGCCAGAGCCGGGCCATTGCGCTCGACATGGAAAGCGCCACGATTGCCGCCAACGGCTTTCGCTTTCGCGTGCCCTACGGCACCTTGCTGTGCGTGAGCGACAAGCCGCTGCACGGCGAGATCAAGCTGCCAGGCATGGCCAACCATTTCTACCGCGAGCGGGTGGACCAGCACCTGCGCATCGGCATACGCGCCGTTGAACTGCTGCGCGACCAAGGCATCAGCCAGCTGCACAGCCGCAAGCTCAGGAGCTTTTCCGAGGTGGCGTTTCAGTAGATTGCACAGGCTGCCGGCGCAACAGGGGCAGCATGGCCAACAGGCCCAGCAGAGGCCCCAGGCCCAGCCAGGGCAGCAGTGATGCCAGCAGATGCCGCTGCGACAGGGAGGTGAACAGCTCAATACTGACGATGGAAATCGCGAACCCGATGCTGTTGGTCAGTGTCAATACACTGCCGACCGCCTGGCTCGGGGCATTGCTGGCGGTGAGCGCGGAAAACTGGGGTGAGTCCCCCACCACGGTGATGCCCCACACCAACAGCCACAGGGCAAACCACCAGGCGCCGGCATCGATGAACCAGGGTGCGAACAGGCAGCACAGGCCGCTGACAGCCAGTTGCCCGGACGCTACCTGCGCGCTGCCGACTCTTTGCGCGGCCCAGCCCCCGCCCACGCAACCGATGGCACCGACACCCAGCACGCCAAATGCAGCCAGCGACAGGGCAGATCCATCGAGCCGGCTGGACAGGATCAGCGGCACCAGTACCCACATGGTGTAAAGCTCCCACATGTGGCCAAAATAGCCCAGGACCGAGGCGCGCACGCGCCAGTCGGTCCATAGCGCGGCCAGCGCGCGCCATTGCAGCGTGCCAAGCCGTGCCGGACCTGCAGGAGGCTCAGGCAACAGGCCGTACAGCAGCACACCGCCGGTAGCCGCCAAAACGGCGACACCCAGCATGACGCTGGGCCAAGGCAATGCACCGCTCAGACCACGCAGCGCGTGGGCACTGGCTGAACCGAGCACCAGGGCACCGATCAGCAGGCCCAAGGCCGCGCCCAAACCCCGTGTAAACCATTGCGCGGCAATCTTCATGCCCACCGGGTAGATGCCCGCCAGAAAAAACCCTGTCGCCGCTCGCCAGAGCAGCAATGCCGTGAACTCGCGAACCATCCACCACGCCCCCACCGTGCACAGCGCACCCGCCAGCGAACTCAACAGAAAGACACGTCGGGCCGGAAACCGGTCTGCCACGGCCAGCAGTGCAAAGACCAGCGTGCCAAGAATAAAACCGAGCTGCAGGGACGAGGTCAGGGTGCCGACTGCCGATACCGGCCATCCGAACTCACGCTGCAGGTCCGGCATCACCGCATTGACC
>DASXRN010000010.1:0-3096 GCA_036506595.1 Polaromonas sp. | reverse complement strand
ACCCGTCTCGATTGAGTAGTCCTACATAGCATCTCCCGATTGACGCCTCCGATGAAGGACTGGTTCGGAGAAGCGTTGTCAGTGACCGGTCTGGAGCGCCTGCTCCAAGGCCAGGGTCTAATTCGAAGGGCAGCTCCCGCTGCACAAGAGCCGGCGAAGCGGCAAACTGACATCCCAAGTGGAATGACAGCTCCTGAGTTCCAAGCACCGGCAGCGAATGTCAGCTTCTCGCCCAAGCGAAGGACAGCTTTGGATCTTGCCTTGGGTGCCCGCCAATTTTGGCGAATGGCCGGTCTCAGTGGCGGATTCAACCGGTCGGTTCTAACCGCCTGCAAACTTCCCCCGCCCGCACGATAATCCGCCCATGCGAATCCTTCACACCATGCTGCGCGTTGGCAATCTCCAGCGCTCCATCGACTTTTATACCCAGGTGCTTGGCATGAAGCTGCTGCGCACCTCGGAAAACCCGCAATACAAGTACAGCCTGGCCTTTGTCGGCTATGAAGGCAACCCGGCGCAGGCCGAGATTGAGCTGACCTATAACTGGGGCACCGAAAGCTATGAGCTGGGCACCGCCTACGGCCACATTGCGCTGGGCGTGCCCGATGCCTATGCGGCCTGCGAAAAGATCAAGGCGGCGGGCGGCAATGTCACGCGCGAAGCCGGCCCGGTCAAGGGCGGCAAGACGGTGATTGCCTTTGTGACCGACCCGGACGGCTACAAGATTGAGCTGATCCAGCGCGCTGAAGATGGCGGTGGTACTGGTTTGCGTTGAGGCGCCCAGCTTTTGCTATTGTTTCAATAGCTGCTTGCGCTCGATTCTATTGGGCTAGAGGCCGATTTCGCTCATAAGCCACCAGGCTTGAGCGCTTCCAGGCTCAGGCAGCCTGCCGCTGCAGCAGGCAAGCCTGCTGCGCCAGAGCCGTCACCTGCGCCCAGCCGCCACGCGCCAGCGCGTCTGCCGGCGTTAGCCAGGAGCCGCCCACGCACACCACATTGGGCAGCGCCAAAAACTCCGCCGCATTGGCCATGGACACACCGCCCGTCGGGCAAAAGCGCACATCGCCAAACGGCCCGCCCCAGGCCTTGAGCATGGCCGGGCCGCCGGCTTGCATGGCCGGGAAAAACTTGAGTTCGGTCAGCCCGTCTTCCTGCGCCATCATGATCTCGCTGCCGGTGGCCACGCCGGGCAACAGCGGCAAACCGGCGTCGCGGCAGGCCTGGCCTACGGCATGGGTATAGCCGGGGCTCACGGCAAAGCGGGCCCCCGCCATGGCGCAGGCCTGGGCATCGGCGGCACTGCGCACGGTGCCGGCACCGGCCACGGCCTCGGGCACGTCGCGCGCAATCGCTTCAATACAGGCCAGCGCCTGCGGTGTGCGCAAGGTGACTTCCAGCATGCGGATACCGCCCGCCACCAGCGCGCGCGCCAGCAACACGGCCTGCTTGGCGTCGTTCAGCACAATCACCGGAATCACGGGCGCATCGCGCATGACCTGCAAGGCCGTCAATTTTCCGCTGACATTCAAATTTACATCCACGATAAAGCTCCTTCTTCGGCCGTCAGCGCGTGGCGGCGCATGCCGGTAAACAATTCGCGGCCCATGCCCATACCGTTACCCTGCCGCAAGGCTGGCGGCATGCTGTCCGTCTGGCGTGCGGCCCATTCGGCTTCAGGCACAAGCACCCGCAACTCACCGGTGACCGCATCAAGCCTGATCACATCGCCATCACGCACCTTGGCCAGCGGGCCCCCTGCAGCCGCTTCGGGCGACACATGAATGGCGGCAGGCACTTTGCCCGATGCGCCACTCATGCGGCCATCGGTCACCAGCGCCACTTTAAAACCCTTGCCCTGCAACACCGCCAGCGGCGGCGTGAGCTTGTGCAGCTCCGGCATGCCATTGGCCTGCGGGCCTTGCCAGCGCACCACGCAAATCACGTCGCGCGCCAGTTCACCGGCATTAAAAGCCGCATGCAAAGCCTCCTGCGAATCAAACACCCGGGCCGGCGCTTCAATCACATGGCGGTCATCGGGCACGGCCGACACTTTGATCACGCTGCGGCCCAGGTTGCCCTGCAGCAGCTTGAGCCCGCCTGTGGGACTGAACGGGCTGGCAACGGGACGCACGATGCTGTCGTCCTTGGAGTCGCCTGCGTCCATCCATGCCAGCGAAGTGCCCGCCAGCGCGGGCTCGCGGGTGTATTCGCGAATGCCGCCTTCGCGTACCGTCAGCACATCTTCGTGCATGAAACCCGCGTCCAGCAATTCGCGAATGATGAAGCCGGTGCCGCCGGCCGCCTGGAACTGGTTCACATCGGCGCTGCCGTTGGGATACACATGCGCCAGCGTCGGCACCACTTCGGACAAGTCAGAAAAATCATTCCAGTCAATCACGATGCCGGCCGAGTGTGCCACGGCGACCCAGTGAATCAGGTGATTGGTCGAGCCGCCCGTGGCCAGCAGGGCCACCATGGCATTGACGATGGCTTTTTCGTCCACGATATGGCCAATCGGTGCAAAGCGTTTCGATTTGATGATGCCCAGCGCGGTACGCGCCGCTTCGCGCGTCAGCTCTTCGCGCAAGACGCCACCGGGCGCGACAAACGCAGTACCCGGCACATGCAGGCCCATGGCTTCGAGCAGCAGCTGGTTGCTGTTGGCCGTGCCATAAAAGGTGCAGGTGCCGGGGCTGTGGTAGGACTTGAGCTCGGCCTCGAGCAAGCCCTCGCGCCCGACCAGGCCTTGTGCGGCCTGTTCGCGCACGCGGGCTTTTTCCTTGTTGGGCAGGCCCGAGGGCATGGGCCCGGCCGGCACAAACACCGTGGGCAAATGGCCGAAATGCAGCGCGCCAATCAAGAGGCCCGGCACGATCTTGTCGCACACGCCCAGCAGCAGCGCGGCATCAAACATGTCGTGCGACAGCGCCACCGCCGTCGCCATGGCAATCACATCGCGGCTGAAGAGGCTGAGCTCCATGCCGGCCGTACCTTGCGTGACCCCATCGCACATGGCCGGCACGCCGCCGGCCACCTGTGCGGTGGCGCCCTGCTTGCGCGCCTCGTCCTTGATCAGTGCCGGGTAGGCCTGCAGCG
>DASXRN010000009.1:0-3195 GCA_036506595.1 Polaromonas sp. | reverse complement strand
GTACCTGGCGGCGGCCGCGATTTACTGGGCCATGAGCGCATCGTTTGAAACGCTGCAGAAAAAGCTGGAAGTGCGGCTGAACCGCAGCTACCTGCGTTAAAACAGGCTGCCCTGCCCTGGCGCGCCCGGTGGCCTGAACTGGCTCAGGTCCAGCTCGACGCGCTGGCGGTTAAAGCCCAGGCGGAGGCAGGTTTTCTCAAAACGCTGGCGGATCAGTTCGGCCCACAGGCCACTGCCCTTCATGCGCGAGGCGAAATCACTGTCGTAGTCCTTGCCGCCGCGCATCTCATGAATGCGCGCCATGATGCGTGAGGCGCGCTGCGGGTAGTGCAGCTCCAGCCATTCCCTGAAGATGGGCGCCACTTCCCAGGGCAGGCGTATCACCGTGTAAAACGCCGAGCGGGCGCCGGCCTCCCAGGCAGCCTCAAGCACCAGCTCCATGTCCTCATTCACAAACGGGATTTGCGGCGCCACGCTCACGCCCACCGGCACGCCATGCGCCGCCAGCGTCTGGATGGTGCGCAGGCGGCGCTGCGGTGCGGCGGCGCGCGGCTCCAGCTTGCGCGCCAGTTCGCCGTCCAGCGTGGTGATGGTCACATAGACAGCGGCCAGCCTGTCGGCCGCCATGGGCACGATCAAATCGAGGTCGCGCTCCACGCCGCTGGACTTGGTAACCAGCGAAAACGGGTGCCGCGCCTGCTGCAGCACCTCGATCACGCCGCGCGTGAGCCGCAGTTCGCGCTCCACCGGCTGGTAGCAATCGGTGGCCGAGCCAATGTTGAGCAGCCTGGGCACATAGCTGCGTTTGCCCAGATCGGCGCGCAAGGCGTCGGCGATGTTGCGCTTGGCGATGATCTTGGTTTCGAAGTCCAGGCCCGGCGACAGGTTCAGGTAGCTGTGCGTGGGCCGCGCGTAGCAGTAGACGCAGCCATGCTCGCAGCCGCGGTAAGGATTCAGGCCATAGTCGAAAAATATGTCGGGCGAGTCGTTGTGTGTGATGGCGCTGCGGGCCTCTTCAAACAACACTTCGGTTTCCAGCCGCCGGGCCTCCTCGCCCGCGGCTTCTTCCAGCGTGCCCCAACCATCGTCATAGGCAGCGCGCGTGTCTTTCTCGAACCGGTGCGCGATGCGCGTGGCGGCGCCGCGGCCCTTGATGGCGTGAAGGGGGATGGCGATGTCATTCACTTGTCGGCACCACCCACAGGCCGGGTCGGTAGGATTTTTGACAGCTGGACATAAACACAGTATCACCGAAAGCGCCTTGAAATTCAAGGGCCGGCCGCGTTCTCAGCCAGTCATGTTTGCGTGAGGTCGACGACATGCCTGCACGCCTCACCCGCCGGCAAGAGGATTGCGTACCATGTACTCATGATGCCGGCCTCCATGCTCGCGATGACCGCCGACCCCGCCGGAAGGCGGCTGCTGCCCGCGCACAAGCCTTTGCCGCAGGCCGGCGACCACGACCTAGTGGTCCGCGTGCTGGCCTGCGGGGTCTGCCGCACCGACCTGCACATCATCGACGGCGACTTGCCGCCACGGCGCCCGGGCGTGGTGCCGGGGCACGAAGTGGTCGGGCAGGTCGTGGCCCTCGGCTCGAAGGCCACGCGTTTCGCCATCGGGGAGCGCGTGGGCATCCCCTGGCTCGGCCAAACCTGCGGTTGCTGCGCGTTCTGCGCCACAGACCGCGAAAACCTTTGCGACCAGCCGGTGTTCACCGGCTATGACCGCGACGGCGGCTTCGCAGAGTACGCGGCTGCCGATGAACGCTTCTGCTTCGCGCTGCCCGAGCGCTACGACGACACCCATGCCGCGCCGCTGCTGTGCGCCGGCCTGATCGGCTTTCGCGCCTGGCGCCTGGCCGGTGCGACCCTGCCGCAGCGCCTGGGCCTGTACGGCTTCGGCGCCGCGGCCCACATCATCTGCCAGATCGCCGCGGCCCGTGGGCAAGAGGTGTTCGCCTTCACCCGTGCCGGCGACCAGGCCGGCCAGGACTTCGCCCGCAGCCTCGGTGCCGCCTGGGCCGGGGGTTCGAACGAAGCCGCGCCGGCCCCACTGGACGCGGCGCTGATCTTCGCGCCCGCCGGCGAACTCGTGCCCACCGCCCTGGCCGCCACGCGCAAGGGCGCCGCCGTGGTGTGCGCCGGCATCCACATGAGCGCCATCCCGTCCTTCGACTACCGCCTGCTCTGGGGCGAGCGCGTGCTCAAGTCGGTGGCCAACCTCACGCGCGCCGACGGCGACACCTTCTTCAGCCTGTTGGGCGAGCTGGCGCTGCAAACCCATGTGCAGACCTTCGCGCTGCAAGACGCCAACGCCGCGGTGGAGGCGCTGCGCGCCGGGACGGTGAACGGAGCCGCGGTGCTCGTGCCCTGAGGCTTGCGGCCCTTGCATTGCGAGCGTACTGCCGACAAGCTGCGGTGCGAGCGGCGAACATGGCAAGTTGCAGTGATGCAACGCACGGCAAGGTACGGGCTGATGGTTCAGGGCGCCTCGTCCGTAGAATGGGCCTGACTGCCCGCCGGGTTTGGCAGGACATTTGGCAGGGAGCAAACATGACGATTTTGAAAAAACTCACACGGCACAGAGACTCTGGCCCCAATGGCCGCCCACACGATGCTGCGATGTATCTGTCTGCGCCGCAGCCCGCACGGTCGACATTCGTTAGGGGTCCACTATGAACTTCGAACCATCCTATCGCGTGCACGTGGCCGACCCCCTCGGCTTTCGAGATTCGCCCTTCATCGTCACGACTGTTTACACGAATGCTCACGGGTAACCCCACCAACCCACCATGACCGAAATCATCGGCATCGACCACATCTACATCACCGTGTCCGACATGGCGCGGTCGGAAGCCTTTTACGACCGCGCGATGGCGATACTGGGTTTTCGCAAGAACGCGTTCGGCATCGGTGGCGATGCGCACGTTCAATATTTCAACCGCCATTTCGGCTATGTCCTGCGCCCGGCAAGGTCCGCGAATGCGCACGACTCGTACTCGCCGGGCTTGCACCACCTGTGCCTTCGCGTTGATTCGGTGGCGGACGTGGTCTCGGTCGCCAACGGTCTGCGCGCCGCAGGCATAGATGCCACCGAGCCCGAACTTCACCCAGGCTACGCGCCGGACTACTGGGCCACTTTCTTCAACGATCCCGATGGCATTCGTCTTGAAGTCACCAACTACCGGCAGGAAAG
>DASXRN010000008.1:0-2561 GCA_036506595.1 Polaromonas sp. | reverse complement strand
GGCGCCGGGGATGCGAATGCCGTTGCAGGCTGCCAGACGCGCACGCCCATCTCGCGCAGCATGGCGCGCTGGCGTTTGTCGAGGTCCAGGCTCATGCGGGGTCTTTCATCAGAGGGCCAGGCTCATGACAATGGCGTCCTCGCGCTTTGACGCACCGGCCGGGCCGGCCGGGTAGTAATTGCGGCGCGTGCCGACATGGCGAAACCCATAGTGTTCGTAGACGGCCTTGGCGCGCGCGTTGCTCACCCGCACTTCCAGCCACAGCCACTGCGCACCCTGGCCGCGCGACCAGAGCGCCAGCGCATCGAGCATCACGCGAGCCCAGCCCTGCCGCTGGTGCGCCGGTGCCACGGTGATGTTGAGCAAATGCACCTCGTCCACGCCTTTCATGGCTACAAAATAACCCAGCAACTCGGCCTCTGGCGGCGTGCCGCCCGTGAGCAGCTGCGCCTGGTAGCCGGCCTTGATCGAATCGCTGAAGTTGCCCTGCGACCACGGATGCTCATACGCGCTTTGCTCCACTCGCTCAACCGCCGCCAGCCAGGCCGGGGTCATGGCTTCGAACTGGGCCTCGATGGGTTTAAGGGGTTTAAGAACAGCGTTCATGGCAACAGCGGGTAGCGAATTCAAGCGGGATGGGCAAGCGCAGCCTGGGCCTTGTCGCTTTTGGCCTGGGCGCGCTCTTCGGTGGTGAGGGCTACTTTATCGCGAACATAGATGGGCAGGGCCAGCGCCGCCGCCACACAATGGCCCGCAGCCACCAGCGCGGGGGCCAGACGCAGCATGGCGGTGGCGGTCGGCAGCGCTTCCACCCGGGGGAAGGCCGCCAGGGCCGCGGGCAGGCGGTCGGCGTAGACCTTGAAGACATTGCCCGCCAGCCAGTGCAGGGACGGCCCGAGCATCAGGTTTTCAGGCCGAATCAGCTCACAGTCCATGGTTGATGTGCACATACCGCTATTAAATTCATAGCTCTGCACATACATCTCGTCCATGCGCGCATCGAGCAGGGCGGTGACCCTGAAGACAGCATCGCCCGGCATGCCGGACCTGCTGGTCTCTTGATAACGCGCCTCTTCCGCCACGGCCATCAAGGTGTCTATGGGCAGCACCGGGATACCGGCACCGTGCCTGGCCCCAAAGGCCAGGCCCTGCGCCACCGCGCAGGCCGTGCGCAGGCCGGTAAACGATCCCGGGCCGCGGCCAAAGGCAATGGCATCAAGCACGTCCAGGCCCAGGCCCGACTCGGCCAGCAAGGCCAGAATGGCCGGAATCAGCGCGGTCGAGGCCTGCGCGCCGCCGGGGCCGCTGTGCTGCCAGACGCGCACGCCATCCGTCACCGCAATCGACAGGCGGTCGGTACTGGTGTCAAAGGCAAGTAATTTCAGGTTTTCAGGCATTGAATCTGGCTTTAGCCCACACAAACAGGGTGCAATCAGCTATTAAAATAGGAGCAAATAAAGTTGTACGGCAGGGCCCGTCGGGTCGCCCACCCACATTATCCGGCCTTGAAGAACCCATCAGGCATGGGACGGATAATCGCCGCATGCTTTTTAACTCATCTTGCGGCCGCCTCAAGGCACACTTGGCCACGGGCCTGTTGGCCGCAATGGCGGGCCTGACGGCCCCGCTTGCCGGCGCGCAAACACCCGGATCAGCCTTGCCCCCCGACGTGGAAGCCCTGCTGGCGCGCGCCAAGGTGCCGCGCGATGCACTGGCCGCCATCGTGGTCGATGCGGCCCCGGCCCTGAACGGCAAGTCAGCCCTTCTACCGCCGCTATTGAGCTACCGCGCCAGCGCCTCCATGAACCCGGCCTCGGTCATGAAGCTGGTGACCACGTACGCCGGGCTGGAGCTGCTGGGCCCTTCGTTCACCTGGACCACACCGGTGTATGTCGACGGAACGGTCAAGGACGGCGTGCTGCAGGGCAATTTGATCATCCAGGGCAAAGGCGACCCCAAGCTGGTGCTGGAGCGGCTGTGGCTGCTGCTGCGCCGGGTGCAGGGCCTAGGCATCCAGACGATTGCGGGCGACATCGTGCTGGACCGCAGCGCCTTTGCCGCCGCCACGCAAAACCCGGCTGACTTTGACGGCGAGCCGCTGCGTCCCTACAACGCCGGCCCCGATGCGCTGCTGATCAACTACAAGTCGGTGCTCATGACCTTTGTGCCCAACCCGGGCGGCGGCGTGGCCATGGTCGGCTTTGAACCGCCACTGGCCGGCGTGCAGCTGCAGGCCAGCGTGCCGCTGTCGGCGGGCACCAATGGCGGCGCTTCGCTGGCGGAATGCGGCGACTACCGCACGCGGCTCAAGGCCGATTTTTCCGACCCCCTTCGCATCGCCTTCAACGGCAGCTACCCGGCGGCCTGCGGCGAAAAAACCTGGGCCGTGGCCTATGCCGACCCGGCCAGCTATGCCGAGCGCGCCGTCGCCGGCCTGTGGCAGGAGATGGGCGGCAAGCTCGGTGGCCGGGCGCGCGAAGGCCGCGCAGCAGCCAACCAGAAGCCGGCGTTTGAAATGGTCTCGCCCACGCTGGCCGAGGTGATTCGCGACATCAACAAAT
>DASXRN010000007.1:0-12585 GCA_036506595.1 Polaromonas sp. | reverse complement strand
CTCTGTCGAGGAAGCGCTTGATCGCATTGACTTTGAACGAGGCTGGAATCCGGAGGACATTCGAGTTGTCGGCAATGCGGATCCTGATGAGATCGAAAGGTTGTTGCGCAACTCAGAAGGTCATCGCTTTCGAGCCCGGTTGCTAACGCTTCTGCGAATCGGCTCGCTGCAGGATGCTCAAGAAGGTGAAAAGCGCGTCTCCGAACAAACTCTCGAACTCCTAAAAAGGCTAGCGAGCGAGGACCCGATCACCGCGATACGCTTGCGGCAATACATTCCCGCTGATGCGGCGGGCGAGAAGAGTTAGTGTTGTGCATACGACGTTGTGGTTGGCCACGTATGGACTCGTCGAAGGTCCGCATCCTTTCGTTTTGACCGACCGCAAAGGGCACGATGCAGCCGATGACGACTGGCAGGTTTGCGGTACCCAAAAGCGCAGAACGCCCATTCCCCGGAAGCGCTCACCGGTCAATGGCAGCAGTGGGCCAACAGCAACCCATCACCCAGGTTTTGCCCCCAAAATAAAAAACGGCCCCGAAGGGCCGCCTCTATTTTTGCCAGGCAACGCTCAAGCTGCGACGGTATCCGCCATGTCCGTGTAATCCTTGACCTGGTCAAAGTTCAGGTACTGGTAGACGGTGTCGCTGGCAGCGGTCAGCACGCCCATGTCGGCCATGTACTCGGCCTTGGTCGGGATGCGGCCCAGCTTGGAGCAGATGGCTGCGAGTTCGGCGGAACCCAGGTAGACATTGGAGTTCTTGCCCAGGCGATTCGGGAAGTTGCGGGTGGAGGTGGAGAACACCGTCGCGCCCTCTTTCACCTGCGCCTGGTTGCCCATGCACAGGCTGCAACCCGGCATTTCCATGCGCGCGCCGGCGGAACCCAGCACGCCGTAGTGGCCTTCTTCGGTGAGCTGCTTGGCGTCCATCTTGGTCGGCGGTGCCATCCAGAGCTTGACGGGAATGTCGCGCTTGTTTTCGAGCAGCTTGGAAGCGGCGCGGAAATGACCGATGTTGGTCATGCAGCTGCCGATGAAGACTTCATCAATCGCGGCACCGGCCACATCGCTCAGGGTCTTCACATCGTCCGGGTCGTTCGGACAGGCCACGATGGGCTCGTGGATGTCGGCCAGGTCGATCTCGATCACGGCGGCGTATTCCGCATCGGCATCGCCCTTGAGCAGCTGCGGGTCAGCCAGCCAGGCTTCCATGGCAGCGATGCGGCGCTTGATGGTGCGCACATCTTCGTAGCCCGTCGCAATCATCCACTTCAGCATGGTGATGTTGCTGTTGATGTACTCGATGATGGGTTCCTTGTTCAGGTGCACCGTGCAGCCGCCGGCGGAACGCTCGGCCGACGCATCGCTGAGCTCAAAGGCCTGCTCCACCTTCAAATCAGGCAGGCCTTCGATTTCAAGAATACGGCCCGAGAAAATGTTTTTCTTGCCCTGCTTGGCAACCGTCAGCAGGCCGGCCTTGATGGCGTAGAGCGGAATCGCGTTGACCAGGTCACGCAGCGTGACGCCGGGCTGCATCTTGCCCTTGAAGCGCACCAGCACGCTCTCGGGCATGTCCAGCGGCATCACGCCGGTGGCGGCGCCAAACGCAACCAGGCCGGATCCTGCGGGGAAGCTGATGCCGATCGGAAAACGGGTGTGGCTGTCGCCGCCGGTGCCCACGGTGTCGGGCAACAGCATGCGGTTGAGCCAGCTGTGGATGATGCCGTCACCGGGACGCAGCGGCACACCGCCGCGCGTGCTCATGAAGTCAGGCAGCTCGTGGTGCATCTTCACGTCCACGGGCTTGGGATAAGCCGCGGTGTGGCAGAAGGACTGCATCACCAGGTCGGCGCTGAAGCCCAGGCAGGCCAGGTCTTTGAGCTCGTCGCGGGTCATCGGGCCGGTGGTGTCCTGCGAACCCACAGACGTCATCTTCGGTTCGCAGTAAGTACCGGGGCGCACGCCCTGGCCTTCGGGCAGTCCGACCGCGCGGCCCACCATTTTTTGCGCCAGCGTGAAGCCACGGCCGCTGTCGGCCGGGTTTTGCGGCAGACGGAACTGCGTAGACACGGGCAGGCCCAGCGCCGCGCGCGCCTTCGCGGTCAGGCCGCGGCCGACGATCAGCGGAATGCGGCCACCGGCACGCACTTCGTCAAACAGCACATCGCTTTTGAGCTTGAACTCGGCCACCACCTTGCCGTCTTTAAGGGCCTTGCCGTCGTAGGGGCGCAGTTCAATCACGTCACCCATGGCCATCTGGCTCACATCGAGCTCGATCGGCAGCGCGCCGGAGTCTTCCATGGTGTTGTAGAAAATCGGGGCAATTTTGCTGCCGAGGCAGACACCGCCGAAGCGCTTGTTGGGCACGAAAGGAATGTCTTCGCCAGTGAACCACAGCACCGAGTTGGTGGCGGACTTGCGCGAGGAGCCGGTGCCCACCACGTCGCCCACATAGGCCACCAGATTGCCCTTGGCTTTGAGTTCTTCAATGAACTTGACCGGGCCGCGCTTGCCGTCTTCCTCGGGCGTGACGCCGGGGCGCGCATTCTTGTGCATGGCCAGCGCGTGCAGCGGAATGTCGGGGCGGCTCCAGGCGTCGGGCGCAGGAGACAGATCGTCGGTGTTGATCTCGCCGGCCACCTTGAACACCGTCAGCATGATGGACTGGGGCACTTCGGGGCGGCTGGTGAACCACTCGGCATCGGCCCAGCTTTGCAGCACGGCCTTGGCGTGTTGGTTACCCTTGTCAGCCTTTTCCTTGACGTCGTGGAACTGGTCGAACATCAGCAAGGTGTTTTTCAGGCCGTTGGCCGCCTGCGTGGCCACGCTGCCCTCCGCGTCATCGAGCAACTCGATCATGGGGCTGATGTTGTAGCCGCCCAGCATGGTGCCCAGCAACTGCGTGGCTTGTTCACGCGAGATCAGGGCGCATTTTTCGCTGCCATGCGCCACAGCGGCGAGGTAGCTGGCCTTGACCTTGGCCGCGTCATCGACGCCGGCCGGCACGCGGTGAGTGATCAGCTCGACCAGGAATGCCTCCTCGCCCTGGGGCGGATTTTTCAGCAGCTCAATGACCTCTGCAGTCTGCTTGGCAGACAAAGGCAGCGGCGGGATGCCCAGTACAGCACGCTCGGCAACATGGTTGCGATAGGTTGGCAAGAATTCAGATGACATGCGGGCTACTCCTGTGTTCAAAATTATTGGAAATTATGGGAAATCGTGGGGCTGAAAATGAGGCTTACTTGGCGGCTGGCGCCGGCACGGCTGCTGGCGACTCTGCAGTGCTGGTTGGGGCCGCCGGCTTGGGCGCATCCAGCACGCTGGGCGCCGGGTTGCGTTTCAGGGACTCGGCCACAGCCACTTGGGCCGGGCTCATGCACTCATCGGCCAGGCGAATGCCCAGCTTCTGGTTCATCAGCATGGATTTGTTGGCCAGTTGCAGCCAGACCGCGCCCGCCTTTTGGTCTTCCAGGCGAATGGCACCCGTGGTGGTCGCCACCGGGAACATACGGTATTTGAAGTTTTTGCCCTGCACGTCAAAGTAGCCGGGGGCTTTGGTGTCTGGGGCCAGCGTAACCGAAGCACCGAGCTCGCAAGGAAGTTGGCCCACGTGCACGCGCTCGGCAATGGCCAGTTCGGCCGGGGTCAGTGCGGCTTCGGCGGCCTCAATACCTGCGGCCACATTCTTGGCGGCGCTTTTGAGGTTGGTGCGGCTGGCGCTGACGGCGGGCTTCTTTGCCGCTGCAGGTTTGGCAGCTGGCTTGGCACTGGCGTCAGCAGGTTTGGCCGTGGTTTGCGCCGTCGCCAGGCTGGCGGCTGCCAGCAAAACGGTAGCGGCCAAAGCGAAGGAAAGGCTCGTGGTGTAGATGGTTTTCATGCGGTTTTCGTATGTGTTAATGCTCAACAAGGGTCAGCGCTCAGTGCAGCGCCTCAAAATAGGCTTGGGCCTCGGCGGGCAGGGCCCGGCCGGTCTGGTGCGCGCGCTCCAGCACCTGCCAGAAGTAGCGGTAGCTTGCGCGGTCGTGCAATTTACCGTCAAAACTGATGGGAGCCCAATCAGAACGGGCGGCAGCAGCTATTATTTTTGTAGCATCTTCGATCTCGCCCTCGGTAGGCGCAAAGGCCTCCAGGATGGGACGGATCTGGTTCGGGTGAATGCTCCACATGCGGGTGTAGCCCAGTTGACGGGCGGCATGGCTGGCAGCGGTGCGCATCGCCTCGGTGTCATTGAACTCGGTGACCACACAATGCGACGGTACCTTGCCGTGCGCATGACAGGCTGCCGCGATCTCCAGCTTGGCGCGCAGCACCAACGGGTGCGTGAACTGGCCCTGGCTGCTCATGCCATCGGCCGGAATCGCGCCGCCGTGGGCGGAGACGAAATCCATGAGCCCGAAGCTCAGCGACTGCACCCGGGGATGCGCGGCAATCTCAAAAGCGCGGTGCACGGCGGCCGGTGACTCGATCAGCACATGCAGCGGCAGATGATCCGCTGCGGCGGCGGAGAGCGCCTGCACGGCCCTGGCCACGTCGTCAAGGGATTCGACCTTGGGCACCATGATGTGGCAAAGCCGGGTACCCGCTTTGCCAGCGATGACGGCCATGTCAGACTCAAAAGCCGGATGGTCCACCGCATGCACGCGAACGGCCACGCGGGCTTTAACGCTGGCCAGCGTCGCCAGCGCCACCACCATGGCCGCGTGATCGGCTTCGCCGCCCACGGGGGCGCCGTCTTCGCAGTCCAGCGTCACGTCAAAAACGCAGGCGCCAAACTCTTCAATCATCTCGGCCTGCAACTGCAGGCTTTTGCGCATCCGCGCCTCCACGCCGCTGTAATGGTCGCAGACAGGCAGAAAACCTGTTGCGGCCTGGGCGCCAAGGAGAACGTCGCGCGGATGTGTCACTGCTTGAAAGACTTCTGGAATCAGAGCAGGTGGGCGACGCCGGCCTGCTCGTCCTGCAACTCTTTCAGGGTCTTGTTAATGCGTTCCTGGCTGAATTCGTCAATCGCCAGGCCTTCGACCAGCTTGTATTCGCCGCCTTCGGTGGTGACGGGGAAACCGAACATCACGTCTTTCGGAATGCCGTACTGGCCGTCCGATGGAATGCCCATGGTGACCCATTTACCGTTGGTGCCCAGCGCCCAGTCACGCATGTGGTCAATCGCCGCGTTGGCCGCCGATGCGGCGGAAGACACGCCACGCGCCTCGATGATGGCCGCGCCGCGCTTGCCCACGGTGGGCAGGAACACGTCAGCGTTCCAAACCTGGTCGTTGATCAGGTCCTTGACGTTTTTGCCGTTCACGGTGGCAAAGCGGTAGTCGGCGTACATGGTGGGCGAGTGATTGCCCCAGACGGTGAGTTTTTCGATGTCGGCCACTTTGGTGCCGGTCTTGGCAGCGATCTGGGAGAGGGCGCGGTTGTGGTCCAGTCGCAGCATGGCGGTGAAGTTTTTGCGTGGCAGGTCGGGGGCGCTCTTCATGGCGATGTAGGCGTTGGTGTTGGCAGGGTTGCCGACCACCAGCACCTTGACATTGCGGCTGGCAACGGCATTGAGCGCCTTGCCCTGTGCCGTGAAAATCTGGGCGTTGGCGGCCAGCAGGTCGGCACGCTCCATGCCGGGGCCACGTGGACGGGCACCGACCAGCAACGCGTAGTCGGTGTCCTTGAAAGCGGTCATCGGGTCGCTATGCGCTTCAATGCCGGCGAGCAGCGGGAAAGCGCAGTCGTCAAGTTCCATGATCACGCCTTTCAGCGCTTTCTGCGGGCCTTCAACCGGAACTTCGAGCAATTGCAAAATGACGGGCTGGTCTTTGCCCAGCATTTCGCCAGAGGCAATGCGGAACAGCAATGCGTAACCGATTTGGCCTGCTGCACCGGTGACGGCAACGCGGACGGGTTTTTTGCTCATGACGAAACTCCAGGAAAATTAAAATTCGGTTGAATGAGGGTGCAACTTGAGGTGCCTGGCGTGTGCTTGAGGTTTGTCGGGTCAATTTCGCCGCAAAAACATACCGTCCACGCCTTGGACTCAGCGAAAGATTTTACGCTTGAAAAGTGCAGCGAGTCAATTTGTCTTATGTCTTATATAAGATATGATTGAAGCTTGATTTGGATGCGCCATCCACGCATCAGATTGCGTCCGCTTGCATTTTTTACCCACATTTTCACCGCCACTTTTCACCTGCTGTCTCTATGGCAACCACCCTTTCACCCTCGAGCGACCCAGTCGCAGCCACCCACGAGCTGGGTGCGGGCGCGGGTGCCACACCGGCTTTCAGTCCGCTGTATCAGCAGATCAAGGTGTTGATTTTGCAAAGCCTGCAGACCGGCGAGTGGAAACCCGGCGAACTGATCCCCAGCGAGATGGACCTGGCCGCGCGCTTTCGCGTGAGCCAGGGCACGGTGCGCAAGGCGATTGACGAGCTGGCCGCCGAAAACCTGGTGATGCGCCGCCAGGGCAAGGGCACGTTTGTCGCCACCCATGCCGAGCAGCATGTGCAATACCGCTTTTTGCGGCTGATGCCCGATAGCGGCGACCTCGCCAGCGAGGGCCCGGCCCAGCGGCAAATCATCGACTGCAAACGCCTGCGCGCCACGGCGGACATTGCACGCGCCCTGGCATTGCGCACCGGCGATGCCGTGCTGCAGCTGCGCCGTGTACTCGCCTTCCAGGGCATACCCACCATTCTTGAAGATGTCTGGTTGCCCGGTGGCCCCTTCAAGGGCCTGACGGCCGACCGGCTGGCCGCCTACCGCGGCCCGATGTATGCGCTGTTTGAAACCGAGTTTGGGGTGCGCATGGTGCGTGCCGAAGAAAAAATCCGGGCGCTTGCCGCCGATGCCACCGCGGCCGAACTGCTGAAAGTACCCAAGGGTGAGCCGCTGTTAAGCGTCGAACGCACCGCCTATACCTATAACGATCTTCCCATGGAGTTACGCCGAGGCCTGTACCGCACCGATATCCATCATTACAAAAACGAACTTAGTTGACGGGAATCTTCAAGCAGCTGCAACGCTTTGCAAGCGACTTTGCTGCATTGCAATAGAATTTAGCTTGTAATTGCATTCCCGGTTACCACCCAGTTACACCCACGAAAGTCCAAAAAATGACAGAGCTGGCATCCAAACAGCGCCCCAAGAGGCCTGAGTTCCGCAATATCAACGCCTTCACCGACCTCCCCGGTTACCGCCTCCCCCTCGCAGGCCTTGTCTCCATCCTCCACCGCATCAGCGGGGCCATCATGTTCATCCTGATGCCCTTCATCATCTGGATGTTTGACACCTCGATTTCTTCCGAAATCTCCTTTGCCAAATTCACGTCGACCTTCAATGTGGGCATGCTGGGCCTGCCTGGATTCATCTGGAAGCTGGTCGCCCTCGCCCTGATCTGGGCCTACCTGCACCACTTCATCGCCGGTCTTCGCCACCTGTGGATGGACATCAGCCACGCGGCCGTCAGCAAGGAATTCGGCAAATCATCCGCCGTCTTCACGCTGGCCGTGAGCATTGGCCTCGCGCTCGTGCTGGGCGCCAAGCTGTTTGGTCTTTACTAATAAGAAGAAAGAGCACACCATGTCTGTTAACTACGGCTCCAAACGTCTCGTTGTCGGCGCTCACTATGGTCTGCGCGATTGGCTGGCCCAGCGCGTGACGGCGGCCCTGATGGCCCTCTTTACCGTGCTGCTGCTGGCACAGGTCATTTTCAGCAAAGGCCCCATTGGCTATGACCAGTGGGCCGGCATCTTTGCGTCGCAGTGGATGAAGGTATTGACCTTCAGCGTCATCATCGCCCTGCTCGTGCACGTGTGGGTCGGCATGCGCGATATCTGGATGGACTACATCAAGCCGGTCTGGCTGCGTCTGTCGCTGCAGGTATTCACCCTCGTCTGGCTGGTGGCCTGCGCCGGCTGGGGCATTCAGGTGCTGTGGCGCGTCTAAGGCCCGCACGTCGCCTGAAACCACCTCCAGCCGCATCCGATTCCCGAGATCTCAAAAAAATCATGCCCACAACATCCCAACTCCCCAAGCGCAAATTTGACGTCGTCATCGTCGGTGCCGGTGGCTCCGGTATGCGCGCCTCGCTGCAACTGGCCAAGGCCGGCCTGAACGTGGCCGTACTCTCCAAAGTGTTTCCCACCCGCTCCCATACCGTGGCGGCGCAGGGCGGCATTGGTGCCTCGCTCGGCAACATGTCCGAAGACAACTGGCACTACCATTTTTACGACACCGTCAAGGGCTCAGACTGGCTGGGCGACCAGGATGCGATCGAATACATGTGCCGCGAAGCGCCCAAGGTCGTGTACGACCTGGAACACATGGGCATGCCCTTTGACCGCAACCCGGACGGCACGATTTACCAGCGCCCCTTCGGCGGCCATACCGCCAACTACGGTGAAAAGCCGGTGCAACGCGCCTGCGCCGCGGCCGACCGCACCGGCCACGCCATGCTGCACACGCTGTACCAGCAAAACGTCAAGGAAAAAACCAGCTTCTTCGTTGAGTGGCTGGCCATGGACCTGATCCGCGACGATGCTGGCGACGTGGTCGGCGTGACCGCGATCGAAATGGAAACCGGCGACGTGCATATTTTTGAAGCCAAGACCACCTTGCTGGCCACCGGCGGCGCCGGCCGCATTTTTGCGGCATCGACCAACGCCTTCATCAACACCGGCGACGGCCTGGGCATGGCCGCACGCGCGGGCATTCCGCTGGAAGACATGGAGTTCTGGCAGTTCCACCCGACCGGCGTGCATGGCGCCGGCGTGCTGCTGACCGAGGGCTGCCGCGGCGAAGGCGCGATCTTGCGCAACAGCAACGGCGAACGTTTCATGGAGCGCTATGCGCCTACCCTGAAAGACTTGGCCCCACGCGACTTCGTCTCGCGCTGCATGGACCAGGAAATCAAGGAAGGCCGCGGCTGCGGCCCCAACAAGGACTACATCAATCTCGACATGACCCACCTGGGTGCCGAGACCATCATGAAGCGCCTGCCTTCGGTGTTCGAGATTGGCCACAACTTTGCCAACGTCGACATCACCAAGGAGCCGATTCCCGTGGTGCCCACCATTCACTACCAGATGGGCGGCATCCCGACCAACATCCATGGCCAGGTCGTCACGCAAAACGCCGACAACAAGAGCGAAGTCGTCAACGGCCTGTATGCCGTGGGCGAATGCTCCTGCGTCAGCGTGCACGGCGCCAACCGCCTGGGCACCAATTCGCTGCTGGACCTGCTGGTGTTTGGCCGCGCGGCCGGCAACCATATTGTCGAGTTCAACAAAACCACGACGCACAAACCGCTGCCCGCCGATGCCGCCGACGCAACGCTGGCGCGCATCGCCCGCCTGGACAATGCGACCGGCGGCGAGTACGCGCAGGACGTGGCCAACGACATCCGCACGGCCATGCAGACGCATGCCGGCGTGTTCCGCACCCAGGCCATGATGGACGAGGGCGTGGCCAAAATCGCCGAGCTGCGCGAACGCGTGAAAAACATCGGCCTGAAAGACAAGTCGAAAATCTTCAACACCGCCCGCATCGAAGCGCTGGAAGTGGAAAACCTGATTGAAGCCGCCCAGGCCACCATCGTGTCGGCCGCAGCCCGCCATGAAAGCCGCGGCGCGCACTCGGTCGATGACTACGGCGATACGCCAGAGCACCCGAACGGCCGCAACGACACCGAATGGCACAAGCACACGCTGTGGTACAGCGAAGCCAACCGCCTGGCTTACAAACCGGTGCAGATGAAGCCGCTGACGGTCGAATCCGTGCCGCTCAAGGTGCGCAGCTTCTAAGTCAAGTCCAGCCAAGCCAATAAGACCCGCGAGAACACCCCATGTCAAAACGTACCTTCCAGATCTACCGCTACGACCCGGACACCGACGCCAAGCCCTACATGCAGACCATCGAGGTCGAGCTCGACGGCAGCGAGCGCATGTTGCTGGACGCGCTGATGAAGCTCAAGGCGCAGGATCCGACGATTTCCTTCCGCCGTTCCTGCCGCGAAGGCGTTTGCGGCTCCGACGCGATGAACATCAATGGCAAGAACGGCCTGGCCTGCCTGACCAATATGCGCACGCTGCCCGGCACCATTGTGCTCAAGCCCCTGCCCGGCCTGCCGGTGGTGCGCGACCTGATCGTCGACATGACGCAGTTCTTCAAGCAGTACAACTCGATCAAGCCCTATTTGATCAACGACAACGTACCGCCCGAAAAAGAGCGTCTGCAGAGTCCGGAAGAGCGCGACGAACTCAACGGCCTGTACGAGTGCATCTTGTGCGCCAGCTGCTCCACGTCCTGCCCCAGCTTCTGGTGGAACCCTGACAAGTTTGTCGGCCCGGCCGGCCTGCTGCAGGCCTACCGCTTTATCGCCGACAGCCGCGACGAAGCCACCGCCGAACGGCTCGACAACCTCGAAGACCCCTACCGCCTGTTCCGCTGCCACACCATCATGAACTGCGTTGACGTTTGCCCCAAGGGGCTAAACCCGACCAAGGCGATTGGCAAGATCAAAGAGATGATGGTGTTGCGCGCGGTCTGAGGACAGCCATGAATACGCTCGATGAACTGCTTGATGAACGGAGTTTGAGCAAGCTCAAGTGGCGTTGCCGCCGCGGCCTGCTGGAAAACGACCTGCTGATCGAAAAGTTCTTTCTGCGCCACGAGGCCACGCTCACCGTCAGGCAGGCTAAAGGCTTGAATGATTTAATGGACTTGTCAGACAACGACTTGCTGGACCTGCTGCTCAGACGCAAAGAGTCCGGCCAGCTTTCGGATGTAAACGCGCAGAGCAGCGCCTCTACTTTTGAAGCCCTGGAAGTTTTAAACTTGCTGCGACCGCGGCAACTGGCCCCGTAACAGTCCCAGTGACTGTCCCAACTTGATTTGATTAGAAAGAAGCAAGATATGAAGCTAGCTGACAACAAAGCCACTCTGTCCTTCAGCAACGGCAGTCCCAGTGTCGATTTGCCGGTGTACCAGGGCAATGTGGGCCCGGATGTCGTGGACATCCGCAAGCTGTACGCCCAAACCGGCATGTTCACCTATGACCCGGGCTTCCTGTCGACGGCTGCCTGCCAGTCAGCCATCACTTACATTGACGGCGACAAGGGCGAGTTGCTGTACCGCGGCTACCCGATCGAGCAGCTGGCCACCAACTGCGACTACATGGAAACCTGCCACCTGTTGCTGTACGGTGAGCTGCCCAATGCCGCCGGCAAAAAGGACTTCACCCAGCGCGTAACCATGCACACCATGGTCAATGAGCAGATGCAGTTCTTCCTGCGCGGTTTCCGCCGCGACGCCCATCCCATGGCCATCATGACCGGCCTGGTCGGCGCGCTATCGGCCTTCTACCACGACAGCACCGACATCAACAACCCCGAGCACCGCGAAATCGCCGCGATTCGCCTGATCGCCAAGATGCCGACGCTGGTCGCCATGGCCTACAAGTACACCGTGGGCCAGCCCTACATGTACCCGAAGAACGACCTGAGCTACGCCGGCAACTTCCTGCACATGATGTTTGCCACGCCGTGCGAAGAGTACAAGGTCAATCCCGTGCTGGAACGCGCGCTGGACCGCATCTTCATCCTGCACGCAGACCATGAGCAGAACGCTTCGACCTCCACGGTTCGGCTGTGCGGCTCCTCGGGCACCAACCCGTTTGCCGCGATTGCAGCCGGTGTGGCCTGCCTCTGGGGCCCTGCGCACGGTGGCGCCAACGAAGCCGCCCTCAACATGCTGGGCGACATCCAGAAAAACGGCGGCGTCGAAAAAATCGGCGACTTCATCAAGCAGGTCAAGGACAAGAATTCCGGCGTCAAGCTGATGGGTTTTGGCCACCGCGTCTACAAAAACTACGACCCGCGCGCCAAGCTGATGCAGGAAACCTGCAAAGAAGTGCTGCGGGAAATGGGCCTGGAAAACGACCCGCTGTTCAAGCTGGCCATGGCCCTGGAGAAGATCGCGCTGGAAGACGATTACTTCGTTTCCCGCAAGCTCTACCCCAACGTCGACTTCTACTCCGGCATCGTGCAGCGCGCCATCGGCATCCCCGTGCCACTGTTCACGGCCATCTTCGCGCTGGCCCGCACGGTGGGCTGGATTGCCCAGCTCAACGAAATGATTGGCGACCCCGAGTACAAGATTGGCCGTCCGCGCCAACTCTTCACCGGCTCCGTCCCGCGTGACGTCAAGCCTATCGCCCAGCGTTAATCGTTAGCGTATTTGCAAAAAGCCCGCCGATGGCAACATCGGCGGGCTTTTTGCTGCCCGCAGATACGCGACGCTATGTTTTTGATAGCTGGCTACACCCGTCCTTTGTGGGCTGGAGCCCTAAAAGGCTTGAAATTCATGCCGCCCAGGCCAAATCCGCCATTTCCGGCAAGTCAGTCATCTCGAATTGCGATGGCCAGACCGAGGCCATAGCGGCAAAATAGCGCTTAATCGTCGTCGAATGCGATGACGCTACCCACCATGTCCACCAAAAGCTCCGAACGCAATTTCGCCCGCCGCATTGACCTGACCTCGCTTCAGCTGTTTGTCGCGGTGTGCGAGCTGGGCAGCATCGGCAAGGCGGCCGA
>DASXRN010000006.1:0-6794 GCA_036506595.1 Polaromonas sp. | reverse complement strand
TCCGCTTGGGCACGAACAGCGCGTCACCGGCTTCGACGCGTGCGTAAATGCCCTGGGCTTTTTCAAAGGACGCCAGTTCTTTGGCCTGCTGGGGCAGGCGCGAGACATTGATGTCGCTGAGCGTCGCACCCCAGTCGTATTTTTGGGCCGGGCACATGTGCGGGCGCTGGTCCGGCGGAAACAAAATGAATTCCTTGGTGCCGGTGAGCTGGCAAAACCAGTTGTGCGGAAAGTCGTTGTGCAGGCCGGTCACGGTGTTGGCCGGGCCCATAAACACATATTCCCAGGTCATGCGCTTCTCCAGCCTGGATTTGTCGGGCCACAGGCTCTTGATCAGCAGGTCTTTGCGCAGTTCGGGGAATTTTTCAAGAATGTCCCACTGCGCCAGGTACAGCGTGGTGGGACGAAAAGACTGCATGTGCGCCCAGTTCAGGTGAAAGCGCTCGCCGGGTTGGCCTTGCCGGATCTGCTCCAGCCGTGCCTTGGACAGCAGGCCGGCAGCGGGGTCGGGGGTTTTCAGCGCCGCCTTGCCGAGCTCGCGTAAATAGGGCGCTACCGGCAAGAACGGCCGGCCCTTGGTCACGCCCTGCTCAACCAGGCCGTCGGTGAACTTGACGGGGGCTTCCGAGCCCTTGCTCTCGCAAACGCCTGCAAGAAATTCAAACGACCATTTTTTCCAGGCCGGCCAGTGCTGCACGCCGCCCTTGACGAGGAGCGGGCGCGAGAACGGCAGCTGCCGGCCCGAACGCGCCAGCGCCTCCCAGGTGGTTTCTTCGATCAGCTCGAAGCTGGGGCCCAGCGGTGCGTGGGTGGGTGCGTGGGCTGGTGGAGGAGGAACGGGCTCGGCCTCAATGACCATCTGCGGCGTGTCCTGGCTGGGCATCAGCATGGGGTTTTCTGCGTCCTTTATTTGGCCAGCAAGGTGTTGATTTTCTGCAAGTCTTCAGGGCTCAGGCTGCCGTTGGCCTGGCGCAGCTTGAGGTCGCCCAGCAGCACGTTGTAGCGCGCCTGCGCCAGGTCACGCTTGGTCTGAAAGAGCTGGCTTTGCGAGTTGAGCACGTCGATATTGATGCGCACGCCCACCTGGTAGCCGAGCTTGTTGGCGTCGAGCGCGCTCTGGCTGGACAGCTCGGCCGCTTCCAGCGCCTTGACCTGGCCCTGGCCCGACAGCACGCCGAAGTAGGCGGTGCGGGTGCCTTGGGCCACGCTGCGCCTTGCGCCGTCGAGGTCGCTGCGCGCCTTGTCCTTGAGCGAGAGCGTTTCCTTGATGCGGTTTTGTGTGGCAAAGCCGGCAAACAGCGGCACGTTGAGCAGCAGACCGACATTGCTGGTGTTGGCGCGGGAAGAGGCTTGGGTGAGCGACGTCGTGGTGCCCGACGGGTTGCGCGTGACGTTGTAGCTGGCGGTGGCGTCCAGCGTGGGCTTGTGGCCGGCCTCGGCCTTGGTCACCTCAAGCTCGGCGATGTCCAGCCCGCTCTGGGCCTGGCGAATACTGGGATGCACCGCCTCGGACTGCTGCACCCAGGCATTGACATCGGCGGGCACCACGGGGGGCAAATTCACCGGGACCAGCAGGCCTTTGGGCTGCGATTCGGTTTTGCCGACCAGCTGGTCCAGCGCGATTTTCTTGACGCGCAAGTCGTTGTCGGCGGCGATTTCCTGCGCAGTCACCAGGTCGTAGCGCGCTTGCGCTTCACGGGTGTCGGTGATGGTGGAGGTGCCCACTTCAAAGTTGCGCTTGGCAAAAGCCAGCTGCTCGGCCACTGCGGCCTTTTGCGCCAGCACAAAGGTCAACGTGTCCTGCGCGGCCAGCACATCAAAGTAAGCCTGGCTGGTGCGCACGATCAGGTCCTGCTCGGCGCTGTCAAGCTGGGCCTTGGCCAGGTCCACCTGCTTCTTGCCCTGCTCATAGGTCGCCCAGTTGGCGGGCCGGTACAGGGGTTGCGTCGCGGTCAGCGTGGCGTTTTGCGTGCTGAAGCTGCGGTCTACCGCCGGGTTGTTGTTGTCAAAACCGGTGCGCGACACGCCCGCGGCCAAGCCTGCCGTCGGCAGGATGCCGGCCTTGGCCTGGTCGGCCCTGGCCAAGTTGGCGTCGTACTGCAGCTTGGCCGACTGGTAGGTGGCATCAAAAGCACGGGCTGATTCATACAGCTCCACCAGACTCTGGGCCTGCGCCATCGGGGCCGCAGCCATCAGCGCTACCGTGATCGCGATCGACAAGGGCATCACCGGAAAAGCCGGCCGTTTCTTGAGCGGGGTCATAAGAGTCCTGAGGAAATGAATCAAGGAATGAAGAGGAGGCGATCAGGCCGGCATCAGTAAAGCGGAACGGAAGAGTCCAGCTGCTGCGACCAGGCGTCAATGCCGCCCTGCAGGTTGACGACTTCGGTGAAACCGCTTTGCGTCAAATAATTGGCCACCTGCAGGCTGCGCATGCCGTGGTGGCACAGGCAGGCAATCGGGTGGCCGCTGCCGTGGGTTTGCTGCAGCTCGGCCAGGCGCGCGGGAATATCGCGCATTGGAATGTGCATCAGCGTGAAGCCATCTTCCTTGACCGAGGCCGTCTGCAGCTCCCAGGGTTCGCGCACATCCAGCACCACGGGCTGGGCAGCAGGTGCAGTGGCCTTAACGCTGTCGCGCCAGGCGGGGAAATCGGCGGGGCTCAATTGGGCAATCATCGGCTACCTTGAAAAGTCTTCAGAAAAAGGATTTCAGAAATTGAATTTGGAGGGCTCGGGGAAATTGAGCAGGCGCGGTGCCACCGTGTCCCAGGCCTGCGTGGTGCGCCAGGCGTCTTCGGCCACGCGCGTGACCAGCGTTGCGCGCATCACCGGCTCAAAACCGACAATGGCGCTCAGGCGGCCGCCGACCTTGAGCAGCGACAGCAGCGAAGCCGGCACTTCGGCCACCGAGCCACTGAGCACGATCACGTCAAACGGGCCGCGCAGCGGGTCATTGCCGGATACCGCCTGTGCGATGTTGGCAGCGCCGTCGCCGGTGCGTACTTCGGCGTTGTAAATGCCGGCTTTTTGCAGGTTGGCACGGGCCGTCTGGGCCAGCGTGGCATCAATTTCCAGTGTGATCACTTGCTGCGCGCGGTGGGCCAGCAGCGCCGCCATGTAACCGGAGCCGGTGCCAATTTCGAGCACTTTTTCATGCTTTTGCACGGCCAGATCCTGCAGGATGCGGGCCTCGACCTTGGGCGCGAGCATGCACTGGCCGGGGTTTTGCTGCTGTGCATGGGGGGAGGCAAGGGGGATTTCCATATCCACAAACGCCAGTGCCTCGTGGGCAGGCGGCACAAAATCTTCGCGCTTGACCACGGCCAGCAGTGAAAGGACCTGGTTGTCCAGCACTTCCCAGGGGCGGATTTGCTGCTCAATCATGTTGAATCGGGCTTGTTCGTAGTTCATGGCGGGCCTGTTGGTTGGCGGGGTGAGAGAAGAAGATGCGGTGTGCACGAGATAAACCTTTTATTTTAGCGGGGGCTCGTGACGGTGGCGGCCGTTTCGGCGGGGGCGGCAGCGTGTGCTTTTCCCCTGAACTTGCGCTTGAACCACTGGCCCAGGTCGTCCAGGTAGCAATAGGTCACGGGCACGACGACCAGGGTCAGCAGGGAGGAGGTGATCACGCCGCCAATCACGGCCTGGCCCATGGGCGCGCGCTGCTCCGAGCCCTCGGTCAGGGCAAAGGCCAGCGGCACCATGCCGAAAATCATGGCCAGCGTGGTCATCAGGATGGGGCGCAGCCTGACTTTGGCGGCGTGCAGCAGGGCTTCGCCGCGTTCCATGCCCTGCGCACGCATGCGGATGGCAAAGTCGACCAGCAAGATGGCATTCTTGGTCACCAGGCCCATCAGCATCACCACCCCGATGATGGAGAACATCGACAGCGTCGAGCGAAACAGCAGCAAGGCCAGCACCACGCCAATCAGGGTCAGTGGCAGGGAGGTCATCAGCGCCATGGGCTGCAGAAAGCTCTTGAACTGGCTGGCCAGAATCATGTAGATGAACACAATCGCCATCACCAGCGCCGAGACGGCGTAGCCAAATGATTCCGCCATGTTTTTGGTGGAGCCGCTGAACTGGTAGCGGTAGCCCGGCGGGAAGTTGACGCCGTCCAGCGCGGCCTTGATGTCGCTGGACACTTCACCGGCCGAGCGGTTGTAGACATTGCCGTTGATCGCCACTTCGCGGGCGAGGTCGCGCCGGTTGATCTGGTTGGGGCCGGTGGATTCCTTCACGCTGGCGACCTGGCTGAGCCGCACGATGCGCGCGGAGCCGTCGGCGTTGCTGCCCATGGTGCTGCTCATGAAGGGCAGGCGCTCCAGGTCCCCTGGCGCATTGCGCGCATCGGGCGCCAGACGCACATTCACGTCATAGGTCTGGTCGTCGGGCGCGCGCCAGTTGCCCACGGTCTGGCCTGCCACCAGCGTGCGCAGCGAGGCGGCAATCTGCGCCACCGACAGGCCCAGGTCAGAGGCGGCATCGCGCCGCACGTCCACTTCAATCACCGGCTTGTCGGCCTTGATGCTGGAGTCCAGGTCCACCAGCCCGGGAATAGCGTGAATTTTGTCGGTGACCAGGCGCGTCAGGCGCTCCAGTTCCTTCAGGTCGGGGCCTTGCAGGGAAAACTCGACCTGCTTGTTGCCGCCCACCGCGTCGAGCAGGCCGACATGGGTCACGGTAATGCCCGGCACCTGCTGGAGCCGCTCGCGCAGCACGCCCGACATCTGGTCCACACTGCGCGTGCGTGCCTTGCGCTCGACCAGGCGCACATACACGCTGGCGTACATCTTGCCCGGCGCGTTGCCGGTGTTGATCGTGGCCAGGGTGTACTTCACCTCGGGAAATTCGCGCACTATGGCCTCGACCTGCCGGGCCTTGGCTTCGGTGGTTTCCAGCGAAGAGCCCACCGGAGTGTAGAAGTTGAGCGAGGTCTCCGAGAAGTCGGCCTTGGGCACGAACTCGGTGCCCAGCAGCGGCACCATCACAACGCTGATGATGAAAATCACGACGGCCAGCGCCAGCGTGGCCAGCTTGTGGCCCAGCGACCAGCGCAAGATGCTTTGGTAGCTGTCGCTCAGCGAATCCGTTGCATGGTCAAACCAGCCGGTCACGCGGCCAATGGTCTTGTCGTAAAACGTGACCGGCGCATGCCGCTGTCCGTGCGCCTCAATGGCCGGGTCGTGCCAGATGCTGGAGAGCATGGGGTCCAGCGTGAAGCTCACAAACATCGAGATCAGCACGGCCGCCACAATCGTGATGCCGAACTCGTGAAAAAACTTGCCGATGATGCCGCCCATGAAACCAATCGGCAGGAACACCGCGACGATGGAAAAGGTGGTGGCTAGCACCGCCAGGCCGATTTCCTGCGTTCCGTCCAGCGAGGCCTGGAAAGAGCCCTTGCCCATCTGCACATGGCGCACGATGTTCTCGCGCACCACGATGGCGTCGTCGATCAGCAGGCCCACGCACAGCGACAGCGCCATCAGCGTGATCATGTTGATGGTGAAGCCGAACAGGTTCATAAAGAGAAAAGTGCCGATGATGGAAATCGGCAGCGTCAGCCCGGTGATCACCGTGGAGCGCCAGGAGTTGAGAAACAGGAACACGATCAGCACCGTCAGCAGCGCGCCTTCAATCAGCGTGCGGCGCACGTTTTCCACCGCCACACGAATCGGGCGCGAGCCATCGGTAATCAGCTCCAGCCGCGCGCCCGGCGGCAGCAGCGGCTGCATGTCGGCGATGGCCTTGTTCAGCCCGTCCACCACGCTGATGGTGTTTTCATCCTGGGCTTTTTGCACGCTCAGCAGCAGGGTGCGCTGGCCGTTGTAGAGCGCCAGGCTGTCCAGTTCCTGCGCGCCATCGGCAATGCGCGCGACCTGGCCCACGGTGACCGGCGCGCCGCCACCACTAACCGAATTGGCCATGCTTTTGCGCGCCACGATGATCTTGCCGAAGTCTTCGGGCCGCTTCATGCGGGCGTCGATCTTGACCACGCGCTCCTGCGCCAGCGAGCGGATGGCACCCACCGGCAAGTCCTGGTTTTCGTTGCGCACCGCGTTGACCACCTGGTCGGCCGTGATGCCCAGCGACTCCATGGCCTGCGGATTGAGGTAGACATTGATCTCGCGTTTGGTGCCGCCCACCAGCGTGACGGAGCCCGCGCCGCGGACATTTTCAAGGCGCTTTTTCAGCACCTGGTCGGCCCAGTTGGTGAGTCCCACCGCATCCATGGCATTGCCCTTTGCGGCGTCGGGTAACACCGCTACCGACCAGATGGCGCGGCTGGCCGGGTCAAAACGCAGGACGCGCGGCTCTTTCACCTCGTCGCGAAACGTCGGCCGGATTGCCGCGATCTTTTCGCGCACATCTTCGGCGGCCTTGCGTCCGTCAATGTAGAGCTGGAACTCGATGATGACGACAGATTGGCCTTCGAAGCTGCGCGAGGTCAGGGCGTTGATGCCGGCAATCGAGTTGACGCCTTCTTCAATCTTCTTGGTGACTTCGCTTTCAACGATCTCGGGCGAAGCGCCGGGGTATTCCGCCGTGACGACCACCACCGGGAAGTCGATGTTGGGGAACTGGTCCACCTGCATGCGCTGGTAGGAAAAAAGCCCGAGCACCACGATGGCCAGCATGACCATGGTGGCGAACACCGGATTCCTGAGGCTGACCTGCGTGAACCACATGGGCTGTGTGTTTCAGGGTGCCGGTTTGGCGGCCGCCGGGGCGCCGGCCTGCGCGCCCGGCATCTGCGTAAACCGGACCTGGGTGCCTTCACGCAAAGCA
>DASXRN010000005.1:0-2837 GCA_036506595.1 Polaromonas sp. | reverse complement strand
CAAGATATTGCATTGGGCGCCGGTGCGATCAATTGAAAGGTTTTAACGACAAGCTTTGGGCGTCAGCGAAGTGGTGATCGCCTCACGCAGTGCGGCCAGCGCACAAACGCTGGCGCAACACGCGCAGACCCTGGGCTTGCGCGCAACAGGTGATGCAAAACGCCGACACGGCCCTGGCCGATATGGAGCGACAAGGCATTGAAAAACCCGCCGGGCCGGTGCTGTTCAAAAGCTGTGGCTGGGCGGGTTGGGATTTGGCTGCAGTGCGGGTGGCGCTGCAGCCATCGCAAAAAAACTGAGCGAGCCAGTTTTTTTGAAAACCAGAATTCTCTACTTGCTGGCCACCGGCGCTGGCAAATCAACACCACGGTTAGGCTGGCCTTCCACATCGGCCCGACGGTCAAATGTCAGCAGTTTTCCCATCACGACCTGCACCCATTGCGGATAGGTATAGGCAGTGCCTTTGTTGTGGTCAATGATGGCGCCGATGCCGCCGCCAAAGAGGATGTTGCCAGCCATGCCCGCGTTGGCGCGGGAAATCGCCACACCGCGACCGTCGGCCTCGCCAGCTTTGACGCAGGTGACCTGCAGGTCCTTGGACGAGCGGCGCACATTGACCGTCGTAGGGGTCTTGATGTTTTGCTGGCCATAGTCGTTCTCAAGCTTGCACTCTGCATCCTTGATTTCGACACCTGCGGCACTAAAGGTTTCAAAACGAACCGGCGTGGTGGTGTCGTTGGTAATGGATGCGCAACCGGTCATGGCTACGCAAGCAAAGACGATGGAATACAAGCGAACAGACATTTAAGCCTCCTTTTATAAATGAAGCCAAAATGTAACACGGTGTTTCAACAGTGCTCGCTCCCCAGCACGTGTTTATTTACAGGAATGAATAGAGGCATCAGCCTGTGCGACGTGGTAGTTGCCGGTAGGCTGAAAAACCAAGGACAGCGGGATGAGTGCTTTCTTCAAGCCTTCGGCAGCGTCACCCCCACCTGTCCCTGGTACTTGCCGCCGCGGTCCTTGTACAAAGTGTCGCAGGCTTCATCGCTCTCAAAGAACAGCACCTGCACGCAGCCCTCGCCCGCGTAAGTCTTGGCACGTAGCGGCGTGGTGCCGGAAAACTCCAACGTCACAAGCCGTTCCTCTCGGGCTCGAAGGGCTCGATCATGTCGGTGCTTTCTGCCATGCGGCCGATCCACTTGTCGCTTTTCTTTTGATAGCCCTCGTTCGCTCCTGCGGCCCTATTCCAGGCAAGCGCCGAGCAGTACGTCGCCAGCGCATATGTCGGCGCCCATAGTGTTGATACGCCACCCTTCATGAAGAGGTCGCCGGAAAGGCGGATGCTCCAAGGCTGTGCCATTGGAGTGACCATGAAACGAGCAAATGCGATGTTATGGATCGTGCTGGCAAGCAGCCTGCCCGCAGGCGCAGCCTGGTGCCAGGCCGCGACCGACCCCGGCCAGCAGGCCCAGTGCCGGGCCGAAGTGTCCAGGTTCGAGCAGGCCATCGGCTACATCCGCCAGACCCAGGGCAACCAGGCGGCAGCGGACCTCAAGGAAAAGCTGCTACCGGCCAAGCTGGAAACAGAGATTCTGTTCAGGGACGGCTACTGCGGTTTGGCGCGACATCTGCGCGACAAAAAGCTGCACCGCTAGCGATTTCTCACTTGCGATCCATTTCCTCACACCAACGTGCGGGAAAGCCCATCAAAACGCCGGGTCACGCTTTGGGCAACGTCACCCCCACCTGCCCCTGGTATTTGCCGCCACGGTCCTTGTAGCTGACTTCGCAGACATCGTCCTTGTCGCTTTCGAAGAACAGCACCTGCGCGCAGCCTTCGCCGGCGTAAATCTTGGCGGGCAGCGGCGTGGTGTTGGAGAACTCCAGCGTCACATAGCCTTCCCACTCGGGCTCAAACGGCGTGACGTTGACGATGATGCCGCAGCGGGCGTAGGTGCTTTTGCCCAGGCAGATGGTGAGCACGTTGCGCGGGATGCGGAAGTATTCGAGCGTGCGCGCCAGCGCAAAGCTGTTGGGCGGGATGATGCAGCTGTCGCCGTGGAAGTCGACAAAGCTTTTTTCATCGAAGTTTTTCGGGTCCACCACCGTGCTGTGGATGTTGGTGAAGACCTTGAACTCGGGGGCGCAGCGGATGTCGTAGCCGTAGCTGGAGGTGCCGTAGCTGATGATCTTGTGGCCGTCGCGTTGGCGTATCTGGCCGGGCTCGAAGGGCTCGATCATGCCGTGCTGCTCGGACATGCGGCGTATCCATTTGTCGCTTTTGATGCTCATTCGGGAGGTTCCTCGGTTTGGCTACTCAGTTTGGCTAGATTGTAGGCAAGCCATGGAATGCCCGGGAAAGCACTATTTGCTATCAAATAAATAGCTGTTGGCGCCCATCCATAAAGGGCCAGAGGCCTATTTGACCGCTAAAAACCATTCAATCAGGCTGTTTCCGCCTGCGAAATCACGGTTTTCGCGATCAGCCGGTCGTCGCCCAGCACAATCAGCGCAAACAGCAGTTCATCAAGGCTGCCCGCCTGCGCGGTTTTGCGGGCCAGCAGTGGCGTGGCCTGGGGGTTGAGGATGACAAAGTCGGCTTCGCAGCCGGGCAGCAGGTTGCCGACCACGCCCTCCAGTCCCAGCGCCTGCGCGGCGCCGGCGGTGTGCTGCCACCACAGCTGCCGGGGCTTGAGCGACACGCCGGGCTTGGTCTGCCCTTCACGCCCCACGTAATACGCTGCCAGCATGGTGTGAAACGGGCTGAAACTGGTGCCGCCCCCGACGTCGCTGGCCAGGCCGTACAAAAAGCCAGCCCGGTCAGCACCGGCATA
>DASXRN010000004.1:0-6768 GCA_036506595.1 Polaromonas sp. | reverse complement strand
GTCGCTGTACGGCTCACTCTGGCCTGAGATTTACGGGTTGAAGCATCTGGGGGCCATTCGTGCCGTGATCGTGGCGATGCTGGTGCTTGCTTCGGCCACGGGGCCGGGCATCGCCGGGTTGCTGATTGACGCGGGTGTCAGCTATCCCGGGCTGATCGTCACGCTGGGCGTCTACTGCATAGCGATCTCTGCCGTGATGCTGCGCGTGACGCACCGCTTGAAAGTACGGGCTCTTGCGATCTGAACAGGCCAGGGCCCCGCAATGGTGGATTTCAATGGTCAAACAAGCCTTCTGCCCGCAGAGAATGGGCGCAACATGCTATTGAAAACATAGCATGCATCTTCGCACTTCTGGCCTGCACCTGAGAAGGCTGATCAATTCCTGAGCACTGCGTTGCAAGCCAGTGCTGGCGCGGTGTTGCCGGGTTGTTAGTGACTTTATCCACAGCTTGGCCCACAGGAACTGGGGGTAAGGCAAGCGCCGCTGAAAAACAGGAACGCCAGCGGCTGGCTGGCCATCTAATGGACAGGAACAGCCAGGAACATCTGCAACACACTACGCCGAAAGGATGAACATGAGTGCACGTGAACCCTTGAACTTGTCGGAAATTCCGAATGTTCAATCGCAAATCGACTACCGCAATCTCCGCATCGACGATGTCGGGGTCAAGGGTGTGCGGTATCCATTGACCATCAACTCGGGCGGTAAACCCATGCCGACCATTGCCACGCCGGCGTTAACCGTGGGGCATCGTTCACCGGCTGGAGACAAGACATGAGCACCCGCCAAGTGCTGCTGCAAGCGCGCGAGGAAGTTGCCAGCGGCACGATGGCGTTTCATTTTCAGCGGCCGACTGGTTTTGCTTTCAAGGCCGGTCAGGCGATTGATCTGATTCTTCCCGCTGCAGTGGCGGCCGACGGGCAAAACCAACGGCATGCGTTTTCTCTTGTGAGTGCGCCGTTTGAGCACGAACTGGTGATCGCGACACGCATGCGCGACAGCGTTTTCAAGCGGGCACTCAAGATGTTGCCCATTGGCGGGCTGGTCGAAATTGAAGGGCCCTTCGGTTCCCTTACCCTGCATAACGAGCGCGCGCGGCCGGCGCTATTCATCGCGGGTGGCATCGGCATTACCCCGTTCATGAGCATGCTGCGCCAGGCGACGCATGATCGACTGCCACAAGAGATGGTGCTGCTCTATTCCAATCGGCGCCCCGAAGATGCGGCGTTTCTTCTGGAACTGCAAAACCTTGCGCGGCAGAACGCGAATTTCCACCTGTTGCCGACCATGACGGAGATGGATAAATCCGATAGGCCATGGCAAGGAGAAACCAGCCACATCACCGAAGATCTGTTGAGAAAAACCATGGCCGGACTTCAGAAACCAGTTTTTTATGCAGCTGGACCACCCGGCCTGGTCGCGGCCATGCGCGAGGTGTTGAACCGCGTCGGTATCAATGACGACGACATTCGCAGTGAAGAGTTTTTCGGGTACTGAGCATTCGGAATCGCGCGCGCCGTTGCGAACCGGGTTTGACAGGGCGAAGCCTGTTGTCTCATCACCTGACAGAAAAAGTCCGGAACGCCGCAGGCCCCCTGACCATCCAATGCACACAAACAGCGATGAGCATATCGACAGCAGGAGCAAAGGACTTGATCATGAAAGAGGAAACCTCCGGCATTCCAGGTCTTGACGCCCGTACCCCTGCAGCACAGTGGAAGCGATGGCCGACCGGGACACGACCCGCCATCATCACCACGACGATCGCCGCCGCCGTCGTGCTGGCTGCAGCATGCGGTGGTTCCTCCGACAGCTCGGCAGTCTCCTCCAACAACTCGGCAGCCGGGCAAGCCGCCCTCGTTGCGCAGGGCCAGCAGATCTTTCGCTTCGACACTTTCGGCGACGAGGCAAAGTGGACCGACGCGTTGCGAATGCATGAGGTCATCAGCACCGCCGTCGATCCGGTGACCGCGCTGTCGGTCGGCCTGAAGGTTGATGCCGAGGCGCTGCCGCCGGCGGTGGTGCAGGGCATCCAGAACGGCAGCATCGATCTCACGAGTCCCGCCACAACCGTCGCCTTGCTGAAACTCAATGCCGTGGTTGGCCTCAAGGGCACGGTGGAGACGGTCAACGGCCGTGATGCGCTGACGCGGGTCGGCATCACCTGCGCCCTGTGCCATTCGACCGTCGACAATTCGTTCGCGCCGGGTATCGGCAAGCGGCTCGATGGCTGGGCCAATCGGGACCTGAATCCGGGCGCCATCATTGCCTTGTCTCCTGCGCTGGACGCGGCCATGAAAACTGTCTTCAACTCCTGGGGCAAAGGCAAGTACGACCCGCGCTTCAACATCGATGGCATCAGCAAACCGCTGGTCATTCCGCCGGCTTACGGACTGGAAGGCATTCACAGCGTGACCTTTACCGGCGACGGCACTGAGCTTGCTTACTGGAACCGGTATGTCGCCGTGACACAGATGGGCGGCCAGGGCGCCTTCTCGGACCCTCGCCTCAATCTGAACATCACCAATGGCACGACGGATCAGGTAAGCGGCAAACTGCCGGCCCTGCAGGCGTATCAGTTGTCGTTGAAGGCCCCCGCTGCGCCGGCTGGCAGTTTTGATGCCATTGCAGCCGTGCGTGGCAAACTGCTTTTCAATGGGGCGGCCAAGTGTGCGACCTGCCACAGCGGTGCGCTGGTCACCGATGCCAATTCCAGGCTGCACCCGCCCAGCGATTCGATGGCCGAACCGGAAACACCGAGCTATGCCTCGCGCACCGCAACCCGGCAGTACCGCACGTCGCCCCTCAAGGGGGTGTGGCAGCACGCGCCTTACTTCCATGATGGTTCTGCGGCCACGCTGAACGATGTCGCAAACATCTACAACACCCGGCAAGCGCTGGGCTTGAGCCCGCAGGAGATTGCAGACCTGGCCGAGTACCTGAAGTCGCTGTGAGGCGAAGCCGGCTGCTGTTTCTTCGACAGACCGAATAAAACCGGAACGCCGATGGCACCATGACCATCCAATGGACAGAGACAGGAGTAGATATGAACACCTTGCAAGCAATGATCCCCGTGCCGTCCGACGCCAGCCCGGATGAAGAGCTGGTCAGCCTGTCCATAGCCGGCAACGATCTGGCGTTTGCCCAGATCATGCGGCGCTACAACCGGCTGCTCTTTCGCACGGCGCGCAGCATTCTCAAGAGCGACGACGACGCGCAAGACACCTTGCAAGAGGCTTATTTGCGCGCCTGGCGGGCGCTGGCCACCTTCCGCTCAGAAGCCAAGCTTTCCACCTGGCTGGTGCGCATCGTGGTCAACGAAGCACTGGGGCGGTTGCGGCGCGATGGTACTCAGCCCGCTGCCGTCGTGCCGATGAATGCATCCGTGGACACGGATGGCGAAACCCTGGAGATGCAGATGCAAGCCAACCCGAATGACCAGCCAGAACCCTCCGTCATGCGGGCGCAGATACGCCGGCAGATTGAAGCCCGGATTGACACCTTGCCCGATGCATTTCGCACCGTGTTCATGCTCAGGGGCGTTGAAGAGATGAGCGTGGAAGAAGTTGCGCTGGTGCTGGGCATACCCGAAGCGACGGTGCGGACCCGGTTCTTCCGCGCCCGCAGCATTTTGCGTGAAGGCCTGTCACGCGACATCGACATGGCCCTCGGTGACGCCTTCTCATTTGCCGGCCTGCGCTGCGACAGCATTGTGGCGGGCGTGCTGGCAAAGATTGCCCACGAGCGTGAATCCTCGCGTCCGTGATCTGTGAAGTCCGTTTTTTTTCTCACTGGAGATTGCCATGTCGTTTTTTCAAATGCCCACCCCCGTCGCTGCGCGGCGACTGTTTTTGGGCCGCTCGGGCGGTCTGGTGTTGTCGGGGGCGGCGGTTGCGCTGCTGGCCGGCAATGACGCGCTGGCCGCCAAGGCGGGCGGCTCCAAAGCCGGCGACATTCAAATTCTCAATACCGCCCTTGGTGCCGAATTGGAGGCCATCGCCGCGTATCAGCTGGGCGCCGAAAGCAAGCTGCTGACCAAGCCCGTGCTGGACCTGGCCCTGACCTTTCAGGGACACCACAAACAGCATGTGACGCTGCTCTCCGGCACGGTAGAAAAGCTTGGCGGCAAACCCGTCATGGCCAAAACCCAGTACAACTTTCCGGTCGACCAGCTGAAAACCGAGCTGGATGTGCTCAAGTTTGCCGCCCAGCTGGAGCAAGGCGCCGTGAGCGCCTATCTGGGTGCCGTGCCGCTGTTTGGCAACCGCGATCTTTCCAAGGCGGCTGCCAGCATTCTGGGTGACGAAGCCATGCACTGGGCCATCCTGCGCCAGGCCATTGGCGACGTGCCCGTGCCTTCGGCCTTTGTGGCGTGATGCGGTGATGCCGAGCCAGGTTGGCAGGCAGCAGAAAAAAGAAAGAGCGCCGTCATGGCGCTCTTTTCATGGGCTGTCTGCCTGATTGGAGGCGACTTTACGGCGCTGTTGCGGCCAGGCTGACGGCGTCAAACACACCTTTGGCCTGGGCGTGGCAGAACGGTGGTTCGTAAGTGCCGTGGTAGTTGCCGTAATAGGTGGCAAACGCGGCCGAGGTCGGGTCGGTGGGCGCCACTCCGCCGGGGCCATAGGTAGCTCGCACAAAGGGGTCGACGTCAACCGATTTCACGTTGGTCAAGCCGCGGCTGTCAAAGTCGGCCTTCATGGCCGCCTGGTGCACGGCGGGTGGTACGGTCGGGTCGCCAGCGCCGCCGCACAGCAATACCGCCGATTTGGGGTTCCAGCCCAGCAGGTCGTTCTTTTTGCCAGCCAGAAACAGCGGGTTGTTGCTGTTGGTCTGTGCGTCGGCCAGGAAGGCAGGCTGGAAAATCGCATCACGCGCCTGATTCGGCGAAACCCCCGGCCCGCCAGGCAGCTGGCCCGTCGTCACCAACGTTGTGGTGGTCAGCGTCGGGTTGGGCAACAGGGTTTCAATATAGCTGTCGTAGGGCGCTTTGAACGCCACCGACGGACTGCTGTAAATGTTGCCGTAGATTTTTTGCCACGAGGTGACCAGGTACGGAACGAAGAACTGATAGCCCGCAATGGCGTTCGGCAGCTTGAGCGAGCCCGTCAGGTTGTAGGGGCCCGCCAGATGAGCGCCCGCGATGACGTTGATCTCGCTGGCGTGGTCGCGCTCGATGGCGCGATGCGCGGCCATGGAGGAGTGGCCTCCTTGCGAGTAACCGGCCAGCATCACCTTGCCGGACAGCGTTGCGCCCACTGTCCCCGCAGCCCGGCGTGCGGCCCGGATCGAATCGATCACCGAAGTCGCCTCCGAGTCGGCGTGCAGGTAAGGGTGGTAGGTGTAGGCCGATTTGGCGAAACCGAGGTAGTCGGTGGCCACCACGGCATAGCCCTGGGCGGCGTACATGGCGGCCAGCAGGAAGGTTTCTCCGTCTGCCGGGTTCACCAGCGTGCGCGGTTTCTGGACATCCGTGCCCTTGGCATAGGCCAGCAGACCGGCGGCTGCGGTGCAAGTGCCGGCCGGCACCAGCATGACACCCGATGCGTTGGTTTTTTCACCCTTGACGCCCACCGTGTTGTAGTTGAGCGCCACCACCTTGACGTCGCATTTGGCGGGCCCGGTGAGGGCCTTGAGAGGGCCTCCGTCAATCTGGGCGGTTGTGAGCGTGGTCACCACGGCGGCCGGGTCTACCAGCGAGCCGCGTGCCAGGGCCGCGAGAAAGGGCGCGCCCGAAAAGGCGCTCAGGCGCAGGTCATTGAGCGTCATGCCCGCCTGGGCCAGCGTGGCTTTCAGGGTGTCGAGCACCTTGTCATCCGGATCGCCGACCTTGAAGACGCCGGTGAGCAGGTCGCCCGACGGAGCGCCACCGGTCACGGCCGCCACCTCGGCCTTCACATAGAGCTTGGCGGCGTCCAGTCCAGCCTTGATGGTGCTGCCTCCGGTCGCGTCGAAACTGGCGAATGCCGCGGCAGCATCAGCGCCTAGCGCCTTGTTGATCACCAGATCGGTCAGCGGTGTGATGTTGATGTGTCCCGCCTGCGTGGCGAAGCCGTGCAGGGTCACCGTGCCGTTGCTCACTTGCAGCAGGCAGGGTGTGGCCTGGCCGCCGTTGAGTTCGAGAGAGAAGGTCCCATCCGCCCCGGTCTTGCCGGATAGCGTCGCCCCGGATGCGCACTTGGCTGTCAGGTTGGCATTGGCCAGTGCGGCACCGGTGGCCGCCAGTCCCGTGATGGTCGGGTTGGCTGGCGAGGAACCGCCGCCGCCTCCGCAGGCAGCGAGAAGGGTGGCCACGCCCAGCGCAGCGAGTTTGAACCTGATTTGTCTCATCCATTGACTCCTGAGTTTTGATTTACAAAAAAGAACGACCGTTCGTTTTTCTAAGGATCATGTTACGTTCTTTGCTCTTTCATCGGCTAGGGGGTAAGTACTGATCGCTCGTTGCGGTGTTTGGGCTATTCCTGTTTGGATGTCACCGCAGCAGGCTCCGTGCGTGTTCGAGTCAGTCAGCGTGTCACAAGCCAGTTGAGCATGGGAAAGGATGCCCTGCGTCCCTGAGCATTCCTGCCAACGGATTTGATCTCGCCGGCCATTGTTGACATGCTGGGGCCTGCCTAGACTGACCGGTGTTGTCTAAGGCTCCTCATGTGCAATCTTTCTCCATCGTTGGCTTCATCGTCTGTGAATAAAGGCGCGCCCTTACTCGGGGTCCGTGTGCTGGATCTCACCCGTCTCTTGCCCGGACCGGTGTGCACCATGCATCTGGC
>DASXRN010000003.1:0-7647 GCA_036506595.1 Polaromonas sp. | reverse complement strand
AAACCCCACATCCGCTGCTGGGGCAGGTCGGGCGACACGGAAACGAGCGCCTCGCGCTGGCGGATTTCAAACACCTTCTGCGGTGGAAACGGGAACTTGCCCGGGTAGTTGATGAAGGCCTGATGCGAGCGCGTTCGCCCTTCGCCCTGGGCGTTGTTCGGTGCAATCGTGGGACGCGGAAACAGATCGTTGGCGCCGTGGGCCAGCGGTCGCTTGATCGGCATGATGGGCAGTGGTTCCACGAACGCGCGCGTTGCGGGGCTGCGCATGTCGTGGGCGTTGGCCACCCGGCTGCTCAGGCCATGCTTGGCCAGCAAATAGCCGGTGCTCGTGAGGAGCCCCAGCTTCATCAGATCGCGCCGGGATGTCAGGCCCGCGCTGATGAGTTCCTGTCGATTGCGCCAAGCGTTTCGGGTGATGCTGCTCCAGTTGTATTTCAATAAATACATCGTGGACCCCCTTCTTTGGCTTGCTTACCTCGGCATTACCTTTTGATGCTTTTCCTCTCTCTCCTTGAACACAACATGGTAGTCCTTCGGATGCCCTCTTTCAAGGATTGCAGGCGGGCTGCCGTCGGATTACTTTGCCAGTGTGTGCAAGGGCATGTCTTTGGCTACGGCCAACTTGTTTTACAGGGGTAAACGCGGTAACCGGCACGGGTGCCGCCTATGGCTGCGCCGGGTGTCGTCAAACCCCAGGCGCGGGCAGCGCCAGGTAGCCGGCGGCAACTCGACCAGATTGCCTGGGGTCTGAACACCAGGCCTCGAGCAACACTGGACTTCAGAATGCCTGCGGAAGTCTTCTTCGAAAACTGCCTCAAGCGCAATGCCGAAATTCCACCCGGTGTCGCACTTGGAGTTTGAGACCGCCCCCTATAAGCCAAAAATACAAACAAAAAAATGCCACCTTCGAGTTGAAGATGGCATTTTTTGGGGATTTAGCAGCAACTACTTTCACCCTATAACCGAAGGTGCTTTGTAGGAGGCTAAAAGTCGGGTTTAACGCGCTGCCATCTGCTCGGCCACAAAAATCTCGACGCGACGGTTCTTGTCACGCCCTTGCTGCGTGCTGTTGTCGGCCAGGGGTTCGCGCGAACCACGGCCGTCGGTCACGATACGGGTGCGGGCCACGCCGCGGCTGACCAGGTAGTCGCGGGCCGCATCGGCGCGGTCTACCGACAGCGGGTTGTTGATGGCGTCAGAACCGGTGTTGTCGGTGTGGCCAATGATGGTCACCGTGGTCACAGGATTTTGATTCAGGCTGGTCGCAAAATGATTGAGAACGGGGGCGAAGTTGGGTTTGATGGCCGAGCGGCCCACGTCAAACGACACATCGCTGGGGATGTCCAGCTTCAGGCGGTTATCGGCGGTCTGGCTGACGGCCACGCCGGTGCCGGCCGTGGCTTTTTCCATCGCAGCTTTTTGCTCCTGCATTTTCTTGGACCAGATATAGCCGCCACCGGCACCGAGGGCACCGCCCAGCACGGCGCCCTTTGCCGCGCCTCTGGATCCGTCAGTGGCCGCGCCCAGCAATGCACCGGCGACCGCGCCAATGCCGGCACCTTGCGCCGTGCCGCGCTGGGTTTCACTCATGTCGGCGCAGCCGGAAAGGATGCCGACGGCCAGTGCTGCGCAGGTCAGGGATTTGATCGTTAGTTGCTTCATGAAAATGCTCCTCGGGATGAATGGATTGGAATTTGATTTGAATTTGAATCAAAAAGCGCATTAAAGCGCCGGCCATTGAATGTTACACACGCATTGGCTTGGGACTTGTCAGCCAGGGCCGCGACTGTGACGCGAGCACGCGCCCTTTGAAGCCCTTAAACTAGATGTCTTGTGCACTCCGTCACAGAGTATCCTCGCTTGAGGCAACAAGCAATGCCCCTGCCTCCTAACTGAAATTTCCATGAATAAAGTTCAACTCGGCTCCAGCAATCTGCAGGTGACGCCCATCTGCCTGGGCACCATGACTTTTGGCGAACAGGTCAATGAAGCGACCGCGCATGCCATCCTGGATCGCTCGCTGGCGCGCGGCGTCAACTTCCTCGACACGTCCGAGATGTACTCGGTGCCGGCACGCGCCGAAACCTGCGGCGTGACCGAAACCATCATCGGCAACTGGTTCGCGAAGAACCCCGGCGTGCGCAAGCAGCTGGTGCTCGCCACCAAAGTGGCCGGCCCTTCGCGCGGCATGCCCTGGGTGCGCGAAGGCAGCGGCATGACGGTCCAGGACATTGTCAACTCGTGTGAAGCCAGCTTGAAACGCCTGCAGACCGAGGTGATAGACCTCTACCAGATTCACTGGCCCGAGCGCCATGTGCCGGCTTTCGGCACGCTGTACTACAACCCCGCGCTCGAACGCTCGGCCACCTCGATCCATGAGCAGCTGGAGGCCCTGGGCGGCCTGGTCAAGGCCGGCAAGGTGCGTGCCATCGGCCTGTCCAACGAAACGCCCTATGGCGTGCACGAGTTTGTGCGCCTGGCCGAGCAGCATGGCCTGCCGCGCGTGGCCACGGTGCAAAACCCTTTTTGCCTGATCAACCGCACCGTGGAAAACGGCCTGGACGAAACCATGCACCGCCTGGGCGTCTCGCTGCTGGCCTATTCGCCGCTGGGCTTTGGCCTGCTGACCGGCAAGTACGACCAGTCCGGCATCGAAGGCCCCGCTGCGCCGCAGGATGCGCGCATCGCCAGGTTTGAGTCGGTGCGCAAGCAGCGCTGGGGCCGCCCCGAGGCGCTGGCCGCCGCGCGCCGCTACAACGCGCTGGCGCGTGAACACGGCCTCACGCCCACGCAGCTGGCGCTGGCGTTTTGCTACACCAAATGGCAGGTGGCCAGCACCATTATTGGCGTGACGTCGGTGGCGCAGTTGGATGAGGATCTGGATGCCTGGGGCACCACTTTGCCTGCCGACGTGCTGGCCGAGATTGACAAGATTCGTTGGGAAATTAGAGACCCGGCGCTTTGAGCGCGGGCCAGCAAAAGGAATGTCCAGATTACCAATATTGCCGCGAGCTGTTCGCTTCGGGATAGCAACGCTTGCTCTCGCAGGGGCCGTGGCTGCCATGGGCCAGCCGGCGAACTACGAGTGTTTCGACGCGGCGGAAGTTCGCTTTGATGCTGGCGAAAGCAAGGTGGCACAAGTCGAACTGCGCAAGCTGCGGCAGTTGGCATGCAGATGGGAAGCCCGGGGCGTCTCACAGCTCATGCTTGTCGGGCACGCCTCGAAGAACGAGCCCAATCCCGGACCTCTTGCCGAACTGCGTGCTGTTCGGGTCAAGTTGGCCTTGGCCGACTTGGGAGTACCTCTGGATCGAATCTATGCGGAAGGCAAGGCGAACCTCCAGCCTGTCGTCGAGCCGCGGTCACCTTTGAATCAGAGAGTGGAAATCGTTTACTTCTGCTCGGCCGGACCCAAGTCTGTCCCTGTGCCCGATGCTTGTCGACCGTGAGCAAAAAAGAACACGTCAGCGAAACCCCCGCCACCGCCTTGCTCAAGGCCCACAAGGTGGCCTTCACCGAGCATCCCTACGAGTACCTGGAGCACGGCGGGGCGCAGCACAGTGCGGCGGTGCTGGGCTTCGACCCCTTCACCGTCGTCAAGACACTGGTGATGCAGGATCAGGATGCCAGGCCCTTGCTGGTGCTGATGCGCGGCAACCGCAAGGTCTCGACGAAAAATCTCGCGCGGCAGATCGGGGCCAAGTCGGTCGAGCCCTGCAAGCCCGAGGTGGCGAATCGCCACAGCGGCTACCTGGTGGGCGGCACCTCGCCGTTTGGCACGCGCAAGGCGATGCCGGTGTACATCGAGGAAAGCATTCTGGCTTTGCCTAAAATCGCCATCAACGGCGGCCGGCGCGGTTACCTCGTGGGCATAGACCCGCAGGTGTGCGTCACATTGCTGGGTGCAAAATCGGTGCAGTGTGCGCTGACTGAATAGGCCAGCAGAAGATAACAAGATAACAAGAGGAGACCACTTTGAATTACGCGTATTCGGCCGGTGCAGCGCTGCTGGCTTATTTGCTCGGCTCGCTGTCGTTTGCGGTCATTGTCAGCAGCGTGATGGGGCTGAACGATCCGCGCAGTTACGGCAGCAAGAATCCGGGAGCCACCAACGTGCTGCGCTCCGGTAACAAGGCGGCGGCCGTCGTTACCCTGCTGCTCGACGGCCTGAAAGGCTGGCTGCCGGTGGTGCTGGTCAAATGGTTTGGCGCTGACTACGGCCTGGGTGATGGCACGGTTGCCGCCGTCGGCTTTGCCGCCTTCATCGGCCACCTGTATCCAGTGTTTTTCCAGTTCAAGGGCGGCAAGGGCGTGGCCACGGCGGCTGGCGTGCTGCTGGGCATCAATGGGGTGCTGGGGCTGGCCACGTTGGCGACCTGGTTGATCGTGGCGTTTTTTTCGCGTTACTCCTCGCTGGCCTCCATCGCGGCTGCGGTGTTTGCGCCCTTTTATTACCTGCTCGGTGACCGGGCGGCCTGGTATGTTGACAAGGGCATTTTGGTCGCGATGTTCGCCATCAGCGCACTGCTGGTGTACCGCCACCGCGAGAACATCAACAAGCTGATCAAGGGGACTGAATCGAAACTGGGGGCTTCCAAACAGCCGGGGAAACCGGGTAAGCCGGGCCACTAAGCGGGCAGCTGTCAGGGGCTTATTTTCGCGCTGATTGATGGGTCAAACAGGCCTGCAGCCCATGCGGACAGGGTGCCGGAAGCTATTAAATCAGTAGCGCTTGTCCAGCGTCATCAGGTTGTTTTCACGCCGCATCTGAAAGCGCGACAAAAAGCTGTTGCCCAGCAGCAAAAATGGCATGGGCTGGGGTATGACCACGGCCGCCACGTCGTAGACCTCCACATCGCCCACCCGCACTGAATTGAGCGTGATGCGAAAGCCCTCGGTCGTGCCGTTGGCCGTAGACATGCGCACGGGCTGCCCGGTTTTGTAAGCGATACCGGCGCGTTCTGCATCGGAAACGCTCATGGCAATGCTGGTCGCACCCGTATCAACCATGAACTGCACCGCTCGGCCGTTGACTTGCCCGGCCGTCATGAAGTGGCCGCCTCCGCTTTCGGTGAGCACGATGCGCGTGCCACGCCCGGCTGAGGCGCCGCTGCCGCCCATGCTCACGGGCGCTTCCCCGACCCGCAAGGTGTGACGCTTGCCGGATTGCTCAATGACAGCCTGGTCGGCAGAGGTGGAAATCACCTTGACGCCCTGATGGGTCTCACCTGCGGCCACGGTTTTCGGGGCCGAGCCATCCACCACCAGCAAGGCCTTGCTGCCCAGCATGCCGGCCAGCGCCACCGACTGGGCATGCGCCACGCCCTGTAGCAGCGCGAACAGAGTCAGCAACCCCACCACGCAGGAGGCACGTGATGCGACGAGCCTGGGGGGTGTATGGACCATATGGTTTTAGTCGCGGAAGTTGTCAAAGCTCAGCGGAAGATCCTTGATGTCCGCCCGGATCAAGGCCATGGCGGCTTGCAGGTCGTCGCGCTTGGCGCCCGTGATGCGAACTTTCCCTTCCTGGATGGCGGCCTGCACCTTCATTTTGCTGCCCTTGATAAGCTGCTGGATTTTTTTTGCCTGTTCGGTTTCGATGCCGTCGCGCACCTTGGCGACCTGCTTGACCTTGTCACCGCCGATTTTTTCGATCTTGCCGACATCCAGAAAGCGCACGTCGACACCGGCCTTGGTGAGTTTGTTGCGCAGGATGTCGTTGATCTGGTCGATCTGGAAATCGCTGTCGCCAATCAGCGTGATGTCCTTGTCTTTCAGCTCAATCGAGGCTGCGGTACCCTTGAAGTCAAAGCGGGTCCCGATTTCCTTGCCGGTGTTTTCAACGGCGTTTTTGACCTTGACCAGATCGGTTTCAAGAACAGTATCAAAGGAGGGCATGATGCGGAGTCTTTGCTAGGAATAAAGAGAGAGGGAAGGGAGAGGAGGCGGTGGGGAAGGGGTGAGACAATCCCATGATGTTAGTCGAGAAAAACGTTCCACTCCAGCATTGCAACAGCTTTGGCATCGTGGCCAAGGCCCTCAGCCTGGTCCGGCTGGGCAGCCAGGCTGATCTCGCCGCCGTGCTGCAGGATTCCGTCCTGAAGGTAGCCCCCAAATTTGTGCTCGGCGGCGGCAGCAACATTGTGTTGACGGGTGACGTCAAGCCCCTGGTGCTCAAGGTCGAAATCATGGGCAAGCGCCTGGCTTACGAGACTGCCAAGGCCTGGGTTGTGGAGGCCGGCGCCGGCGAAAACTGGCACGACTTCGTCACCTGGACCCTGCAAATGGGCTATCCCGGCCTGGAAAACCTGGCGCTGATTCCGGGCACCGTCGGCGCCTCGCCGGTACAGAACATCGGCGCCTATGGTGTGGAGCTGCAAGATCGCTTTGAGTCGCTCGACGCCGTGGACCTGAGTACCGGCCAGAGCTTCATGCTCAATGCGGCGCGGTGCGCGTTTGGCTACCGTGATTCGGTGTTCAAGCACAGCAGCTCGGCAGGTGATGCGGCCGTCAGCGCGGGCTCCAGCGGTTTCGGCCTGAAAGACAGGGCGCTGATCACGCAGGTGCGGTTTTCACTGCCCAAGGCCTGGAAACCCGTGCTGGGCTATGCAGACATCGAGAAAAAGATGCTGCAGTCTAATAACAGCAAGCCTGATGCGCTACAAATTTATGAGTGGATTTGCGAGATCCGCAAAGCCAAGCTGCCCGACCCGCAAGTCATTGGCAATGCCGGCAGCTTTTTCAAGAACCCGACCGTCTCGCCCGAGCAATGCGCCGACATCATCCAGCGCGAACCGAAAATCGTGCACTACCACCTGGCCAACGGTGCGGTAAAACTGGCGGCGGGCTGGCTGATTGACGCCTGCGGCTGGAAAGGCAAGTCCATCGGCAATGCCGGCGTCTACGACAAGCAGGCGCTGGTGCTCGTGAACCGCGGTGGACAGGCTAACCCTGTCACCGGCGGCGAAGTCATGACGCTGGCCAAGGCCATCCAGACCAGCGTGTATGAGCGCTTTGGCATCCTGCTGGAGCCGGAGCCGGTGGTGGTTTAGTGGCGCGCCTTGGCAAGGTCTACACCGGGCCGGAAGTCGCCATCTGGCGTCGGCTGGCGCTGCGCCATTCGCGCTGGCTGGCGGGCGGATTGATCTTCATCTGGGTGTGCTTGTTGCTGAGCGGCGTAGCGGGTTGGCGCCTGCCAACGGGCTTGACCAGCGGAGTCTTGGTGCTGTTCGCCTTCATGGCTCTGGTGGCTGTTTGGGCCGGCCGCGAAAGAGAGCGGCTCGTGCGCGAGGCACCGTTGCCACAGTTTCTCAAGCGCAAGCTGCGCGATGCCTACCCCCATCTGAGCGCAAAAGACACCGAACTGGTTGAGCGCGGCCTGCGGCAGTTCTTTTTGGCATGCGTGCGCAGCAAGGGAAAGTTCGTGGCGATGCCCTCACGCGTGGTCGACAGCATGTGGCATGAGTTTATTTTGCACACCCGCGCTTACCGGGAGTGGTGCGATCTGGTGCTAGGCCGCTTCATGGATCATGTGCCGGCCGAAGTGCTCGGCCGGAAGGCCTCCACCAACGACGGCCTGCGCCGCGCCTGGTACTGGGCTTGCCGCGATGAAGCCATCCAGCCCCGGGCGCCCAGCCGCCTGCCG
>DASXRN010000002.1:0-2730 GCA_036506595.1 Polaromonas sp. | reverse complement strand
TCGCGGCTCATGCTGACGGGCTCGCTCTCGGTCACCACCGGGCGCTCGTCGCGGCCCCAGGCGGCCTCATGCATCCAGGCGCCTGTGGCCTTGCCGAAGTTGTCAATCAGGAACGAAGGCTGCTGCGCGGCCAGTTCGCCGATGGTGTGGATGTGCAGCCTGGCCAGCTTTTCACCGGCCTTGGGGCCTATGCCGTTGATCTTGCGTACGTTTAGCGGCCAGATTTGGGTCTGCAGGTCTTCCTCGTACACAATCGAAATGCCGTTGGGTTTGTTGAACTCGCTGGCCATCTTGGCCAGCAGCTTGTTGGGCGCCACGCCGACCGAGCAGGTGAGGCCGGTGTTTTCAAAGATGGCTTTCTGGATCAGCCGTGCCAGCACCCGCCCGCCTTCGCGCTGGCCGCCGGGCACGTCGGTGAAGTCGATGTAGACCTCGTCCACGCCGCGATCCTCCATCTGCGGCGCAATCTCGGTGATGGTGCTCTTGAACAGTCGCGAATATTTGCGCACCTCTGCAAAATCCACCGGCAGCACGATGGCCTGCGGACAGAGTTTGGCCGCCTTCATCATGCCCATGGCCGAACCCACGCCAAACTGCCGCGCGGCATAGGTTGCCGTGGTGATCACGCCGCGCCCTACATAGTCTTTGAGCAGGGGGAAGTCTGCCACCGGAATGAAGCGTAGCGCGCGCTCGCCCTGGGCTGCCAGCAGTTCTTCATCGACCTTGCGCCGCCCGCCGCCTATGACCACAGGCAAGCCCTTGAGCTGCGGGTAGCGCAGCAGCTCGATCGACGCGAAAAACGCGTCCATGTCGAGGTGGGCAATGCGGCGGATCGGCGGGTTTTCAGTCAGGTTGGTGGTAGTCACGCGGCAAGCATAGCGTCCGTCGGCGGGTCACCGCTTGTGTGTGGGCATCCCCCAAGGCAGGCGATGTAATTTTTTCACTGACAGAACTCCAGCGGCTGCCTAGAATGCCCGGATTGCCTGTAGCCATGCGGCCAGGCAAGAGGCGTGCAATCAGGACTGATTGGGAAGGAAACCACCATGAAGCGCTGGATCAAATGGATCGTTGCCAGTCTGGGCCTGGCCGTACTGCTGGTCGCTGGTGCGGCCGTTGTGGGCACGCAGCTGGCCGAGCGCAAACGCATGCGCCAGGTGAATGTGCCGGTGCAGCCCGTGGCGTACACCTCGGATGCGCAGGCGCTGGAGCGTGGCAGGTATTTATTCCAGTCGCGTGGCTGCGTTGACTGCCATGGCGCCAACGGGCGCGGGCGCGACTTTGTCAATGACGGCAAAGGCACGCGCATCGCCGGGCCCAACATCACGCCGGGCGGCGTGGTGGCCGGGTACAAGCCCGAGGACTGGGTGCGCACGATACGTCACGGCGTCAAGCCCAATGGGCGGCCGGTGCTGATCATGCCCAGCGAGGATTACAACCGCTTTACCAATGAAGACCTGGCCGCATTGGTGGCGCATGTGCGCAGCCTGCCGCCCCAAAAAGGCGGTTCTGCCGTGGTCGAACTGCCCTTGCCGGCCTGGGTGCTCTACGGCTTTGGCGCGATTCCCGATGCGGCGCAACGGATTGACCACTCGCTGCCGCCCTCAACACCGGTGGCGGCCGCCGTGACGGTGCAGCATGGCGCCTATGTGGCCAATATGTGCATCGGCTGCCATGGCGAGAAGCTGTCGGGAGGGAAGATTCCCGGTGGCCCGCCGGACTGGCCGGCTGCCGCCAACATCACGCCCGGTGAGGGCAGTGCCATGGTGCGTTACAAGGATGCAGCGCAGTTCATGGCCATGATGCGCAGCGGCAAGCGGCCCGACGGCAGCGCCATCCAGGTCATGCCGTTTGGATCGCTGTCGGCCATGAACGATGTCGATACCCAGGCGCTCTATGCGTACCTGAAGACAGTGCCTGCCAGGCCCGCTGGCCAAAGGTAAAGCCGGTGGTGGCCTGTAAAGGCCGCCTCATGCGCCAAGCTGCTGACAAGTCGATTTGGTCGAAAGACCCTGTAGATCGTGAACAGGCCCTTAGAGCCTGCTTTGTTGCGGCTATTCTTTTGTGCTCGCTGCAAATGCTTGTCGCCGGGCCGCTTCCAGGCAGGCTCGTGGAGCGCCGTGCGGCACTGCAGCAGAACGAGGAGATAGTGGAGGGCGGTGCATCCGGCCCGGCCTTGCAGCCTGCCGGGGCCCGGTTATTGCGCGACGTGGCCTATGGCGTGGACTGTGCACAGCGCATGGATGTCTATCTGCCCCGGCAGGCGGTGGGCGCGCCAGTCATCCTGATGGTGCATGGGGGTGCGTGGCGCCTGGGCGATAAAGCGGCGAAGGCTGTCGTTGAAAACAAGGTGGCGCGCTGGCTGCCCAAGGGCTTTGTCTTTATCTCGGTGAACTACCGCTTGCAGTCCCACATCACGCCCCTGCAACAGGCCGAGGATGTAGCGCGGGCGCTCGCGGTGGCGCAGGGCAAGGCGGCCGCGTGGGGCGGCGACCCGGGAAAGTTCGTTCTGATGGGGCACTCGGCGGGCGCGCATCTGGTGGCCCTGCTGGCCGCCGCACCGCAAGAAGCCCGCAAGTTCGGTGCCGCGCCGTGGCTGGGCACGGTTGCACTCGACAGTGCGGCCCTGGATGTGGCGCAGATCATGGGCGGGCGACACGCCGGTTTTTATGATCGCGTCTTCGGCAGCGACGCGGCATTCTGGTCGGCCGCCTCGCCCTACCACCAGCTCTC
>DASXRN010000001.1:0-3928 GCA_036506595.1 Polaromonas sp. | reverse complement strand
CGCTTTGGCGAGCAGGACCTGCCGGTGCTGGACAACGGCTCGGGCCTGTCGCGCCTGGAGCGCGTGTCGCCGCAGGGGCTGGCACGCATGCTGCAAACGGCCTATGTGTCGGGCGCCATGCCCGAGTTGATGGCCTCGCTGCCCATCATTGGCGTGGACGGCACGCTCAAGCGCAGCAGGTCGCGCGTGTCGCAGGGCTGGGCGCACCTGAAAAGCGGCAGCCTGCGCGACGCCACGGCGCTGGCCGGCTATGTGCACACCCCCAGCGGCAGGCGCCTCGTCGTCGTTGCCATCGTCAACCACCCGAACGCGCCGGCAGCGCGGCCGGCACTCGAAGCGCTGGTGGACTGGGCCGTGAAAGAAGGCAGCCGATGAGCTTGTGGCCCTCCATCTCCATCACGCTCATTGACGGGGTCGGTTCGCTGGCCGCGAGCCTCACCACCATCAGCTTTGTGCCGCAGGCCTGGCTCAGTTTCAAGACCCGCGATGTGAGCGGCGTCTCGCTCGGCATGTACAGCGTATTCACCCTCGGCGTGGCCCTGTGGCTGGCTTACGGCCTGCTGCTGCAGGCCTGGCCGGTGGTGATTGCCAACGCCATCACGCTGGCGCTGGCGATTCTGGGGATGAAGCTGCGCTATGGGCGGTCCGGGAATCACCCGGACCTTGAGACGCGGGAGCGACAAGGCGCAAGCAGTGAATGGATCGATTGCACGCCTGATTGAACGCCCGGCCCAAGGGCGCGCCACTTGGTCTGGGGTTTATTCCAGTGCACGGGCGTCGTACCTGATGGACAGCACCACACCCGCGCGAAAACGCACCGTGGCCACGAGGTTTCCAGGGCCACGGTCGTAAAGCCACTCATCAATTCTCTGGCAGGGAACCACAATGCTGGCAAGCGGCTCGGGCACGAGCTGTAAGCTCGGGTAGTAATAGACCGGCGCACAGTAGGAGTCCCTGAGCAAGGGCTCGCCACAGTGGTAGCGCACCGCCAGCGTCGAATCACCGATTTCAATGATGTGGCCATGGCAGCGCAGCGTTTCTGCCTGCGCCGGCAAGAACAGGGCTGAGACGACAGCGGCAAGGCCCACGCGGACAAAGAGTTTCACATGCCCTCCTTTCGCACCCAGCGTCCCCGGAGGGAACGCGGAGCCTACCCTCTATGGTAGCGGCCCGCGCGTTCTTGCGCTCGGCTCGAAGCAAGCATCGGGCTGGAATTTTTGGGGGTGAAGCTGTTTGATGGGCGGCCAGGCGCGTGGAATCAGGACCGCCGGAACTACCCACGGGACATTCAGTCAGTCGACCTTCCCGATGCGCTGCACCAGCGATGCCATGGCCCGCGCGTCCGCCTGCACGAAGCGCTCGAAATCGGGCGTATCCTGCGACTGGAAAGACGTTCCAGCCGAGGTCAAGGCCTGTACGGCGCGCGGGTCCTGCGCAGCAAACCTGGCGGCCTGGCGCAACTTCTCGACCACGGCAGCCGGCGTGCCCGCCGGCGCGAACATGCCCGCCCACTGGGAGTACTCGAGGGGTACGCCCAGCTCCTTGAAGCTCGGGACGTCCGGCAGCACGGCCAATCGGCCTTCTCCCCAATGGGCCAGGGCTCTCAGCTTGCCGGCCTTGATGTGCTGGACAACGCTCGCGGGCCCGGTGGCCAGCGCATCCACCTGTCCGAACAGCAAGGCGATCACGGCAGGCCCGGCGCCGCTGTAGGGCACATGCAGCATGTAGCTTGAGGTCGCCGCTTTCAACTGCTCCATCGGAACATGCATGGTTCCATAGTTGCCCGACGATCCGAACGACACCTTGGCCGGATGGGACTTCACGTGGGCGATGAACTCGGCGTAGGTTTTCCAGGGGCTCTCGGCCTTCACCACCAGCACGGTCGGGTCCGCCGTGAACCGCGCGATCGGTTTGAGCTGGTCAAGCTGGTACATCGGTGAGCGCTTGAGCACCTTGTCCGCCTCCGGCAGCACGACGATCGACGACAGTGCCATCAGCAGCGTGTAGCCGTCCGGTTTGGCCTTGGCCACCTGGCCCATGCCAATGCCGCCGCCGGCGCCGCCCTTGTTTTCAATGATCACCGATTGCTTCAGGTAGCGCCCCATGGCTTCCGCCACCGGACGCCCGACCGTATCGGCCACCCCGCCGGGCGGAAACGGGACCACCATCGTGATCGGATGGCTCGGGTAGTCATCCTGCGCCATGACGGGCAGGGCCACCACGTTCGCCAGCGCGGGAAGGCTCAAGGCCTTGAGAATCTTGCGACGTACGTTCATATTTTTTTCTCTTCGAATAGATGGGGGGCGGTTGGAACCCCCGTTAAATTTAAATGACGGGGCCTGGCCAGCATCGCGGCGCCGTGATCTCAGACAAACTTGTTCTCGATGGTGCCGAGACCGTCGATCTCGACCCGCACCACATCACCGGCCTTGAGGAAGCGCGAGGGCTTCATGCCGAGGCCCACGCCCGCCGGCGTGCCGGTGGCAATCACATCGCCGGGGTAAAGCGTGATGCCGCGCGAGACGGTTTCGATCAGCGTAGGGATGTCGAAAATCAGGTTCTCGGTCGGGCCGTCCTGACGCAGTTCGCCATTGACCCAGCAGCGCACACGGGTCCTGGTGCCGTCGAGCTCGTCGGCCGTCACGATCCACGGACCCATCGGGCAGAAGGTGTCGAACGACTTGCCCATGTCCCATTGCTGGTGGCGCATCTGCACGTCGCGGGCCGTCACGTCGTTGACCACCGTGTAGCCGAACACATGCGTCATGGCATCGGCACGGCTGATGTTCTTGCCGCCCTTGCCTATCACCACGGCCAGCTCGGCTTCGTAATCGATCTGTTCCGACACGCCGGCGCCGGGCAGTTGCACATCGTCATGCGGCCCCACCACGCACTCGGGCACCTTGGTGAACACGATGGGCCAGGACTCCGGGTTGCTATCGTTGTCCTTGAACACCGAGGTCTGCAGCTCCTTGGCATGGGCGTGGTAGTTGCGGCCCACGCACCACAGGTTGCGCCGCGGTATGGGCAGCGGAGCCTCGAGCTTCACCGAGGACAGGGGGACACTGGCCGTTTCCACGGGAGGCAGCGCGCCACCCGAGGCCAGCGCTTCGATCAACGGGAGCGCGCCACGCTGCGCGCTTTCCGCGGCGAGCTTGAAAGAGGTGAGTTGTTGACCATCGGCGGAAACAATACCGACCTGGCGTTTGCCATCCTGAACATATGTTGCGATTCGCAAGGGCTACTCCTGAGGGTGGGCGCACAGACACCCATGTTTTGACACAGTGATTGACCTGTTTTGTCAACCAATAAATACCAATAAGCTCCAAGTATAGACCAAAATAAAACCAAATCAGGCCCGCGTCTTATCCAACGAAAGCGGGTGACACACAGTGATGTCAGACTCCGTGCACAAAAGACGCCATCTGTCGGCGTTACGCCGTCTCCCCGAAGCGAATCGCCTCTGCGCTTGCTTGGCAAATTGGTATTATTTGGTTTGAATATCTTCAATCTTCCAGCCCCAGGAAATCCGTGGACATCTCCTTCCCCCTCCGTGACGCCATCCTTGAGAACCTGCAATCGGGCAAGTGGCGTGCCGGCGACAGGCTTCCCACCGAACGGGAGTTGAGCGAGCAGTTCAAGATCAGCCGAACCACGGTCCGCAAAGTTTTCCAGGATTTGAAAGACCGCGACTTGATCTGCCAGACGGTTGGCAGCGGCACCTACGTCACCGAGCAGGCGGCTTTGTCCCTGATGAGCCTGGCCACCGGCGACCCGGTCCGGCGGACCAGTCCGGCCGAGCTCATGGAAGCGCGACTGGCGCTGGAGCCGGCGATCATCGACATGGTCATCGGGAACGCGACCTCTGCCGATTTCGACCGCATGGAAACGTGCTGCGTCAAGGCTGAGGCCGCCAGCACGGTGGAAG